>JBPCXN010000094.1:0-20685 GCA_051008495.1 Endozoicomonas sp. | reverse complement strand
GGCATGTCATGAGTGAGTCCGATCAGGAAAAAACCGAACAGCCCAGTGCCCGACGTATTGAAAAGAGCCGGGAAGAAGGGCAAATCCCGCGATCAAAAGAATTAACCTCTGCATTACTGCTGCTTGTCGCCAGCCTTTGCCTCTGGCTGGCCGCCAAACCTGCTGGTGATTTACTGGGCCGGATCATGATCCACAACTTCGCCCTTGAGCGTGCCAATGTTTTTGACACCAGCGCTATGCAAAGGCAACTGATGGATACGGCGACTGTCGTCAGTCCTCTTATCGCTCTTGTTCTGGCCGGCCTATTGCTGGCAGGTGCTATAGGCCAGCTACTCGTCGGCGGCTGGCTATTCAGTGGTGGCAACCTGGCGCCCAAGTTGAGCCGAATGAACCCTGCGCAATGGATCAAAAAAGTCTTTTCCAAAAAAGGTGCCATGGAGCTGCTTAAGTCGATTATCAAGATCATACTGGTCATGTCTTGTCTGGCATGGTTACTGTGGCGAAATTATCCATTACTACTGATGCTCAGCCGCCTTCCGACCCAGACCGCCCTGACCACCGGACTAGGCATTCTCGGCAACGCCCTTTTTGCCTACGCAATGACCCTGGTCTTCATCAGCGCTCTTGATGCACCTTTTCAGATCTGGGACCACAAACAGAAATTGATGATGACCCGACAGGAAGTCAAAGATGAACACAAGGACATGGAAGGCAGTCCGGAGGTCAAGCAAAGAATCCGACAGATTCAACGGGAAATGGCCAACCAGCGGATGATGCAGCGCGTCCCCGAGGCCGACGTAGTGATTGTTAACCCTACCCACTACTCCATCGCCCTAAAATACGACCAGGATCAGGCAAGTGCACCCTTCGTTCTGGCCAAGGGTGTTGACCAGACAGCCCTGCACATCCGTGAAATAGCCAGTGGCAACGATATCCAGATTGTAGAAGCCCCACTACTGACCAGGGCCATCTATTACTCAACCAGGATCGACCAGGAAATTCCTGCCGACCTGTACCTGGCTGTAGCACAGGTTCTGGCCTACATCTTCCAGTTGCGCCAGTTCCAGCAGGGTAAGGCGAAAGACTACCCCTCCCTGCCGGAGTTGGATGTACCTGACGAATACCGAAACAAACAACCTTGAGGCAGAGAACTGCACGAACGGAGTTAGAGCTACCTCTATGACAAACAACCTTCTTATAAAGAACAGGGATCTGACAGCGGAGTCTTCATGAACAGTGCCTCAGCAAACCATCGTGAGCAATCAGGCTCCGTTTCTATAAAAAACCTGCTTCCAGGCAACGATTATCGCCTGGGCGCACCAGTGATGTTGCTGCTGCTGCTGGCAATGGTCACCCTGCAGATACCACCGATACTGCTGGATACCCTGTTTACCTTCAATATTGCCCTGGCGTTGATCGTACTGCTGGTAGCGGTTTACACCCTCAGGCCATTGGATTTCAGGGTTTTTCCCACCATTCTTCTGATCGCAACTCTGATGCGACTGGCTCTGAACGTAGCCTCAACACGAGTGGTACTTCTTAACGGCCATAATGGCGGTGCAGCTGCCGGCAAGGTGATTGAAGCCTTTGGTAACGTGGTGATTGGTGGTGACTATGTCGTCGGACTGGTGGTCTTCGCTATTTTGATGATCATTAACTTTGTCGTCGTCACCAAGGGCGGTGGGCGTATATCCGAAGTGTCCGCTCGCTTTACCCTGGACGCCATGCCTGGCAAGCAGATGGCCATCGATGCTGACCTCAATAGCGGCCTTATCGATCAACATGAAGCTCGTACAAGGCGCGACGAAGTACGTCAGGAAGCTGACTTTTATGGTTCTATGGACGGTGCCAGTAAATTTGTCCGGGGCGATGCCATAGCCGGCCTGCTGATCCTGTTCATCAACATCATTGGTGGTGTGGCCATAGGCATTCTTCAGCACGACCTGAGTTTCGGTGATGCTTTCCGCACCTATTCGCTGCTGACTATTGGTGACGGCCTGGTCGCCCAGATTCCATCTCTGCTGCTGTCAACCACCGCCGCCATCATGGTGACACGGGTAACCGACTCCGAGGACATGGGTGAACAGCTCACCAGCCAGATGTTCGGCTCACCCAAGGCACTGGCTGTGACTTCTGCGGTACTGATCATCATGGGCATCGTACCCGGGATGCCGCACTTTGCTTTTTTAAGTCTCGGTAGCATTGCCGGTGGTGCCGCCTGGATGATATCCAGAAAGAAACAGTCAACCAGTGACGCAGACCAGAAGCGCCTTGAGCTGTCAGAAAACATCAAACCGAAACAGCAGGAAAAACGCGAACTGAGCTGGGAAGATATACCGGTGATCCACACCGTCAGCCTGGAACTGGGTTACCGCCTTGTGGGACTGGTCGACGAAAAGAACGGCGGCGAACTGCTCGACAGGATCAAGGGCATCCGCAAGAACCTGTCCTCGTCCATGGGCTTCCTGATTCCCTCTGTTCATGTGCGCGACAACCTGCAGCTTAAACCGACCGAATACCGCATCAACCTCAAAGGTGTTGCCATTGCTGAAGGCATTATCCAGCCTGGCATGTTAATGGCGCTCAACCCGGGGGAAGTCTTCGGCGACCTCCAGGGCATCAGCACCACCGAACCTGCCTACGGCCTTGCCGCCGTGTGGGTTCAGGAAGATGACCGGGACCGGGCGCTGGCCCTTGGCTACACAGTTGTTGACCCTTCCACAGTGATCGCCACCCATGTCAGTAAAGTCATGGAAGACCACTCACCGGAACTGCTGGGTTACGAGGAAACGCAATCGATCCTCGACAAGCTGAAACAGTCTGCACCGAAACTGTCCGAAGAGCTGACCCCCGGCAAGCTGAACACCAACACCCTGCAGCAGGTATTCCAGAGCCTGTTGCACGACAACGTGCCACTGACAGATATTCGCACTATCGCCGGGACCTTGCTGGACGCCAGCACAAGACACACCCATCCTACCGCCCTGGCCCAGGAGGTACGTGTTGCACTGCGCCGAACGATTCTGGACAACCTGGTGGGAATGGAAACCATGATCCCCGTGGCAACTCTGGCACAGCCTCTGGAACAACTGCTGCTGCAGGCTTTCCAGAAAATCCAGCAACAGGGTGGCGGCCAGTTTGCTCCGGACGCCATTCCACTGGAGCCAAATGTCACGGAACAGATTCAGCAGCACATGCCGGAAACCATGCGACAGATGATGAATACGGGCCAGACTCCGATACTGCTGGTAGCGCCGCAGATCCGACCGTTACTGGCCCGGTTTGCCCGACTCTGCGCACCGGAGCTGGCGGTTCTGTCCTACAACGAGATTCCCGATAACCGACAGATTACCGTTGCCCTGAACCTGGGGTGAAGAACGGAGGAAAAGAGGATCAAGCTGATACACACCTGAACGCTCTTGTTGGAACCAGGCTGCCAAGGAAGATAACCTGCTTCAGATAGGAGCTCCTAAAATGAAGGATAAGTTTTCTTCAGACAACCGAATAGCCGGCGTCGCTACTGTTTTTTCTGCCTGTCTGGTTGACTCTGCAAATCAGGCTGTGTGGGAGGAGGAAGGAGAATCCGATTGAGCTGTTCCATTACAGAGGCATGGGCGCTGTATCGCTCTTTCAGAATCCTGACAACCTGCTCGGAATGATACAGGGTTAATGAAGTGTCCAATTTAATAAGCTCAGGATCTGTGAGCTCCAATGTCCTGAGAGGTTTATTAACTTTCCAGGCACTTGAGTCACCTGCTCCATTCTTAGCCACCCACCCCAGGCTCTTCAGAAACGCAAGAATTGATAACGGCCCTTGAGGGAGATATCCTTCCTCAAGGCAGAAAAGCTCCATCAACCCGGTAAAGCGCTCGAAAAGATTGACTTCAGCCAAAGGACTGATGACAACCTTCACTGAGTTAGGATAATAGGCCGTAAAGTTAATACGGCGTTCGTAATCAAACTGGTGCCTGAGCTTAGCGAGATAATGCGCATTCATATTGAGATAACCCGGAACATGAATAAACCGAAGAAAGCTCTGAGGGTTTAGCAAAAACCCAATAGACATACCTTTTGCTTCACTATTAAGATCTGTCAGTGTTACCCCTCTGATTGAGGTGATAATCTTTTGAAGCACGCTCAGGCCACCTCCAGTCTTTTCTATTTTTTCGTAGTCTTGCGCAAACCTGTCCAAGGTCTCATTCAGCCACCGCCCATCATCCAGTTTTGAGCGATATCGGGTTTTATCAAAGCCTTCCGTCTCTTCAGACTGAAAAAACTCCTCACAATACTCCAGAGCGGTTTTAGTAGATTCAGGTGCAGCAGCGGCAGCATTAGCCCCGGCCTGATCAGTCTCTACTCCCCCTCTCCCTCTCCCGATAGGACAAGAGACCATGGGTACTTCCTGAAGCACCAGCCAGCTGGATAAGTTAAAGCCGTCGCGCGCCGATGGCACAAGCGACAGGCTTCTTTTTAATCCCATAAAGCTGACTGATCCATCGACCCAACCGAAATCAGAGGCCATGACCGGACAGGTTTGAAGGCCTCCAGCCAGCAGGGTGGCTGAAACCAGATGGCGTACCCGCAAAGTACTCAGTTGGAAGACTGATAATGGCATAACCTGCTCCAGCCAAGTTTGACCGATGACAGATATATAGAGTCTGAATCAGCAATAATCAAACTGACGGGGTGACCGGCAGGTTTTCTATAGCCGACATATAACTTGGAGTGTCGTATATACAGAGGCATGCAATCTGGCGATTTGCAGTAGGGGGCGCATTGAACGACCAGATTACCCGCTCATTGAACCGTCTGCACAGAGACTGGCTGAAAACCAGACGGATGCCTGTGCATTCTCCCCCATTTATAGCTGAGAATTGAATTGACAATCGACACCAGAGGGTAAAGGCACATCATGATGATCATTGGAATCCCCCCCCCATAACTGAACCCACTCTCATTGCGACTACAAGACTCCGCGCATTGGCTACAGCCCTCATCGCATTGTCCAGTGACATTACCCGGCGAGAAAATATTCAAAGCCTTGTTGCCAGCCAGGCTGATTTTTCTCTGCAACCGGGTAAAGTTTGTCAGATTGTCGGCAGAAGGGATCAGGTTACTCACACCCATGAGAGCCTGGACTGATACTGGCAAGGCTCCCCTGGTGCCGATATAGGCGAAAAACCTCTCAGGTGTTGTCCAGGGATAGGCGCCCTGTACATTTTTATAGTTCCTCGCGGTAACTACACGTACATTTTCAGTGTAATAATCACCATCACTCTGATCCTGCTGGAAGTTATAGACTTCAATGCCGGGACTGAATACGTTGCCAGTATACTCACCCTGACTTGTGACACTGGAGTCAACAATGTGCAGAAACAGCCCCATTGCCTTATTGCTTTCTCCAACCCAGAAGGCATTATCCGTCACCACGAAACTCGGCGTATTGCGCATCTCCAGGCCATGACAGTCAAAACTGCTATAACAGCGGTTAGAGAAGACAAAGTCGTTGTACTGGAGCTTGATGACGCCACCCTCGCTGACAACTCCGGTAGCCTGATAATTATCAATCCCTATTCTATTGTTGGTCAGTTCCAGCTTCTGACTATCTGCCAGCAAGTTTCGCACCCCGACCTTGACGGAACCGGGGCTGATAAAGTTGCCTCTCAGCGCAGCGCCTCCAGATGCTCCAGAACTATTGAGTGATCCAGAAACCCGCACCAGCTGTTTGAGTTTTCCGGTTCTGTCACCTCTTAAAACCGAGCCCGCCAGCTCAACAGCAATGTCAGCACTGAGATCAGCCAGCGTCGGGCTTTCTCCAGCCCCTGGCAGGCTATCCGGCAGACTGGTGCCATCAAGATTCAGCCCACCCGCTGCACCTTCTCCCTGAAGCTTTATAAACACAAAGCTTTTTCCCGCCTCAACCGTAAAATCATCAGCAATCCGCAGGCCTATCAGCTGCAGCTCGTTACTGGAGGTGATCAACGGCAATAGCGCCTGTTGATTCTTCAATATGACAGCTTTCTGCAATTTGTAGGTTTTTGCGGGGATAATTTGCAGACCGGATTTCTCCCCCAGACTGTCCACCAAATCGTTCAGGCCATCGGGAGCAAGGGATTGATGGATGTCTATATCGGACTGGGCATAACGGCTGCAGATGGCTCGCCATTCAGGAAGCCGATAGTCACTGCAGTTTACCGTATCGGGCACTGCTACCGGGCAGTAAAACGACACAGCAATGATAAAAGCAGGCAAAAAGCTTAGACGCCGTCTTACAGCAGCAGATCCAAACCTGCTGCTGTGGTTGATCCACCGAGACAGCTTATGAGTCTGGCATAGCATCTGGGAATCCTCAAGAAACTGATTCAGAGGTATGGCCAATGGCGCGCCCCGCAAGTCCAGCACATCAGCCCACAGCAGCAAACCTGAGTAAGGACAAAAGCCACAATCGTAACCGGAATACCAATAGCATCGTAGCGATTGGTATAGGTAGGACAATCCAGGCAGTAATCTGCCCTGTCTACCAGACCAGTAAGATTTGATCTTATGCTCTCGTCACTGGTACTGTCAGCATTCTGCAATGCCGTCACATTATAGCCACCCAGTTCATTAGCCAGCAGCCCGGCAGAAATCTGGGTAACTCCGAGATCGCCAGTAAAGGCGAAAAACTTCAATGGCGTACTTAGCCTGTACGGACCACGATAGGCCATAGCATAGTTGTCACTCTCAATGACGTTGGGTTTAGACTCTCCCCCCTCTTCAGCCACAAGAAACTGGCCGCCTTCTGGAAAACGGTTGCCAGATACCCGCAACCAATGGGAATGACTGCTGACAGAGATTCCCCGATCACTTTCCGTGAGAACCTCGGCATTCATTACATAGAATGCATTGAGCAGTAACGACAGAGCTTCAGGAGCATCTACGTCAATAGCAGTACGTCTGGACTGTGAAGAGGACTCACCTGAGTAAACAATGTCATTTTTCTGGAAGAGAGCCGCCCCCTTCTCAATGCGAATACCGCTACTGATATTGCCTCCCTCAGAAGGCGTCCGGACAAAAATGGCATTATTTTCAATAACTGGTGGATGGTAACCTCCCGTTACCAGAAGCCCCGAAGTCATGCCATCGGCCTTCAGAAAGTTGCGGCGTAATCTCAAGCCAGGTTCATCATCCCGCTGCCTGAGATCACCGCATATGTCCCAGTAAAAGTCATCCAGAAAGGGATTCCATATCAGATGATCAAGGCTTTCCATACCCGTCAGCACCGAGCCTGCAATGACCACTTTGACACTGTTGGGAGCATAGATCAGTGTCCGGGGATAGTGTTTCTCTCCAGCCTGCCGGTACCCCTGAATACTGTCATTCAGTTTGCTGCCATCAATTTCCACCCCTCCTACTGCGTTATCTGAAGCTGTCTGCAGCAGGCTGAAATAGGGGTCACCACCTATGGAGAAGTTAGTGTCTGCCTCAAGCGCTACTGTCCTTAACTGTTTTCCCTCAGAAAGAGGTGTATCAGGATTCGGCAGAATGCGCTGCCCTTTATGCAGTTTGACACTCCGACTCAGTACATACACCTTCGGAGGAAGAAAGTGCAAACCCGGGCTGCTTCCCCAACTATCTACCTTCTGGTTCAGAGCGGTGGAACTGATGTTGTCATGGACAAAAACCGGGTTGCTGTTGGCAGTACAGATATCACGAAGCTCAAGCACCTGAAAATGGTCGCAGTCTATGGCTCCCCCATCCGCCAGCATTGGAGTCGCTGCACTGACAGCCAGGACAGATAGAAAAAGGACCAGAAGGAAAAAATCAGCAGGGTAAAACAACGATGGTAATTTTGGCCAGTGCATCTCTCAGCTCCTTTATAGGAAAAGGTATGCAGATACAGGCTAGGAGCCTGACCGAGAATAGGCAGGTCGGCCTAAAATCCAGGAAGATCGGCCGCAGCCTTGAGCGCTCTGGACAGCTCCACTGAATTTGATTGAATAGGTCAACTATTCGCACAAATCCAGTGAAAAATCCGACTCGGTCTACTGACTCTTTTATGAAGAGTATGCTCGACCACTACTCTCGGTCAGGCTCCTATTTTGACAAACACGGCAGAGGGTAGATGGAACCAGATACATGCAAAAAGGGCGATTAGCCGGAGGATGGATTGTCTGGACAAGGGTAGATAGTGAATATGAAAAAAACCAGCTTAGTGCTGGCTTTCTGTGTAGGATTAACGCCTAAATATCAACCTTTCGACGCCCAGCCATGGCATGGGCCAGGGTGCCGCCATCGACATATTCCAGCTCTCCACCCAGTGGCACACCATGGGCGATTCTGGAAGCTTCAACACCCCGCCCTTTCAACTCTTCAGCAATGAAGTGCGCCGTGGCTTCACCCTCGACAGTGGGGTTGGTGGCGAGAATCACTTCCCTGACCTTGTACTCGTCAACCCGGGCCAGCAGCTCGTCTATACCGATGTCCTCCGGGCCAATGCCATCAATAGGCGACAAATGCCCCATCAAGACGAAATAGCGTCCGGAAAAGCCGCCTGCCTGCTCAAACGCCATGACATCTGAAGGATTTTCCACGACGCAGAGAACATCGGTTTCACGGCGGGGGTGACTGCAGATCTGGCAGAGTTCATCTTCACAGAGAGTCCGGCACTGACGACAGCGTCCAACCCCCTCGGCCGCTTCAGCCAGTGCCTTCGCCAGCCGTACCGCGCCATCACGGTCACGCTCCAGCAGGTGCAGCGCCATGCGCTGGGAAGAACGTGGACCCACCCCGGGCAGGCAGCGCAAGGCATCCATCAATTCCTTGATCAGGGGACTGAACATCGTCTCTCCGTAATTCCTTTATCGATCAGGTCAGAATGGCATCTTGAGGCCGGCTGGCAGGTTCATTCCGGCAGTGATACCGGCCATCTTTTCCTTGTTGTTGCTTTCCACCTTGCGAACAGCGTCGTTTACCGCCGCAGCCAGCAGGTCTTCCAGCATCTCTTTCTCTTCTTTCATCAGGCTCGGGTCAATCTCCACACGCCTGACATCATGGCGACCGTTCATGGTGACTTTCACCAGTCCGGCGCCGGATTCACCAGTCACTTCCGCATTGGCCAGCTCCTCCTGGACCTTCTGCATGTCTTCCTGCATTTTCTGGGCCTGTTTCATCAGATTGCCCATACCACCTTTGAACATAACAACTCCTGATTAATTGCGGTCAGCGTCTAGGAGCCTGACCGAGAATAGCGGTCGAGATTACTCTTTATGGCAAGAGTCAGTAGAACGAGTCAAATTTTTCGATCAATTCGTGCGAATAGTGGGCCTATTCAATCGAATTTATCGAGACTCTCATCCGCTTTCTAACGAAAAGTGGCCGTTCTTTCTGGATTTTAGGCCGGCCTGCCTATTCTCGGTCAGGCTCCCAGGGTTTACTTGATCACATTTCCGACAGGCTGAATGCTGTCTTCGACGACCACTGCGCCAAACTGCTCCATAAGCAGCCGAACATTGCTGTCGCCGTAAATACTGTTCCTTGCTTCCTGCAGTCGCTCGGCAATCTTTCGCTCGCGCCAGGCCGCCGGGGTTTCCCCCTGAACTTCACCGATCTCAACCTGCAGCCGCAGCGGCTGACCAAAATAGTCGCCCAGCCCCTTCTCTACCCGGTCCCGGTGAGTTTCGTTGTAAAGTGTGCTGCGCTGGCTGTCGAGCCGGAGGTCGATTCGCCCCCCCGTGTGCGCCACATATTCACAATGAGAAGCAATGGTTCGGGTTACGCCACCCAGGGGCAGACTACGAAAAACCGGCACCCAGCTTACCGGGTCCAGATCCGCCAGGGATATTTTCTCCACTGGCTCAACGTCATTGTCAGGCTCAACTCGCAACTCATCATTTTGCGCCTGAGCAACGGTTGCTACTGACGAAGAGTCAGTCTGAACTGACACCTGCTGCGCGTATTGCTGAAACTTTGAAACAGGGGGGGCCTGCTCTACCGGTGCAGCATCGGCACAGGATGGCATATTATCGTACGCCTCAACAGGCACCTCGTCAGCCTGGAAGGTCGGCGCTGGTTCAACAGAAACCCGGGGCGCTGCTTCAACAACTGGAGCCGGCTGTAACTCCCCCGGTGGCGGAGTCTCAACAACAGCTTCCTGAACAGGGGCAAAATTCTCCGGCAAGGGGTTCTGGTAATCAGCAACTGGAGCAACCGGCTCTGACTCCGGAGTGGCTACCTGTTCAACGAGCTGTTCAACGAGCTGTTCAACGTGCTGTTCAACGTGCTGCTCAACGGCAACTGGCGGGGCAGCGGGCTCAGGTTCTGAATCAACAGACGGTGCCGCTTCATCGGTCGCAGCCCGGCCATCAGAGTTTTCCCGCTGGGTATTCAACACCTTGTCTACCTGGACCGGGGCGACATCGGGACGAAATGCCAGCATTCTCAGCAGAGCCATTTCGAAGCCGCCACGAGGGTCTGGCGCCAGGGGCAGATCACGCTTACCGACCAGCCCCACCTGGTAATAAAGCTGGACATCTTCCGCCATCATACCGGAAGCCAGTTCAACCACCTGTTCACGATCACCCTGACTGTTATCCACCGCGTCAGGAACGGCCTGTGCTATGGCAATACGGTGCAGAACCGAAAGCATGCCATCCAGCACAGAAGCGTAATCCGGTGCATGTTCAGAAAGCTCTGCCACCGCTGTCAAAACTTCAGCAGCATTACCAACCGACAATGAACGCACCATCTTCATCACCTGCCCCTGGTCAATGGTGCCGAGCATGACGCTGACTTCGGCTTCAGAAACCCTGCCATTCCCGAAGGCAATGGCCTGATCGGTCAGGCTGAGAGAGTCACGCATGCTGCCATCAGCAGCCCGGGCCAGCTGCCAGAGTGCGGCCGGTTCAAAAGGAATATTTTCCTGGCCCAGTACATTTTCCAGGTGCCCGACAATGCGTTCCGGCGTCATATTCTTGAGACCGAACTGCAGGCAGCGGGACAGAATGGTGACCGGCAGCTTCTGGGGATCCGTGGTGGCCAGCAGGAACTTTACATGGGGAGGCGGCTCCTCCAGGGTTTTCAGAAGCGCATTGAAACTGTGCGCCGACAGCATGTGTACCTCGTCAATCAGGTACACCTTGTAGCGCCCGCGGGTCGGGGCATACTGAACGTTATCGAGCAGCTCCCGGGTGTCTTCCACCTTGGTTCTGGAAGCGGCATCCACTTCCAGAAGATCAACAAAACGGCCGTCATCAATCTCCCGGCAGGCGGAACACTGGCCACAGGGGGTGGAGCTGACGCCGGTCTCACAATTCAGGCACTTGGCGAGAATTCGGGCGATAGTGGTCTTGCCGACGCCCCGGGTACCGGTAAAAAGATAAGCATGATGGAGGCGATCCTGGTCCAACGCATTGACCAGAGCCTGAAGAACGTGGGACTGACCCACCAGCTCCTTGAAGGAACGTGGTCGCCACTTACGCGCAAGTACCTGATAGCTCATTGATAAGCTTCAATAACCAGTGACCAAACAGAGAATACTATGCTAACCAAGATACCGCTGGAATGCACGGTTCGCTGGCTGGAACAGGAAAGAAATGAAAGCAGGTGAGGTGTGATCCTGTCGACAGACAGCATCCTGGAACTGGAGACGTCCCCTGTCAGCCACACCCCGGCACATGAGGTCACTGCTACCGTTGCTCCCTTCCGGGCCTGGCGGGGTTTACAGCTTATCATTGCGAGGGGACCGACAGGGTCCGCCACAAACAGACATCGCGTCTGGATGCGATGCATTCTCCATAAAACAGCGGGGCTCGTCAACCGACATTCACTCATCTGCCGCCATCCGGCGGGCATCCGAAAACCCGGTGATACTATCCCCTACCAGATAATGAAACAGACAACTCAGGCAAAGGCACGCCTGAGCCTTTCCACAAACTGCTCATCCCGGCACATCACCTTGCCGGGGCTGTCAGACAGTTTCGCCACCGGCCGGCCATCCACTTCCACCAGCTTCAGGACAATATTAGGCGCCTCATGCCCCATGTCATTGGTCAGGTAGGTGCCTATACCAAAGCTGACGTTTACCCGGCCGGCAAAGTGCCGATAGATGTCCACTGCCTTGCTAAAGTCGAGCTTGTCGCTGAAGACAAAGGTCTTGTCTGAGGGGTCTATACCCAGACTTTTATAATGTGCCAGCGCCTGTTCACCCCAGCCGACCGGGTCACCTGAGTCGTGTCGTATACCGCTATAGGCGGTAGCGAGATCACTGTCAAAATCATTCAGGAAAGCGCGCATACTGATGGTATCGGTCAGTGCAATCCCCAGCTGCCCATCGTACTCATTTAACCAGATGTTCAGGGCATCCCGCTGACTGCTGATCAGGCTGTCACCCAGCACCTGGTGGGCCTGCAACCACTCGTGAGCCATGGTTCCTACCGGTTTCATCCCGAGTGTCCGGGCCAGGTGCAGATTACTGGTACCATTAAAAACAGACGGCACGGCTTCCTGCAAACGGGCAACCACCTTGCTCTGCCACTGCCGGGAAAAACGTCGACGGGTTCCGAAGTCCACCAGCTGAAAGCCCGATTCATCGCCATTCAACGCCCGCTCCAGGTACTGGATTTTGTCTTCCAGACGCGTGTGCCCCTTGAACACAGCATTTGCAGGAAAACTGTTACGACAATGCAGTTCACTGACAATCGCCAGGATGAAGATTTCGAAATGCGTGATCTCCGCCCAGTTGCCACTGACGTCTATCTGCCAGCCCTGATCGTCTTTCTGAATCTCAACGCAGGACGGATCCAGGCGAAAACCCCGAAGCCAGCTGATGAACTCTGGCGTGATATAAGGGAGCTGCCCCAGCCAGATCAGCTCATCGTCAGTAAGCCTGAGCTCAGCCAGCGCATCAATCTGTTCGCGCAACGCCTGGTAATCAAGGTTCAAGCCTCCGGAACGACAGCGAAACGCCATTCTTCCATGAACATTACCATAACGGCTGACCATGGCCTGCTGCATGGTGTATTTATAAAGGTCAGTATCCAGCAATGACTGGATAACCGGTTGGTAAAGATCGGACATTTCAGTGTTCCCGCGCTACAGCCAGGGCCGCTTTATCAGCGAGCAGGTGGGCAGCGCTGTCAATAAATTCAGCGCCTGCGCGCTTCATGTCTGCAACCGCCTGGGAGCCGGTTTCACCGGACAGGCTGCGACAGGCCCCCAGGTTGACGATCACCTTGAAGCCAGCCTCACAGAGCTGACAGACCGTTGTCTTCACACAGAAGTCCAGAGCCAGCCCCCCCACCAGAACCGTCTCTATGCCCCTGGTTCGGAGAAATTCAATCACACCGGTACTGCGCTGGTTTGCCAGGTCGTGGTAACAGGAACCATAAGGATGCATGTCCGGCTCAATGCCTTTCCAGACAAAGAAGTCATAGTCCGTCACCGGCGGCAGGCCATCCAGAAGTTCAAATCCCCTGGTACCTGGCACAGCGTGCAGGTTCCAGTGGGTATCTGCATTCTCATGACCATGAACGGGGCTCAGCTGCGGCCGCCCTTCGTCCGCCACCCAGACTGCACTGGGCGAGTGGGCATCCTTGGAGCCGACACGGCAGCTGGCCAGGGCCGCCTGGGCGTTAAGCTCATCGACGATCATGTTGCCATCCGGCACAGGCAGCTCGGCGGGACACAGAGGGGTGAAACAGTTCTGCGCGTCCACATCAAAGGCTGCGACAGTATCCGGAGAGCCTAACTCAGTCATGATCACCTCAGGATGACAAAAGGAATTTGATTCACTAACATAGTGAATCAGATTCCTTTTTCAGTCAAGAATCCCAAAGTGACCGGTGAGGGGATAAAATGGACAAGATTCAGCCTCTTCGGAAGCCTGACCGAGAGTAGACAGGTCAGCCCGGCCAGACTATTGAATTCAAGACAGGAAGCTCCCATGAGCCTTAATACAGCCCTTATTTCGGTCGATCTGGTCGCTTTTCAGCTGATTGACGGGCAGTTGCAGGTTCTGACGCGCAGTCAGGAAATGAGTCCCGGAAAAACGGTTCTCACACTACCTGCCGGTCGCATTGAGCCGGACACAGACAGCTGCCTTGATGGCACTGCCCGTCGACAGCTGTCTTACCTGACTGACAACCCGGCATCCTACCTTGAGCAGGTGGTCACCATTGGCGACCCGAAGCGGGACTCTCGCGGCTGGTCACTGACCGTCGTTTATTATGCCCTGCTGGAAAATAACCCGAAGCAACAGCTTTCCTCCGACGCACACTGGGTAAATCTCTCCGCCGGTCAGCCTGAAGAAGAGCTGGCCTACGATCACAACAAGCTGGTGCTCAGAGCCATGGAGCGTCTGAAAAGCAAGGTTCAGTACAGCTCGCTGCCGGTTTATCTGCTGCCGGAAGAGTTTACCCTGTCGGATATCCGGAACGTGATCCAGGGCATACTGGAAAAAGCGCCGCCCATGCGCTCCATCCGCAACCGGTTCCTGAAAGGCGACCTGTTGGAAGAGACAGGTCTGCAGCGACGCGGCAGCAATCGCCCGGCGGCTTTATACCGGTTGAACAAGACGTCGAAGACCTGGCTTTTTGATCGGCTTTATGTCACCACCCAGCAGTAAGGATGGAGACAATCTGAATGAAAAAGTTGTGACCT
Organism: Endozoicomonas sp.; assembly: GCA_051008495.1. Taxonomy (GTDB): domain Bacteria; phylum Pseudomonadota; class Gammaproteobacteria; order Pseudomonadales; family Endozoicomonadaceae; genus Endozoicomonas_A. The sequence goes on along the minus strand of JBPCXN010000094.1, from coordinate 6,048 downwards.
GCGCTGCAATCATACGACAGATGCAGGGCAGCTCTCCCGGATAGAGCAACTGCAATTTATCTGATCACTCTCTGGTTGCGCGGGGTAATCACTGCTATATCTATAGCCTCAAATAGTCACTTCCCCTTACAGCCACCATCTTGAAGACATTAACTCACATCGTCCTGAGTGTCCTGCTAACCGCTCCCGTCGCCCTGGCAGACAGCTTTCGAAGGCAGGTGGTGCATTCGGCTGAAGACTATCTGAAAGTGCAGGCGTTAAGGATCAGCCAGAAATTCGACGCCAGCCACTTTAAAGTCAAAGCTTATCCACCGCCAAAGAGAATGAAAGAGTCTCCCTGCCCCCTTGCGCTCAGGGTATCACCAGTAAAAGCCCCCGAGCCGGGCATGCAGCAGTTGAAGGTGGTCTGCCCCACCGGCAGTCAGTGGTCTCTCTACGTTAAAGGCCAGATTGCCATTTTCCTGCCGGTACTGGTCAGCCAGGAGACCATTGCCAGTGGCACCACGCCGACTGCAATGCAGATGACCTGGAGGGACCATGACATAGGCAAGCTGATAGACGGCCATTATACCGACCCTCTCCAACTCAGCCGCCTGAAAGCCAGGGTAAGGATCAAACCCGGGACTGTGCTGACACCGGCCATGTTCAGCCTGGAAAAAACAACTCCTCTCGAACAGGATGCTTTCAGCAAAATCTCTGCCAGGCACCAGTGATGGAAAAGTCAGCCTGTTACTTCTGGTTCCAGAATGTGACGCTGTTCCGTGACAGTTTCACAGAATCCCGGTCAGCACTCACCCAACCGGACTGACTGATCCCAGTAAACACCTGCTATTTCGGCTTCGTCAAAATTCTGGCACAGTTTCTGCATTTTACTTCCTACTGAAGTAAGCCGCTGATGTACTCGATGTATTCAGCAGAGTGACCGGGAGCACCCTGGAACGCTCGCGAACCAAGGAGGGAAAACCATGGCCAAACCAGCCAGCAGCCACATGGAAGCGTATCTGCAGCATCTGGGCGTGAATACGCCCCATGCTGACCAGAGCAAGCTTGAAGCTGAGTACCTACGCAGTATCTACCGCGTTCTACCCCGAAAGAGAGCGCTCGCCATATCCGTGAAACAGGCCCGTTCCGAGACCTGTGTCAAACCCTGAGATAAACGACAAACGACCTGACAAATAAGCCGGGAAGCTATCCCCTCAAACAGCCATGAGCGGCTGTTTATAGCAAGAGTGCAGCTCACCTCTGATAATGAAAATGGAAACATAGCCGGAATTAGCTGCATTTTCACCGTAAAGAGTATAATGAGCAGTATTCTACGAAGGGATAGAGATATGAGTGTTCAAGATTCCATTCAGAAGAATGTCATGGGCGAACCCATGCAGCCCTGCTGCCAAGACCCGGCCACCGGGATATTCAGAGATGGCTTCTGCCACTCCCACAAAAGTGATCAGGGCCGACACTTGGTTTGCGCCCGGATGACCCGTGAGTTTCTGGAGTTTTCCCTGCAGCAGGGCAATGACCTGATCACCCCCAACCAGGCCTTTCAGTTTCCCGGCCTGAGAAATGGCGATCGCTGGTGTCTGTGCGTGAATCGCTGGAAAGAAGCCCAGGAAGCGGGTGTGGCGCCACCTGTCTACCTGAAGGCCACCCATGAAGAGGCGCTGGAAGTGGTCAGCCTGCAGACACTGAAATCTTTTGCCCTGGACATTCATTAAAATCAGACAGTCTTCGCCTGCTGATGAGCAGACCACGCCGCACTGATGCCCAGGATGAAAAACATTGACCTGCCGGCTTCAAGAAGCCCCTGGAAAAAGGCACAATGCGGCCATAACGACGGCATCTCTGTCGAATCATTGGATCAGGCTGACAGCAGCCAGGAAAAAACAGAAGCATACAATGCAGTACGAGTGCAACACTGAAAATCCGCTAGCGGTGACCCCTGACACTCATGAGGATTCCATTCCGGAAGTGCACGCTGAAAAGTCAGAACCGGAAATCTCCAAGTCAGAAGCCCTGAAACTGGTACGCGAGCGCTGGCCCGAAGCTTTCCGGGTATCCTCGCCCCGTCCCCTGAAAGTCGGCATACACAACGATATGAAGCAGACCGGGGAATACCCGGTGGCCGTAATCAAGAGTGCTCTCAAGTTTTTCACCAGCCAGGAACGTTACCTGCTGTCAATCAAGCCCGGTCGCAACCGTATCGGTCTTGACGGAAAGCCCTGCGGCAAGGTCAAGCTGAATGAGGCGGTGAACGCCGAGATCACTTTATTCCAGCGTCAGGAGAACCGTAACCGGAAAAACCAGCGAGTTCATGTAGGCCAGCTGAAACTGGTAAAAACAGGCAGCGCTGATGACAAACCCGCTCAGGACAGTGAAACATAGAAATCCGTAGGTCGGATTAGAATCGTAATCCGACATCACCCACACAATAGAACAGATCTCTCTGGGAATTTCGTGAATGCCGGATTACGGGCAGGAGCCCTAATCCGGGCTATATGTCTTTCGAAACAGTCTCTTCCCAATGAAAGCCAGGCGATCAATCAGTTTCTGTAGAGCGTTTGTATCAGGTGATAGCCGAATTTGGTTTTCACCGGGCCGTGCACTTTCAGAATCTCTTTTCTGAACACCACCTGGTCAAACGCCCTGACCATTTCGCCAGGCCGGAATTCGCCCAGATCCCCACCTTTCTTTGCCGAAGGACAGGTGGAAAACTTGCGCGCCAGCTGGGCAAAGTCCCCACCGTTATCGATCTGCTTCTTGAGTTTCTCCGCCTGTTCCCGGCTTTTCACCAGGATATGACGGGCACATGCCATGACCATGATTCAATGACTCCCTGAAAAATGGCCAACAATTATCAACAAAACATTAAGAAGATAAACCCCTCTCAGCTTTATATTTCCACTCAGGCTTCCGTTTCTCAAGAAACGCTTTAACCCCTTCATTCTGATTACTGCCAGAAAACAGATCCACAAACATATCTCGCTCTGTTGCATACACGGGTCGGGAGTATGAGCGATTAGACTGTATCAGGCTTTTACAAGCCATCACTGCATCCGGGCTTTGTTGTGTCACTTTCCTGGCAAGTTCACGGGCCGCTCCCAGAGACTTGCCCCTGCCCACCACATCTTCAACCAGACCAATGGCCAGGGCGCTATTGGCGTCCAGCTTCTCGCCACAGAGAATCATCAGTTTGGCCCAGGCTTCTCCCACCAGCCAGGTGAGATTCTGCGTGCCTCCGGCACAGGGCAGCAGGCCAACACCGGCTTCTGGTAAAGCCATGACAGCCTGTTTTTCGGCGATGCGGAAGTCGCAGGCCAGCGCCACTTCCAGCCCTCCTCCCATGGCATAACCATTGATGGCAGCGATGGAAACGCCCTTGAAATCGGTCAGGGTCTCGAAGGCCTGTCCAAATGCTTCAGCCATCTCCCTGGCCTGTTCACGGCTGGCTCCTTCGAACAGTTTCAGGTCAGCGCCAGCACTGAAAAACTTATTACTGGCTGATGCGATGATGAGAGCGACAACTTCAGGGTTCTCGTTCAATTCCAGGACACAATCCCTGAGCCGGTTGAGATTTGCGACTGTCCAGGTGTTGGCCGGAGGATTATCTATGGTGATGATTGCCGTGTGCTCTTCGTACGACATCTTTATTGTATCGGGCATTTTCTTACTCCTTTGGGCATCATTATTATTGTTTTCAGTAAACTGCCATTAAATCATTTCTAACGCCAGTGCAGTAGCCTCTCCACCGCCTATACATAAAGAAGCGATTCCCCGCTGCCCGCCTGTCTGTTTTAAGGCATTGAGAAGCGTGACAATGATCCTGGCGCCACTGGCGCCAATTGGATGCCCCAGGGCACAGGCTCCGCCGTGAATATTGACTTTGTTATGATCCAGCCCCAGCTCCTGCATTGACGCCAGGGTGACCATGGCGAACGCTTCATTAATTTCAAACAGGTCCACATCGTTAACCGACCAGCCGGTATTCTTCAGCAGCTTGTCCATAGCGCCAATGGGAGCCAGGGTGAATTCTGCCGGCAAACGGGCATGACTCTGATAACCCCTGATTCTTGCCCGCGGTCTGATGCCCTGAGCCAAGGCGTCCTCTTCCCGCATCAGAACCAGGGCTGCGGCACCATCCGAGATGGAGCTGGAGTTAGCGGCAGTAACCGTACCATCACTGGCAAAGGCGGGCTTGAGATTTGGAATCTTTTCAGGACGGGCTTTTCCCGGCTGTTCATCGGTGTCTACGCATCCTGGCTTGGTCGACACAGAGACAATTTCATCCTGAAAAGCACCTTTATCGATCGCCGCTACGGCCCTGCGCAGGGTTTCAAGGGCATAGCTATCCATGGTTTCACGACTGATGCCCAGTTTGTCCGCTGTCTTCTGGGCATACACACCCATGGCCTTACCTTCATAAGCGTCTTCCAGGCCGTCAGTGAACATATGATCCAGCATCTGCCCATGACCAAGTCGCATGCCTGCACGCACTTTCTGCAGGAGATAAGGTGCATTACTCATGCTCTCCATACCTCCCGCCACCACTACTTGGACTTCCCCCGTCAATAGCTGCGCGGCACCCAGCATTACCGTCTTCATGCCGGAGCCACATACCTTGTTGACCGTTGTTGCGGGAACAGAATCAGGCAACCCGGCTAACCTGGCAGCCTGCCGGGCCGGAGCCTGCCCTATGCCAGCTGGCAAAACACAGCCCATCAGCACTTCAGAGACCAGGACAGGATCAACACCACTGCGCTCAACAGCAGCTTTGACGGCCGCCGCTCCAAGCTGAGGCGCCGACAGCTCGGACAGGCTCCCCTGGAAAGCGCCGATGGGTGTACGTGCTGCGGATGCAATGACAATGCTGGGTGAATTCATCTGGGCAATCTCGTCAATCGAATCATTATTCTTCAAGCGAGCATACTTCAATCCGCCAGGCAGACAAACTTCTTCGCGGGAAGAAAGCCTGATCGGCTGATGAACCAGAAATAGCCGGGAGCCGTAAGGATTATCAGCCCCTGAAGGAAAAGATCTATGAAAAACATTCTTATAGCTGGCGGCTCCCGTGGAATAGGGCTGGCTGCAGCCAGGTTACTGGCCAGTCAATCCAGGCTTCACCTGCGCGCCAGAACACCACCGCCCGATGCCAGCCTGCAGGAATGCTGGCAAAAGGCTGACCTTGTGAATGAGCCAGTCGGAGACATACCAGAGCACATTGACGGTTTGATCTATTGTCCGGGCACCATCAACCTGAAGCCCTTCCAGAGGTTGACGGAAAACGATTTTCTCAACGATTTTCAGGTGAATGTGCTTGGTGCTGTGAAACTTATCCAGGCGACACTGCCCGCCCTGAAAAAAAGCGACTCGGCTGCCATCGTTCTATTCAGCAGTGTTGCCGCAACCACAGGAATGCCGTTTCATGCCTCCATTGCCACAGCCAAAGCAGCCCTGGAAGGACTGGCAAAAAGTCTGGCGGCAGAGCTGGCCCCAAACATCAGGGTCAATGTAGTAGCCCCTTCCCTTACAGATACTCCCCTGGCGGCAGGGCTGTTAAAGAGTCAGACAGCAAAAGACAAGCTGGCCTCCCGGCATCCGGCACAGCGGATTGGTCAACCAGACGACATCGCAAGAATAGTTGTCGAGCTGATCCAAAACCCCTGGATTACCGGACAGGTAATCGGCATCAATGGGGGTCTTGGCTCACTCATGACGGATTAGCCGGTCATGAATGAGGCTGTTGAAAGGAAAAGTGGTAAGTGCCTGGCCAGTTGCTTCGCAATATTCTGGCGAGTGGGTTTTTATATTGTATTAATCCAGCGTGACCGCACTCCCAACCAGTTGAGCTATAGGGTCAGTAACCGACTCGATAACCCCGTTCCGCTTCTATCTGTTTGAGCTGTTCAACCCAGGCTTCAGGCACCGGCTCGCTGCGTTCAAACACACTTGCAGTGTTTTTGGTATCACTCAAGCCATCGGCTTCATAATCAACGATGAAAGCATGCTCTTTATAACCTTTTCTCTTCAAGGCCCTGGCCTTTCTCGCCTGGG
>JBPCXN010000093.1:0-12754 GCA_051008495.1 Endozoicomonas sp. | reverse complement strand
TGCCGACTATAAGGTTGTGATGAACAAACTTAATCAAAAGGTAAGATAATATGAATAATGACAAACTTGTCGACTGTTTTGTCGAAGCCCTTGGAGTGGAAAAGCACGTTGTAGTAGACACACTGGCATACAACTCCCTGCCGCAGTGGGACTCCGTAGCTCATATGGTGCTGGTGTCGACCCTGGAAGACACCTTCGACATCATGTTAGATACCGATGATATCATCGACATGAGCACCGTAGCCAAGTCCAGAGAGATTCTCGGCAAATACGAGGTGGAATTCTGAGTCATGCTGCTGGACAAAAAAAAGGCTATTGTCACCGGCGGGGCCAAAGGGATTGGACTGGCCACTTCCAACCTGCTCGCCGAGAATGGGGCTACTGTCTTTATCAATGGTCGGGACGCCGGTGCCATTGATAAAGCGGTTAGCATGATCTCTGGCAGAGGACTTTCTGCCCAGGCTCTGCCGTTCGATGTTTCCGATCCAGACAGCGTTAAACAGGGTTTCCAGGCTTTTTTCAAGCAGTCAAAAAAGCTGGACATCATGGTCAACAATGCCGGTGTTCTGGATGACGCACTGATTGGAATGGTCACTCAGTCACAGATTGACCGAACTTTTGCCATCAACACCTACGGTGTTCTGTATTGCTCTCAGTACGCATCCAGACTGATGACCCGTGCAGGGCAGGGATCAATCATTAATCTGACTTCAATCATAGGAACCAATGGTAATCAGGGGCAGGCTGTCTATGGCGGCTCCAAGGCTGCTGTTATTGGCATTACCAGGTCCCTGGCCAAGGAGTTGGCAGTAAATGGTATCAGGGTTAATGCCATTGCTCCGGGCTTTATTGATACACCCATGGCCCGGTCTATCCCGGAGGAAAAATTTGCCGAGCGGATGGGCTCCATCGCCATGAAGAAAATTGGCCTGCCAGAAGATGTAGCCGGCACTGTTCTGTATCTTGCTTCTGACTTATCCACGTATGTCACTGGCCAGGTAATTGGTGTCGATGGTGGCATGCTGATCTAACGGACAGGGAGACCAAGGATGGCCATAACGGATTTCTGGAATTTCCAGCCTGACAGCAGTAATGATATTGCCCTGATTACGGAAAATGATGAGAGCATCAGTTATGGGGAGCTGGATAATCTTGTCGAGTCGTTTAAGGCGTCTCTGCCGGAATCAAGAAATCTGGTCTTTCTCTATGCCAGCAACAGCCTTAAGACCGTTGTAGCTTATACTGCCTGTCTCAGAAGCTCCTGCCCTGTCCTGTTGCTGGCCCCAGGCCTTGCTAACGATATTCAGGACAGGTTGCTATCCACATACAACCCCAATTTGTTGATTCATGAAGGCGTGGTGACCCATCGGCATGAGAAGTGTCTGGAGCTTCACCAGGGCCTTGCCGTTATGCTCTCGACATCGGGGTCTACCGGTTCTCCAAAGTTGGTTAGACTCAGTAAAAAGAACCTTTCAGCAAACGCGGGTTCCATTGCCAGTTATCTGGGTCTTGGACGTTCAGAGGTGGCGGTTACCTCGCTGCCATTCAACTATTCCTATGGGCTGTCCGTTATCAATAGCCATCTGCATGTATCGGCGACCCTGGTTCTGATCGGACAGAGCATCATAAGCCGGGAATTCTGGGCAGCAGTGAAAAAACATAGCGTCACATCCTTCGCCGGTGTGCCTTACACCTATCAGATGCTGCGAAAGCTGAAACTGGAGCGTTTCCCGACAGGTACCCTGAGATATCTGACCCAGGCTGGCGGCAAGCTGGATGCGGAGTCTGTCCGTTACTTTCATAAAACCTGCAAGTCACTGGGCAAAGCCTTTTATGTCATGTATGGACAGACTGAAGCAACTGCGCGTATTGCTTTTGTACCTTCTGAACGCCTTGAGGAAAAGGCAGGCTCAATCGGCGTGGCTATCCCCGGTGGTCATCTGTCACTGGTGGGGAGGGATGGCGACGAGATTACATCTCCCAACTGTGAAGGTGAGCTGGTCTATTCCGGTGACAATGTCATGCTGGGTTATGCCAGTAAACTCGCAGACCTGGCTCTCGGTGACGAGCAGCATGGTCGGCTGAGCACCGGAGACGTCGGATATTTTGATGACGAGGGCTTTTTCTATATCACCGGCAGGCTGAAACGCTTTCTGAAAATATTCGGCCTGCGGCTCAGTCTCGATCAGATTGACGACACTCTCGCTATAGCGGGATTTGAAGCCATTGCCGGCGGTGAGGATGACCTGCTGAAGCTGGCTGTTGTCGGTGACAGGGAGGATGGCATCAAAGCCCGGCAGCTGATAGCAGACAAATACAAGATCAATGTCAACAGAATTGATGTTGTTTCCGTCGAAAAGATTGCCCGCAAGCACAGCGGGAAAATCGATTACAAGAGGCTGTTTGAATATGAACAGTGATGCGGATGTCGTCAATCTGGGTGCGCTGCTGGAGCTGGACTCGCCATATCAGCTGACGAGTCAGAAGAAGCAGGCAGGGCTAACAGAGATGCTCTCCCGGCTGGATTCACATCATTATCAGCACTGTGACGCTTATCGGAATCTTGTGGATGCTCTGGGACTGGAACTTGCTGAGCAGTCAGGCCCCTTGCTGCCAGTTCGCCTGTTCAAGGAGTATGACCTGAAAAGTGTCCCGGAAGATGCGGTGATCAAAACCCTGACTTCTTCAGGAACAACCTCCAGCAAGGTTTCAAGAATATTTCTGGATCGCCAGACCTCCGGCAATCAGTCAAAAGTACTGGTCAGGATCATGCAACACTATTTGGGTAAGGCTCGCCTGCCCATGCTGATTATTGACCATCCAGGAGTGGTAAAAGACAGGCGCTCATTCTCCGCCCGGGGCGCGGGTATTCTGGGGCTCTCGACATTCGGACGTGGCCACACCTATGCCCTCGATGATGATATGAATATCAACTTTGAGGCTATTGATGAGTTTCTTTCACGGTTTGAAGATCAGCCGGTTTTTATTTTCGGCTTCACCTTCATGGTCTGGCAATACTTTCTTCAGGAACTCAAAGCCCAGGGGCGCAAGCTGAATTTGCCAAATTCTGTGTTGATCCATAGCGGTGGCTGGAAAAAACTGCAGGACCGGGCTGTTGATAACGAAACGTTCAAGGCTGCGGCCAGAGAACTGGCCGGTATTGAGCGCGTCCATAACTTTTACGGAATGGTGGAACAGGTCGGGTCTGTTTTTGTTGAGTGCCAGGAAGGTTATCTGCATTCACCGGTTTATTCTGACATCACCATTCTGGATCCCTTCGACATGAAAGCGCTGCCGGCTGGGGAGAAAGGTGTTGTAGCGGTCGAATCAGCGCTGCCATCCAGTTATCCCGGTCATCGCCTGCTGACGGAAGATTTAGGCACAGTGATGGGTGAAGACGATTGCGGTTGTGGACGAAAGGGTAAGTACTTCCTCATCCATGGTCGCCTGGCAAAGGCGGAAGCCAGAGGTTGCAGTGATACTCACACAAGCAAGGCATGAGCAAAAAGAGAAGATGAACATGCAATGCCTGGTTCCTGATGACAGGAATGTTAACCATGTGTTGTCTGCAAGTCATGAGATCCTGTCGCCTTTTTCCAGCCTGGTTATTGACTTTATTGACAGTTTTTCCGGGGAGCTGTTGTCAGACAGGGCTCTCCGCCACCACCCTGAGCTGATTGCCCTGGGCTTCTGGATGCGTAAAAGCTCCATCAGGAAGTTCCAGCAGGATTTTCTGCAAAGCAATGCAGGGAAAATCAAGCTGGCCAGGGGTACGGTATTTCATATTGCACCAGCCAATGTAGACACCATTTTCATCTACTCCCTGTTTCTTTCCCTGCTGCTGGGTAACCGCAATATCGTCAGGGTCTCGCAGAAAGCCAGTGAACAGAGAGACCTGCTGAATGGCCTTCTCAACAGATTGCTGGCGAGAAGCGAGTATTCATTGTTGAAGGACTACCTGTTTGTTGTCGGTTATGAACATGACGACCGGGTCACCGGTAAACTTTCTCAACTCTGTCAGGTCAGGGTTGTCTGGGGAGGGGACGCGACGGTAGAAGCTGTTGGACGAATTCCATTGCCTCCGAGAAGTTCGGAAATCCGGTTTGCCAACAAGTACTCTTTTGCCTTGCTGGATAACCAGGTTGTAGCCGGCCTGGATAAAAGTGAACTGAACCGGCTGGCAAAGAGCTTTGTTAATGACGCTTACGCCTTTGGCCAGATGGCCTGCTCTTCACCTAGAACGGTCATCTGGCTGGGAGCGGCTGGCGATGGCAGAAAGGCGTTCTGGCAGGCGGTTGAACGGCAGTTGCAAAGTTATAACCATGAATTGCAGGCCGGTGATTGCGTCAACAAGCTCGTGGCTGGCTACTCCATGGCCATAGAGAAAGCGTGCCGGGTTGAGAGTAATGATAATAATCTGGTTATGAGAGTCAGGCCAGACTCTCTTGAGGTTATTTTCAATGAACTTCACTGTGGTTCAGGGCTGTTCGTTGAGAGTTCAGTTGAGTCTCTCGAACAGCTGACGCGGATGCTGGGTCCGGAAATACAAACGCTGTCTTACTTTGGTATCGAAAAAGAGAGCCTTTCTGAATGGACTGGCTGCGGATTGAAAGGTGTTGACCGTATAGTACCCATTGGCAAGGCTCTGGACTTCAACAAGGTTTGGGACGGTGTTGATCTTACCGAGTCTCTGACCAGGGAAATCACCTTACTATAAGTACCTGACCAGTTGTTTCGCAATACTGAATGAGGGGGGAGATGAGCAAGACAGCTACTGTATTAGAGGAGGTTATGTCGAAAGCCAGCCGATGACCGTAATGATTTTCTGCTGCTGGCAGATAACAGCAATAAGTTGCACTCTTCAGAGACGAATGATTTCCGATCATGCTGAGAGAATCACTTATTGCCCTTCCCAGGTGGCGAAAAAAACTGCTTTGCCTGATTCTGGATACTGGAGTTCTCTGTTTTTCTCTGGTGCTGGCCTACTCTTTCAGAGTTGGGGTCATAGAGTTCTGGAACAGTTACTCTGATCAATTCCTGTGGCTCTCCCTGCTGGCCACTACCATCACATTGCCAATATTTGTCCGATTTGGCCTCTACCGGGCTGTCGTCCGTTACATGGGTCTACAGATGACCTTTGCGGTTGTTCAGGCAACCATACTGGCAGGCCTGATGCTAACCGGCTCGATCCTCCTGCTGCAAGTTGAGCAGGTTCCCCGCACGATCATTCCTCTCTATTGTTTTTTTTCCATGCTCCTTGTCACTACCAGCCGGTATGCTGCGCAACTCTGGCTGTCCGGGTATGAAGTGAAAGAGATCATCCTTTCGCCTTTCAAACCGTACCAGGGGAACCGGCATTTCAGCCAGGGCGTTCCGGTGGCGATTTATGGTGCCGGCTCAGCAGGTGTCCAGCTGGTGGAAGCCCTGGACAGGGGGCGTCGATATAAACCCGTTGCCTTTGTTGATGATGACGCTGCCCTTCATGGTCGCACGGTGAGTGGGCGTCGTGTGTTTCATCCGGACCACCTGAACTCCATGCTGTCGATAGCTTCGCCCCAGGAAGTGCTTCTGGCGATTCCTTCGGCACGCAGCGGCAGGCGAAGAGCGGTTATGAAAAGCCTCGAAACTTTGGGGCTTCCAGTCAGAACCATGCCTGATCTGCATGAGATTGCCAGCGGCAAACTCCAGATACAGGAAATCAGGGATGTCGATATAGGAGACTTGCTGGGACGCGAGACTGTCGCGCCGAATACGGACCTGATGTCCTTCTGTATCTCCAGGAAAGTGGTGATGGTCACCGGCGCAGGGGGCTCTATCGGTTCGGAACTGTGCCGCCAGATTATTCAATATAAGCCCAGCAGACTGGTACTGCTCGATCACTCCGAATTCAATCTCTATGCTATATCGGAAGAGCTGACAAGGGCCATTACCAACCTGGATTTGCAGCTGGAACTGGTTCCCATTCTTGGGTCTGTCAACGATCCGGAAAGACTGCTGGATGTGATGCAGACTTATGATGTCGACACGGTATACCACGCTGCTGCCTACAAACATGTTCCCATTGTCGAACAGAATATTTCCCAGGGAATACGCAACAATATCCTGGGAACCGTCTATGCCGCCCAGGCCGCCATTCTGGCCGGTGTGGAGCGCTTTGTTCTGATCTCCACGGACAAGGCCGTGAGGCCGGCCAATGTCATGGGAGCCTCCAAGCGCATGGCAGAGCTTGCACTCCAGGCGCTCAGCCATACACCGGTTATGACGCCATACCATCCTGAAAGATTTGGCCAAAACGGTAACAGTGTGCCGGTGAAAACCTGCTTTTCCATGGTGCGCTTTGGCAATGTACTGGGCTCCAGTGGCTCCGTCATTCCCAGGTTTCGTGAACAGATTAGCCTGGGTGGGCCGTTAACGGTCACTCACCCCAGTATCACCCGCTACTTCATGACCATTCCTGAAGCCTCTGAGCTGGTGATTCAGGCTGGCGCCATGGGGCAGGGGGGGGATGTCTTTGTGCTGGACATGGGAACCCCGGTAAAGATCGTCGATCTGGCCCGGCGAATGATCAAGTTGTCCGGCTATACAGAGCGGAAGGATGATAACCCGGATGGGGATATAGAAATCAGCTTTACTGGGTTAAGGCCCGGGGAAAAGCTCTATGAAGAGCTGTTGATCGGGGAGAATGTCAGTACCACGGAACACCCGAAAATCAGCAGGGCACTGGAAGATTCAATGCCCTGGGAAGATTACAAGGTTGCTGTAAACGCCTTGCTGATCAGTATCCATAACCATGACTATCACCAGACCCGGGAGCTGCTGATGAAGTACGTCAGTGGTTTCAGCCCGAGTTCAGAGCTTGTCGACCTTCTGTCCAGACTATCACCACCCACCCAGCGGACTGACTCCGTAGTAACCAGTCTGAGGCCTGGTGATGTCGCCGCTTCTGCCTGATCAGGGGGGATTCGTTTGTGACTGAAGGTTTTGATCCGGAGGTATATACAGCATGCTTCAAGCTACTGAGCGAGGAAATAAGATCAGAACCGGGGATGCTGTCTGCACCTTCCTGCATGGTCGATTGATACCCTTCGGTTTTTTTGTGTTTATGACCGGACAGCTGTGGCTGCCGAATAATAGCAGCCATATTTCCCAGACATATATCTGGCTAATGCTGCCGACGCTGTTGTTGCTTCTTTTCTACGGGAAGATGTGCTTTAAGGGATACCGTTGCAACCAACTGGATGTCACTTTCCTGGGCTTTCTCCTGCTTAGCGTTGTTTCTTTTTTCTGGTCGGATACCTCAGCGGATTTTGGCCGTTATTATAAGGACGGGCTTTATATACTGCTTTTTGTTACTTCAATTGGTGTCATGATCAGAAGTCCTCGCTCCAACTTTCCGGTGTTGCTTGAAGTCGCCGCCATCGTAGCTGCCATAGGGGCACTGGTTTCGATCTATTATCATTTTTTTGTTGACCTGAGGCCTCTTGAGTACCGCTATCAAAGAATTTTCAAAATGGGCCCAGCGGGCTATGGTGATTTTGGTAATCCGATCCTTTCAGCGCTGTTTTTCGGTGTTTTTGCCCTGATCCTCTATTTCAGAATATCTTCCCTGTCCTGTTCCGGCCTCTGGCGGGGAGTGTTACTCGTTTGTCTTTTAGTTATTCAGCTTTATCTGACTCTGACATGGTCCCGTGGCCCTCTGATTGCATTGGCATGTGCTTATACCGTGATCTGGTGTTTTCAGCGAAATGGCATGGCCGCAGGAACTTTTGTTTTACTCTTTTTGGTCAGTTTTGTGGTGACGAACATGGCTGAAGTGATTGTACTGGAGCCTGCTCAATCTTCAGTCACTGAAGCCCACCTTCCATACAGAGAAGTTTCCGTGTCGACAGCTGCGTTTGGTATTTCTGATATCCCTGAAAGTCTGCCGGACATTGGCGCTGTTGAACAATGGTTGAACGAATCAATGAATGCACGGGGTACCATCTGGGTCAACACCGCTGCCAGGATCAGCGAAAGCCCATGGTTTGGTCACGGAATAGGCGCGGCTTTGAATGTACCATTCAATAATGGTCTGCAAATTGCTGATCACCCTCACAGCCTATACCTGCAGATTGCTTTTGAAACCGGCCTGGCAGGGTTATTCCTGTTTCTGAGCATTGTCTACTTTGCGGCTCGTACTTGCTGGCAGTTCAGGGCTGATCCCTTGATCCAGATGGCGGCAGGGCTCTTTGTCTTCGGTCTGGTAGGTTTCGTCAGTGACGTTAGTACAATCATTGTCAAGCCAGACCCTTTCTGGATGCTGTTCTGGTTGCCTCTGGGTATGGTCATCGGCGTCCGCTGGCGTGAGCAGGCAGGCATGATCGGTCTGCCTTCTACCTGGCGTAAGAAAGGTGAAGCAGAGTCTCTGGTGATTGAAACAGTGAATGAGGAAAAGGCCTGCTCACAGTGACAAAAGCCGAATAACAGGCAGGATGTCAGTCTCCATAGCCATTGGGCACAGCACCCGCTTCTGATAGAATGCCCGGCAATTCAACTTATGAAATATGTTCTCCCGAATCCCGGATTGAGGTAAATTGGAAGACTTTAACCCCGCCGGATAATCCGGGGATTGACTGTAGGGAGTGTGAAAGGAGCTGTGTTAGTGAGCTTTACCTGGATAGACTGGGTGATTGCGGGGATTGTGCTCATCTCTGCCCTGATCAGCCTGAAGCGAGGCTTTTTCAAGGAAGTGTTGTCCCTGGTGACCTGGGTCGCCGCCATCTTCATTGCCTGGAGCTTCGGCGGTAGTCTAGCCGTCCAGCTGACCGAATATATCGAAACCCCTTCCGTCAGAATGATCTCGGCCTGTCTGCTGCTGTTTATAGCCTCGCTGCTGGTGGGTGGGCTGATCAACCGTATTTTTGCTGAACTGGTCCATGCTACCGGGCTGACGGGAACTGACCGGGTCCTGGGAATGATTTTCGGGGCGTTGCGGGGCTGCCTGATGGTTATCCTGGTGGTGGGACTGATGAGTTTCGCTCCGCTGGAAAATGACAGCGCCTGGAAAGAATCGCATTTGCTGCCCCACTTCCTGCTTCTGGCCGACTGGTCAAGGGAGTTTGTCGTGGGGATTGTCGGGCCAGTATTGCAGGCCTGATGGCGGCAGGCCCTGGTTTCCGGTGAATTCACCAGCCCCTGCCCGGTAAACAGGCAAATACTGCCAGGCAGGGGCCGGAACTTTAGAAAGAAAGAGCGTTCCAAGGGTGTGGGACAGCCATGCCCGGGAGCTGCTGATCAACCCTGAGGATGTATTAAATGTGTGGAATTGTCGGTATTTCGGCGACAGTCAATGTTAACCAGCTGTTGTTCGATGCGCTGACTGTGCTCCAGCACAGGGGGCAGGATGCAGCAGGTATGGTGACCCTGGGCGACGGTAATTTTTTCCTGCGCAAGGATAATGGCCAGGTTCGGGATGTGTTCCGGACCCGCCATATGAAAAAACTGAGTGGGAATATCGGCCTGGGGCATGTCCGCTACCCTACTGCTGGTACTTCCAGCTCCGCAGAGGCCCAGCCTTTTTATGTCAACTCTCCTTACGGTATTGCCCTGGCCCACAACGGTAACCTGACCAATGCCGAGGCTATTAAGGAAGACCTTTTCAAGACCGACCTGCGTCACATCAATACCCGTTCAGACTCTGAAGTCCTGCTCAATGTCTTTGCCCATGAACTGTCCAAGTTCGGACAGCTGGAATCTGGAGCGGAAGATGTTTTCCAGGCTGTCACCAAGGTTCATGAGCGCTGCGAAGGTGGTTATGCCGTTGTTGCCATGATCAATGGTCACGGCATCCTGGGTTTTCGTGATCCCTATGGCATCAGGCCTCTGGTTTACGGCAAGCGTGAAAGTGAACAGGGCACTGAATATATGCTGGCTTCCGAGTCCGTAGCTCTTGATGCGCTGGGCTTTGAAGTGGTGCGTGACGTTGAACCCGGTGAGGCCGTTTATATCGATAACGACAGAAACCTGCATACCTTCCAGTGCGTCAAGGGAATCAAACGTCCATGCATGTTTGAGTACGTTTACCTGGCGCGGCCAGATTCCATTATTGATGGTATTTCCGTTTACCAGTCCCGTCTGAGAATGGGCCAGACACTGGCAAACAAAATTCTGCGCGAATGGCCGGATCACGATATTGATGTGGTCATGCCCATTCCTGACACCAGCCGCAACTCTGCCCTGGAAATGGCTACTCGACTGGGGCTGCCCTATCGCGAAGGGTTTGTGAAAAACCGCTACATTGGTCGAACCTTTATTATGCCGGGGCAGGCGACACGTGAAAAATCCGTAAGGCAGAAGCTGAATGCCATCGGCCAGGAATTTACCGGCAAGAATGTTCTGCTGGTGGATGACTCTATTGTTCGTGGCACCACCTGCCAGCAGATCATTGATATGGCCAGGGACGCCGGTGCCCGCAAAGTCTATTTCTGCTCAGCCGCACCGGCCATCCGTTTCCCTAATGTTTATGGCATAGATATGCCCACATCGGATGAGCTGATTGCCTTTGGTCGGACAGACCAGGAGATTGAACAGGAGATCGGTGCCGATCGCCTGATTTACCAGGACCTGGAAGATCTCAAGAAAGCAGTCTCATCCCTCAGACCGGAAATCGAGGACTTCGACTGCTCGGTTTTTGATGGCAAGTATATTGCCGGTGGTATCGATGACGCATACCTTGACCGTCTTGCTGCAAGCCGCAACGATAAGTCGAGGGCGCAGGAGCTGAGCGATTCCATCATTGACCTGCACAATGATGAAGAAGTCGCCTGATTGTTGCTCTTTCTGATGGCAGGGGTTAACAGCCCCTGCCTCAACTTCTCTCCGTATTCTCTCCATTCTTCACAGCCTGTTCCTGGCACTCTCTACTGAATTTTTATCAGGTAACTGACTGGTATTTTACCGGACAGGGGCTTTCTGTACCTTGCTGATAATCAGTGTTTTTCTTTGATAGCCTGAAAGACTCAATAGGGTGCTGATGATTCTCGGATATTCCTTATAAATAAATATTCTAATAAAACGCATAATGATTCCTGCGATAAGCTGGCAGCTTCCCCTCCTGCCAGCAGCTGTGTGGAACAGGATTCGACAATGTCTGAGAGCAGGAAAGTAATTGGATTCGGCACCCTGGTCATGATGACCATGACGTGTGTCTTTGGATTCAGGAATGTCATCAACCAGTATGCGGAGCTGGGGCCAGCGAGCATCTCGCTCTGGCTGCTGGGAACCCTGATCTATTTTCTGCCCATGGTCCTGATGATGGGTGAGCTGGCCAGCGCCAACAATGGCAAACAGGCCGGTATCTACAGCTGGATCGAATCCAGCATGGGGCCGAAATGGGCTTTTTACGGCTCCTGGACCTACTTTTTCGCCAACATCTTTTACTTCACTACGCTCACCAGCACCCTGGTGGTTTACAGCAGCTGGGGCTTGTTCGGATATAACGTCTTTGGTGAGAATGCTGCTCTGTCGCTGTCACTTGTCTGCATAGCGGTTTTCTGGTTGGTGACCTTCGCCGTGAGCCGTGGTGTCGAGCTGCTGTCAAAGCTGGCCAGGATCGCCGGTGTGGCATCCCTGTCACTGTCACTGTTTTTCATTGTTGCCTCTCTGGTCTCTATTTTCGTCATGGGGAATACTCCGGCTCAGGAACTGACAGTGAAAGCCACACTTCCGGAATTTTCTGACTGGAACACTCTGGTGATGATTTCCTGGCTGCTGTTTGCCCTGGCGGGCAGCGAAAGTATTGGCGTCTACATCAAGGACACCAAGGGCGGCAGCAAAACCTTTGTCAGGGCGATTGCCTGTGCAGCCCTGGTGATCGGATTGCTGTACTGCCTGGGCGGCTATGCCATCTCCCTGGTCGTCAGCCAGGAAGACCTGGATCTGACCAATGGCATCTTCACCCTGTTCCTGCTGCTGGGTTCACAGATTGGTCTTGGTGAATGGATTGTCAACCTGGTAGGTATCACGCTCGCTATCGCTACTATCGGTGGCCTGGCTGTTTGGGTGAACTCATCCATCAAGATCATGTTTTCAGAATTGCCGAAAGGTATTTTGCCAGACAGATTGGCCGAGCTGGATAGACAGGGGAATCCATCCAACGCGCTCTGGGTTCAGGCGGTGCTAGTCTCGTTTATTTTCCTGATCCCCGGCCTGGGCATTGATTCTGTGGAAACCCTGATGAAAACCATCATTTCCATGACCGCCCTGAACCTTCTGGTGCCAACCATCTTCCTGATCATGAGCTATATGGCACTGCGCATCCGAAAGAACGACAGTGTCCGGTCTTTCAAAATGGCTGAGTCCAACTGGATAGCCCTGGGGATCTCCGGATTCCTGCTGGTGATCTTCCTGTTCGCAGCATTGATGACCAGCATCCCGTCCCCTGAGCTGTTCACGGCCTGGCTGAATGGTGAAGACCTGGGGAATAACGCCAACCCTCTGTTCACTCTGGCGATCAACTTTGGTGGACTGACCTTCTACCTGGGCATGGCCAGGGTACTCTGGAAACGCTATGAGTCAGGCAGTCAGGGCAATGTCGGTATGACAGCGGCCATGGCTACCTGATCGATAGAAATCATTTTCCGGTACGTTTAGCCCGGATATTTCATAAATTGCTGCGATGATCGCGCAGAACCTTGTGGCACTAAGGAATTTTGCGATTGAGCGCCGTACTGGTGTGTACGGTCGATTGAGCAAAACTTTCTTAGTGCTGCAAGGG
>JBPCXN010000092.1:0-4738 GCA_051008495.1 Endozoicomonas sp. | reverse complement strand
AATAATCCTGAGAAAGTAAGCCAAACACTCTCGCAGAGGCGATTCTTGACGGTTAAGAAAACTTGCCACGTGTAACGGTTGGTTAGAAAGTCAGAATTTATGCAGTTTTCTTACAGCCACTATATAGCTTTATGCAGAGTAATAATAATACCCTGTGTACGGAAAAAAGCTGGCCCTATACTTCAGGCAAGAACGGGTTTGATTATTCCTGCACCAAAAAAAAATGGACAACATTGATCCAGTGACAATTCCTGCCACAGATATCAGTTACATAGCTCCTGGTGACGATATTGCTTTGATGGAAGCACTTCTGGACACTCCGGTCACTGTTATTATTAATGCATCCTTGGATAGCATGATGGAATACAGTTCTGGTGTTTATGATGACCCCAAATGTACAAACAGGTATTACAATCTTGATCATGCAGTACTTGTTGTTGGTTATGGAGTAACTGATCAGGGTACCCCCTATTGGAAAGTGAAAAACAGTTGGGGCAGCGATTGGGGCGAAAATGGTTATTTTAGAATGAGACGTGGCAGCGGCTCAATTGATGACCCTTATAATGACTTTTGTGGAATTACTTTAAATGCAGTGAAGCCAGTAAAGAAATAAAGAGCCTGTAACTGGTTATCCTTCCCCCCCCCCGCAGCAGCATTGTTGCAGGGGGGCGTCTGTCATCAAAGACCTATAAACAAAATCAATATATTTTTTAGTGACCAAATATCGGTGATTTTCAAGGAAGATGTCGCCTCAACCTATGCAGCTAAATCATAATGCTGCGGATCACCTGACCGCTCAGGGTTAAGCCATACCTCTGCTGGCAACTGGCAGTTTCGGGTGTCGCGGCTTCCCCAGCGTTCAGGGTGTTGCTCTTTTGCCTTACGGTAAACATCTTCACGGCTCACAACCTTCTGCTGGTCTTGCCCGGTATGTCTATCGTACGGCGTCTGGAACTTGATACCGCTGTGCTTATGCTCCAAGTTGTACCAGTTCACGAACCCATGCACCCACTGCCTGGCCGACTCGAGGCTGGCGAAGTGCTTTGGGTACTCTGGGCGATATTTCATTGTTCTAAAGCCGGATTCTGAGTAAGGGTTATCGTTACTCACACGAGGTCTGCTGAACGATGTTTGCACGCCTAACTGCTGGAGTGTGCTCAGCATCGTCGAGCCCTTCATAGGGCTACCATTATCCGAGTGCAGAACAAGCGGTTGCTCCTGAAGGCTAACCTTATGCTCCATAAAGGCTTTCCGGATCATATGGGAAGCCAGCTCGGTGGACTCTCTTTCATGGACTTCCCAGGCCACAATCATACGGCTGTAGACGTCAAGAACCATGTAGAGATAATAAAACTTCCCCCGGATTGGCGAGCCTAAAAATGTGATATCCTAAGACCACAGCTGGTTTGGAGCTGTTGCCCTGTGTGATGTCGGTTTCCGCTTACCGGGCTTTTGGCTGCGCCCACGGTGATTCTGCTGACCATGGGCTTTCAGTACACGGTAAAAGGTGGATTCAGAGGCCAGGTAAACGCCCTCATCAGCCAGTGTCGGTACGATCTGACTGGGAGGCTTACTCTTGAAGCGCTCGCTGTTACAAACTTCCAGAATCTCGTCTTGCTCACTCTCTGTCAGTTGGTTGGAAGGCGTTGGGCGATCAGCATATTTGCGTTGATCTTCCCTGACCTGTTCTTCATCGTCTTGCCAGCGCTGTACCGTGCGTATCGACAGGTTGAGAGCTGTGCAGGCCTTGGCTTTTCGAGCGCCCTGTAAAACAGCCTCCTGGATTAAAGCAACGGCATCCTTGCGATCAGGGTGAGGAATTAATCTTCCTCGCGCTCCCCCCAGATCGCGTCGGCCTTTTTTGTGAGCACCAACAGGGCTGCTGTTTCTGCCAGGGCTTTGTCTTTGCGCTTCAGTTCCTTTTCCAGTTTCTGGATCTGTTTTTTGTCATCCCGCCTGGCAGCAGCTTGAACCTGACGGGACTCAGCAGGCTTTGTACTCCCTGCAATAAAATCATTTTTCCACTGTTGAAGTTCTTCAGGGTAAAGCCCCTTTTTACGACAGTATTTGGATAACTCTGTTGTGTTCATGGTGGCGGTTTCCATCAAAACCGCGAACTTATTCTCAGCATTCCACTGATGAGAATTCTTGCCATCTCCGGGCACGGCTACACCTTGCGCTCTAGCCTGTTTGCGCCAAGTATACAGGGTTGCATCGGTGATGCCGGTTTCTCTTTTAAGCTGAGCCACTGAAACATTATTAGGTGGCATCATCTTCTGGATAATGCCCTCTTTCATTTCTTTGGAGTAACGCGCCATAACAGTCTCCCTTAATCATCTCTCTACTACAGAGAGTTATGAATCAAAAGAGGCGACATCTATCCTGCCACAGCGGGGATGGCTCTTGGCATAACGCCAAAATCAGGGGCAGCACGCCAGTGCTGTCCCCTGGATTTTTTTGTTATGCCTATACTAGCGGTGAGAATTTTTTTATGAAGTTTCGTATTGGTTATGAAATCAAAGATTATTAAAATTTTTTTCACTATAGTTGTTGTTACTACCATTCTATTTGCAACAGTTTCACGTAGCATTGAATCAGATGCGCTACAAAATAAAACAATCACTTCTTTGAGTTTTTTTGAGAACACATGTAAGGGGGCGAAATTAGGTTTTCAATTAGGTGGTACTGTTGTAACTATATCAACGCTATTGCTATATCAATACCGTCCGGATATTTTGATTAATATTATCAAGGAGCTCTGGGAAGATGTAGTAGATCAAGCGCACGAAGAGCTAGCACTAGTAACAAATAATGATCAAATTTTGATCCTGATTGTAAATTTTATTGCTTTTGGATTAGTATCTTTTGGTTTTCTTACATATCTTGTTTTAGTACCTATGGTTTTAGGAGGAGCTATTGGTTTTATCGTGGACATCACAAGTTTCGTTTATTATTGGCAATAATATTATTGTTGATTTTTTGTTATGCTTCTTTGGTCAACTACCCTTAGTTCTATTCTCTGAGAGGTTATGATGAGATTAAAGTTAGGTGTAGCTCTAAGCTCTTGTCTTCTATCTTATGCTTTTGCTATAGAAGGTGTTTACTTTGAAGGCGAATGGAATCTTACTTATACGACAGGCAATGTGGAAACAATCACTTTTGGTGAAAGCTAAATATTAGAGAATATAAATCTACATATTCAAATAAAAACGGGTAATTATGAGCGTATTGAATATGGTTTTTATAACAAAACCAACAAATCTGGTATTGATGCTCAAAAAGTTTGGATATATGCACAACCCGAAGAAAGCCCATTCATAATGCTTTATCTTACCAACGCTAATTCAATAGATGAGCTTATAGAAGATGACGAAAATGAAGAAGTGGATAACACTTATATCTATTGTGAATCTATAGGAAAAAAGCTGTATATGTCACATGGTATAATTTATAAAAAAATGAATGTCTTTTCTCAAAGTTACTGTGATCAAAAAAGCAGTACAATTGAGATGAGGTATTTATCCGAACCAATTAATTGAAAATGAGGAAGTCAAAGAAATAGAGTTGCTGATAAACAACATGCCTCAGAAGGTACTTGGAGGCCTAACACCGCTTTAGGCCTATACTGGGATTTCTGTCGCACGTATTACTGGAATCCAGCATGAGTCTTGAAGCATAACGCCAACTTCAGCCGCGCCGCCGACGGCATCGGGTGGAGGGGCGAAGCCCCGGAACGATCTGGAAGTTTTTGTTATGCGCTGGTTTATAGGTGAGAAGCTTGAGCTAATGTTCTTGAAATCCATTGGTTGATGCTTTGGCCGCTAACCTGGGCAGCTGTAGCAATTGTTGCATGAAGCTCAGGAGGAATACGAAGCATTAGCTTACCTGAATATGGTTTTTGAGGCTCTTTTCCCACGGCTGCACATGTTTCAAGATAATCTTCAACGGCTTCCTGAAAAGCGTCCTTTAATTCGATTACGGACTCGCCATGAAAACCAACTCGATCTTTAATGCCCGCAATATGACCAATAAAGCATTCATCATCATCGCTGTAGACAATGCTGGCGGCATAACCTTTATATGTCATTGTATTCATGGTTTAACTCCAATTCTGGTTAGAAAATCTCGTGCATCTTTCACCTGATACGGCTTTGCCTCTTTCTTTGGGTGTGGTCTATGAAAAGTTCCAATTTCCCCATCTTTGTGGAACCTTACACGCGATCCGCGCCCATCGATAACATCAGCTCCGACAGCGATAAGGAGAGCTTCTATAGCTTTCCACTCCAGCTGTTTTGGGGCTGTATCTTTATATATCGCTATGAGCGTTTTTCGGTGTTTAACATTCATATGAGATACTATAGATCATAGTATCATAAAATGGTATCGGATTTTGATTTTGTATGGAGCTGAAGCGCATAATCGGGATAGGGCAGAGCCTCACGACTCTGCTCCTCCCACAACACCGGCCATAGTGATCACGTAGCACGGCGTTTCAGATCTACTTTGTATTCATCTTGCTGCCAGTTCAGGCAGTCCCAAGTTCCTGAAATATCTATTCGGCTATGCTTTGGTAAGAGCCGGACTACCACTCAAACGCCAAAAGCCATGAGTGCAGACTTCGCCGTATTCCACGCCAGAAATCTATCTATACCCAGCTTTCTGAGCATTCGATAGCCTTTGCTTCCCCATTGCTTCAAGATATAACACCGCAATCGTCGTCGAACCCATTTGTCCAGAT
>JBPCXN010000091.1:0-16353 GCA_051008495.1 Endozoicomonas sp. | reverse complement strand
AGTAGAACGAGTCAAATTTTTCGATCAATTCGTGCGAATAGTGGGCCTATTCAATCGAATTTATCGAGACTCTCATCCGCTTTCTAACGAAAAGTGGCCGTTCTTTCTGGATTTTAGGCCGACCTGTCTGTTCTCGGACAGGCTCCCAGGAGCCTGTCGAAGCCTGATGTCACCACCCTTTGACAGGCTCAGCGTGAACGGGGGCCGGGTGTATACCGGGAAGTTGTTGTCAGACAACCCCCAAGTCACGGATTTCAGCCAGACTGCTAAACTCCCGCATACCCAATGGCTAACATACAAACTGTTATCATGAAGTACAGGTTCTGCTTGATTGTTGCCGCCTTGATCAGCGCTGCAATGTTCTCCTCCTTGCCAATTCCGGTCCAGGGGGCCATGCCACCACCTCTGATAAAAGTCACCCGTTTCTTGGTTCTCCCCCGCCCTGACCAACCCTACAGCTTCCCTTCTGACAACCTGATTAATGACATAAGTGATGTCAACGCCGATTCTGAATACTGGCCTCATGCACACCCTTTCTCTGTTGTGCCGGTGATAAATAATCAAACCGTTCTGGTGAACCTGATGGAGAACGGAACCTTTTTTCGTGTTTTTCAGTTCTCTGAAGGTTCAAAGATTTATTCAGCGCGAACTAAAAGAAACTTTTTCATCAACCCGTCACACAGCCATCAACCTGTTCTCACTGGAGGGGCTATTTATCAACAAAACATGAACAATAAACGGGAACCTTCTGTTCCGATCTATCAGGGAGGCGCAGCTATCTTCGGGCAGCTTCAGAGCAATCTGTTTTCAGTTGAAACATTTCCATATGGCCCATACGCTGATACATCAAACAAACCGACGCAGAAACGCCTTGAGCAGCTTCTTACCAGTTTCGAGAACAAGAGGCTCTATTATTATTATCAGTACACTGTCGACCCCGATCGTTACAACAAGCCAACCAACAAATACTGCCCAGAGTTTTGCTGTGCTGTGCTGGCTCTAGGCACCATAAACTCCGAGGGAGAAGAGCAGCGCTACATTCTTGAAAACCAGATGGAACCATTCGACAACTTTGTTTTTGATGGTTCATTGAATTATCTCATGGTCGAAAAAGTGGGGGACTACAACACGTTCATTGTCCGACATAATTTAAATAATCAGACAAAAGTTCCTGTTACGGTGAATGACAGCAGTATCAGACTGGCCGGCCTGGGGCACACAGGAAAAACACTGGATTTCTTTTACTATTCCGATGGTGCTACCTGTTTGAGCTCTATATCAGCCGATTCAGGCTATATAGCCGCGCCACCCAGGTGTGAAGTGCATGTAAAAGGCAGTGGGCTGGAGATGGGAAACCTGCTCGGTGTAGCATTAAGATACTCTCAGGATGACAGGTTTGCTGTTTTGCCCTGCATGAAATCATCACAGTCATCCCGACCAGCTTGCTACAGTTTTCTTTACTCAAGAGATAAGCAGGCTTTCTGGTCTGTCCAGGATATTCCTGAAATATTCCATTCATTTGACATCAGCAAGGGCATCAGCCTGGAGAGCGTAGAAGCCATTGCTGCAGACCCGAACAAGGTGAGAGTTGCAGTGCGTGGCCACTTGCCATCGCAAGACTCAATAAGCATTGCATTGGTGGATTTACAGATACTCCAGTGACTTCACTGAAGCGCCGCTATAGAAGTCGGCAATGCCGCCAGCCATGAACATTCGCCCCGTTCTGTACGTCACCGGACTTCTTCTCTCCGTTCTGTCAGTACTTATGCTGCTGCCGGGGTTGTTCGACATCATAATCGGCGAGCCCGGGGGCTGGTCTTTTCTCTGGTCATCGGTCATCACAGTCCTGGTCGGACTCACCCTTTTCATCTGTTGCCGTACTGAAGATTTCAATCTGAAAGCCCGACAGATTTTCCTGCTGACCAACTGCACCTGGCTGACTCTGAGTCTGTTTTCCGCCCTGCCACTGTGGTTTCAGCTGAAAATCAGCTATACCGATGCCTTCTTTGAAACCATGTCTGCCATCACCACCACCGGCTCCACAGTTCTCAGCGGCCTGGATGAACTCAACCGGGGGGTACTGCTCTGGCGCTCCCTGCTGCAGTGGCTCGGCGGCATTGGTTTTATTGTCCTGGCAGTAGCTATTCTGCCTTTTCTGAAAGTGGGCGGCATGCGCCTGTTTCAGAGCGAATCCTCCGACTGGTCGGACAAAGCCATGCCCCGGTCAGGCAGCATCGCCAAACATATAGTGTTCATCTACCTTGGGTTGACACTGATCTGTTCCTACCTGTTTTTTCTCAGCGGCATGACCGGTTTTGAAGCCATCAACCACGCCATGACCACTCTATCCACCGGCGGCTATTCCACCTCGGACGACTCCATGGCCCATTTCAGCAACCCGCTGATTCACTGGATCGCCACCCTGTTCATGCTGCTGGGAGGGCTGCCCTTCGTACTCTTTGTCAAATTCCTCCGGGGCGATCCCGATGCCCTGACCCGGGACAGCCAGGTAAGGAGCTTTATCGGTTTCCTGCTCTACCTGTGGGGAGCATTCAGTCTCTGGTTATACGCAAACTCTGACTACAGTTTCTGGGAAGCCCTAACCCTGGTGGCCTTCAACACCACTTCCGTTATTACCACCACCGGCTTTGCCCTCACCGATTACACACTCTGGGGAGGATTTGCCGCCACCATGTTCCTGTTCCTGACCTTTGTCGGTGGTTGCTCTGGTTCGACCACGGGCGGCATCAAGATCTTCCGGTTTGAAATAGGCACAAAACTGCTGGTGATCCAGTTAAAACAGCTGGCGCATCCCAGAGCCTGTTTTGTGCAGAGTTATAACGGCCAGCAGATCACCAGCGACATCCTGCGCTCGCTGATCGCATTCAGCTTTTTCTTTATCCTGCTGATCTGTGTGCTGACCCTGCTTCTGAGTCTGCTGGGCCTTGACCTGGTCACCAGCCTCAGTGGCGCTATCACTGCCGTCGCCAATGTCGGTCCGGGACTGGGTGACACCATTGGCCCGGCCGGCAACTTTGCCTCCCTGCCAGGCACTGCCAAATGGCTTCTCAGCCTGGGCATGCTGATGGGCAGGCTGGAAGTCATCACGGTACTGGTTCTCTTTACCCCGCAGTTCTGGAAAGGTTAGCCGCAAAGAAACAAAACGTTACATATGTTACAGGGGCTTACCGGCAAAACTGACCTAAATCAAACGGGATTTACCGCGGTTACTGTAGTATCCTCGCCCGTTCCTGACTTTTTTTTGCGCATCTTCCGGTATCGAGTCAAGGTCATTTTTGGCGAGTACCCTAGGAGCCTGTCGGACTTATGCTTTCGAGCATACTCTTTAATGGCAAGAGTCCGTAGATCGAGTCAGTTTTTCGTTGGATTTGGGCGAATAGTTGACCTATTTAAGCAAATTCAATGGAGCTGTCCAGAACGCTCAAGGCTGCGGCCGCTGTTTCTGGATTTCAGGCCGAAATGGCCTTAAGTCCGACAGACTCCTAGAGCAGTATCAACATTTCATTAGCCAGCGAAAAGCTGGCTGCAAGCGAGCCGATGTACGACACTCATCCTACACACCTGATCAGCCAGATTCGTCAGCGCGTCTCCCAGAACGCCAATCAGACCGCCATCCGCTTTTCCACCGATGGAAACTGGACAGAGCTCAACTGGCAGCAGCTGGGCGAGAAGATCGACCAGACTTCCCGCGCTATCCTCGAGACCGGCCTGCCAGTGCAGGGGAATGTGGGTCTCTGGTCAAGTAACATGCCTGAATGGAGCATTACCGACCTGGCCTGTCTGCAGACACGCGGCGTCACTGTTCCTCTGTACCCGACCAGCACCGCCAAGCAGGTTCGCTACATTCTTGATGAAGCCGAGGTCAGACTGCTGTTTGTCGGTGAGCAGGAACAGTTTGACGGCGCCCTGACATTGCTGGACAAATGCGAAAAACTGGAACAGGTTGTCGTTTTTGATGAGTCGGTGGATCTGAAAGGCTGTGACAGTGCCGTCTACTTCAGTGAGTTCCTGGCCAGGGCACAGGCAACCAACAGTCTGCTGGAAGAGCGACTGGCTTCCCGCAGCATGGATGACCTGTTCACGCTGATCTACACCTCCGGCACAACAGGTCAGCCAAAAGGCGTCATGCTGGACTACAGCAACCTGTCAGCGTCCTTTATCGCCCACGACGAACTGATCCACATTGACCAGACCGACACTTCCCTGGCTTTCCTGCCCCTGAGCCATATCTTTGAGCGCGCCTGGAGCTTCTATGTTCTGGCCCGTGGCGCGGTCAATGCCTATATTCGTGATCCGTCCACGGTAGCCGTGGCCCTTCAGGAAGTGAAACCCACCGTCGTCTGTGCGGTTCCCCGGTTCTACGAAAAGATCTACACCGGCGTAACAACCATGGTCCAGAAAGGCTCCCCGATCAAAAAGCTGATCTTCAAGAGCGCCATTAAAGTAGGAGACCTTGTTTCTGAGCTGCAGCGCCTCGGCAAGCCGGTTCCCGCTTACCTGAAAAGCCTGCACAGCGTCGCCGAAAAGCTGGTGTTCAGCAAGATCAAGGAAAAACTGGGTGGCCGCATTCGCTTTATGCCCTGCGGCGGCGCCCGCCTTGACGATGATGTAAACCGTTTCTTCCACGCTCTGGGCGTCAATGTCAAAGTCGGCTACGGCATGACCGAAACCACGGCCACAGTTACCTGTTTCCGTGATACCGGCTTCCAGTACGGCAGCTGCGGTACGCCATTGTCCGGCGTTCAGATAAAAATCGCCGAAGGCGGTGAAATCCTGGTGAAGGGCGATACAGTCATGCGTGGCTATTACAAAAAGCCGGAAGAGACCGCCAAAACCTTTGATGCCGATGGCTGGCTGAAAACCGGTGACGCCGGTCTGGTAGATGAGCAGGGTCAGCTGCGCATCACAGAACGTATCAAGGAGCTGATGAAAACCTCCAACGGCAAGTACATCGCGCCCCAGTTCATTGAAGGCACCCTCGGCAAGGATCGTTTCATTGAGCAGATTGCCATTGTCGCAGACGCCAAGAACTATGTTTCTGCACTGATCGTTCCGGCCTTCGAGGCCCTGGAAGAGCATGCTCGTGAGATAAACCTCAAGTACGAGTGCAAGATGGAGCTGATTCGCAACGCCGACATCCAGGCCATGTTCCAGGAGCGTCTGGACCAGATCCAGAATGAGCTGGCCCGTTTTGAACAGGTCAAGAAGTTCACCCTGCTGCCGCGTGAGTTTTCCATCGAACTGGGCGAGATCACCCCGACCCTGAAACTGCGCCGCAAGATCATCATGGAGCGTTTCCAGAAGGAAATTGACGCCATGTACGCCAAGGCCTGATATAAGTACCCAACCAACTGTTTTCGCATACTTTGGACGGCAGCTTTTTCCAGCGTCATCCCCGCGCAAGCGGGGATGACGGGTAACGATAAATTCTGAATTGCCGACCCCCTTAACGCCTGGCTTGTGTGAATCATCATAAGTCAGGCTTTTCTGCTCCCTTCACAACCCCCTGGTTATTGTTTATCCTGACCGAAGGGATAACTTTCCATAATTAACCTTTGACCAGAAGGCAGCTGTCCCCTATTCTCCGCAGCTTTTCATTCACCTGACCGGATCCCCTCATGGAGCAATACAACTTCTCCTACAACGATATTCACCGTACCATCTGTGAAGCCGCAACACGTATTCTGGCCTCCGGCTTTGAGCCTGATTACCTGCTGGCTATTGGTGGCGGCGGTCTGATTCCGGCCCGTATCCTGCGAACCTACATCAGCCGTCCGATCCTGACCGTAGCCCTGTCACGTTACAGTGATGAAATCGGCACCGCACCGGCCTCTATCCCGGTCAAGCTGCAGTGGCTGGAACCCGGCACCGATCTCAGTGGCAAGAAAGTCCTGGTGATTGATGAAGTGGATGACGAGCGTACGACGCTGGAATTCACCCTGGAACACCTGATTGAAACCAATCCTGAAGCAGAGTTCTCTGCTTTCGTCGTGCACAACAAACTGAAGGACAAGAAAGGCAAGCTGCCGGAACAGCTGAAGCATTTCTTTGTTGGTGAAGACATCCATGACTACTGGATCAACTACGCCTGGGATGCTGAAAATATTGACCAGTTTGCCGCCGTAAAATAATCCTGCCTCTGCACTGACACATAACCAGACCCCAGACTGAGAGTTTCCCTGCTATTTTTAACCGTTTCGCAAGGCACAGGAGGGTAGCAGGGGATGCACAACTGCATAAGGCAACCTGGCCCCTGCCTGCTCAGGCTAGTACTTCTGATTCTGCTATCAGCCGGATTACTACTGGCCTATGCAGCTGACGCGCCAAGAAAATGCCCACAATGCGGCGGTGACTCATGGGATGAATACAGGTGCGGGAATTCACAATGTACCCTTTATCTCTCTGACCAAGATTCTGACACCGACAGGCACCGCAGAAGCCAAGGTTCGCGTACACATGGCCACAACCAGGGCTTTGACAGCTGGGGACTTCCCAGAGACCATCAGCGTATACCTAAACAAAGCTTTACCGCTATGTCCAGGCTCTGGATGCTGGATGCACAAACGCAGCTGGACAACATACCACTCCCTTCTTTGTACCTCAGAAAGGCAAGAGTCACAGCACCTGAAGCAGAAACATGGTCTGAAATACAGATAATTAACGAAAAGCAAGGAGACAAAAGCAGCGAGGGAGAAGAAGATCACGTACACACTTTCCCCGTCGAACCCCCTGAATGGCTGATGGAACTCACCCTGGATCTTACACAAGATTCCATAGTCGGGGTTCCTAACATGGAGGGCTTTTATCAACTAGTGGTTAACGAATATCACTATCAGGCCACTCCTTTGACAGCCGGTGCCGAGATCACTCTGGATGCCATCTTAACAGCAGTCGGCCAGCCAGATCAGTTGCTGTTTTTCTGGGCACAGCAAATCAGTGAAGGACTAACGAGCCAAACAGGGGTTATTCTCGTAACCGATGATCAAGGTCATCTGTTTATCATGACCGACCTGGAAGACATCTATAACTCTCCCACCTATTGTCCAGAATTTGGGGACTGGCTTAAGAAGACCTTCGAGGGGAGTATTCTCGAAGCTTTCAGCTTTGAGAAAACTTGACCATCTCCTGGCAGTTCTGCCCCCCTTGGGGTCAACGGGTAATAACCGGCGCCAGACTGGGAATATCCCTGCTATTTTTAACTGTTTCGCAAGGCACAGGAGGGTAGCAGGGGATGTACAACTGCATAATGCAATCAGGCCTCTGCCTGCTCAGGCTGGTACTTCTGATTCTGATATCAGCCGGATTACTACTGGCCTATGCAGCAGACGATCCAAAAGAATGTCCAATGTGTGGCAAGCCTACACCGGGTGGGCGCGGGCTTGTATGCACAAGTCCAGGCTGCCTCTTTTCCCTTCCTGCTGATGACGACGACGAACAGCCCAGTCCTGAGGCCCCTGAAACCAGAGATCAATGCCAAAGCCCATGCTGGCCATGCCGCACACGAGAACGCGTTAAAAGGCCCAGCGCACAGCCACCTCAAACACCTCATGAGGCAATACTGCATGAAACCCGCTTGCACCTTCAGCAACAGCTATTTCAATTTCAGCGCGGGGGCAGAGCATGGGCTCCTGAAACCGGGTTAGTGCCTGATATGCAAATCATTGATGAAGGAGATGGCGACGCTGACACCAAAGAAGAAGACGGAGATCATGAAAACATCTCACCCTTCATTCAAGGTCCTCCATGGCTGATAGATATCGCCTCGGAGGTGACAGCTGGCTTCATGGCCAATATACCCGATCTGGACGATTTCCCACCGCAGATGATCCAAAATGGCTACCAGGCCACCCCTTTAACAGCCGATGCTGACACCACCCTGGAACAGGTCATCTTAGCAGCAGCCGCCCAGTCAGATCAGTTGCTGTTTTTCTGGGCACAGCAAAACAATGAAGAACAAACGGTCGAAGCAGGGGTTGTTCTCGCAACCGATCATCAAGGCCTGCTGTTTATCATGACCGACCTGGAAAACGCCTATAACTATCCCACCTATTGTCCAGCATTTGGGGACTGGCTTAAGATGACCTTCGACGAAGGGAATATTCTCGAAGTTTTCAGCTTTAAGAAAATTTGACAGGCTCCCGGGAGCCTGTCGGACTTGAGATCAACGGGTAATAACCGGCGCCGGACTCACCACATCGGCATTCTGCGCCCGGTGTCGCATGAAATGATCCATCAGCACAATCGCCATCATGGCTTCCGCTATGGGCGTAGCCCTGATGCCGACACAGGGATCATGCCGCCCTTTGGTAACAACCTCTACTGGTTCTCCGTCCAGGTTAATTGAGCGCCCGGGGGTGGTCATGCTGGATGTGGGCTTGAGGGCGATATGAGCAATGATGTCCTGCCCTGAGCTGATACCGCCCAGAACGCCGCCGGCATGGTTGGAAAGAAAGCCTTCCGGAGTCATTTCATCACGATGTTCCGTGCCTTTCTGAACGACACTCTCGAAGCCGTCACCGATCTCAACGCCTTTGACCGCATTAATGCTCATCAGGGCATGAGCCAGATCGGCGTCAAGACGATCAAACACTGGCTCTCCCAGGCCGGGCATAACCCCGGAAGCCATGACTGACACTTTGGCGCCAATGGAATTACCTTCACGACGAAGGCTGTCTATCAGCTGCTCCATCTCCGGCACCTTATCAGCATCCGGGGAGAAAAACGGGTTGTTGCGAATCTCATCCCAGTCATGCTTTTCCACCTGGATCGGGCCCAGCTGGGACAGGTAGCCCCTGATGACAATGCCCTGGCTTTCCAGAAACTTTCTGGCAATGGCTCCGGCAGCCACTCGCATGGCGGTTTCACGGGCGGATGAACGGCCACCACCGCGATAATCACGGAAGCCGTATTTGTGGGTGTAGGTGTAATCAGCGTGTCCGGGGCGGAAACGATCCATGATGTTGGAGTAATCCTTGGAGCGCTGATCGACATTCTCAATCAGCAGACCGATGGGTGTCCCCGTGGTTTTGCCTTCGAAGACCCCGGAAAGAATCTTCACCTGATCGGGTTCACGACGCTGGGTGGTGTATTTGGAAGTGCCCGGTTTGCGCAGGTCAAGATCCTTCTGCAGGTCAGCTTCCGTCAGCGGCAGACCCGGGGGGCAGCCATCAACAATACATCCCAGCGCCTGCCCATGGGATTCACCGAAGGTGGTGACCTTGAATAGCTGCCCTATGCTGTTTCCCGCCATCTTTTTCTCCCGCTTCCGCGACTCCGAAGCATCAATGCCCTTCTGCAGGCCGGGTTTGAATCCACCCGGCGCTCACAAAGTAATATTTTACCCAGAAATTTTTCTGTTATTCACTGTCCGAGAGACAGCCCGGTTCAGGCTGATTCGCGGACAGGTTTTATCTGGCTTTTGAACAGGCTCTGGTACTTCCGGCAGTTCTCTGCAGTCAGCAGCAGGACACCGTGGCCACCCGCTTCAAACTCGGGCCAGATGAAAGGCACCTCAGGGTAAACGTCCCGCATAGCCCACTGGCTGTTGCCCACTTCCAGCACCAGCAGGCCCTGTTCATCCAGAAAATCCGCGGCCCTGGCCAGAATGATACGGGCGAAATCCAGACCGTCATCACCGGCCGCCAGACCCAGCTCAGGCTCATGACCGAACTCTTCAGGGAAGTCAGCCATATCCTCGGCATCCACATAAGGAGGGTTGCTGAGAATCAGCTGATACCTGGGCTTTTCAGGACCGGCATCAATGGCCTCGAACAGGTCGGAACGAATAGCCTGCACCCGCCCCCACATCTCGTGGCGGTCAATGTTGATGCCCGCCACTTCCAGGGCCTCTTCCGATACGTCCAGCAGATCGACAGTGGCTTCGGGGTAAGCACGGGCTGTGGCGATACCTATACAACCGGAACCGCAGCAAAGATCCAGGGCCCGTGTCACGTCAACGCCTTCCAGCCAGGGCTGGAATTCAAGGTTGATCAATTCGCCAATGGGCGAGCGGGGCACCAGCACCCGTTCATCCACATAGTAAGGCTGATCACAGAACCAGGCCTGGTTGACCAGGTAAGCCAGGGGCCTGCGCTCCTCTATCCGGCGATCAACCAGCGCCGCCACTCTTTCACGTTCAGCCAGTGACAACCGGCAGTCCATATAAGCGTCCGGCAAATCCCAGGGCAGATGCAACACCTGATAGACCAGATGCAGGGCTTCATCCAGGGCGTTATCACTGCCATGTCCGAAGAACAGCCCGGCGTCGTTGAAGCGGCTGGCGCCCCAGCGAACAAAATCTCGAATAGTCACCAGTCCATCGTACGACAGGCCGTCACTGGACTTTACGGTTTGGCTCACAATGTCTCCTCCGGGAAGCCATAACAACTGACACTTCCCTCTCTAAACCCCAACAAGTTTGAAAACCGGAGCTTTTCATCGTTTCGCGCTTACGCGAAACATCCACAGGGGTGCGGCAAGAAACAGCTTGCTGTTTCAGATATAAACCGCGCCTGAGACCAGGCAGGCCAACTACGCTTTTCTATCTGGGCGCGGTCTAGGAGCCTGACTGAGAATAGGCAGGTCGGCCTAAAGCCCAGGAAGATCGGCCACTTTTCGATAGAAAGCGGATGAGAGTCTCACTGAATTTGATTAAATAGGTCAGCTATTCGCACAAATCCAGTGAAAAATCTGACTCGATCTACTGAACTTTACGCTCGACCGCTATTCTCGGTCAGGCTCCTAGCAGAGTAAACCGCGGTAAAATAGCATAAAGCGTGATCTGACGGCAGCTTTTCCTTAAACTGTTGATTCGCCAAACCTTTGTGAACAGGGCAACTGACAGAGTCCCATGCCAGACGACCAGACAGACGACCAGGAAGCACTGTTCAGGGAAGCCATGAACGGTGTCCGGCCACTGAACAGCAAGAAACGTCATGAGCAGCATCGACGGCCTGCCGCTGAAGTGCCTGACAGCACCCTGCGCGCCCGCCGGGACGCTGCCCAGCGCAGGGAATCCGGCGGTGGTGCAGCCCTCTCTGAAGCCTGGGTGGAGCCGATTGCGCCGGAGCAGAAACTGGACTTTTTCCGCCCCGGTCTGCAACAGACCCGGCTCAGACAGTTGCGACAGGGACTTCTGCCAATTCAATACCAGCTGGATCTTCATGGCTATCGCATCGAGGAAGCAAGGGATCTTACCGTGGAGTTCCTGAATTTCTGTCGGAGCAAGGGTTACACCTGCGCCCGCATCATCCATGGCAAATCCCATCGTTCAGCGGACCGGCAGACTACCCTCAAGAGTCATGTCAATCACTGGCTCCGGCAACTTCCTGAAGTCCTGGCGTTCTGCTCAGCTCCGCCCTCTGAGGGTGGAACGGGCTCTGTGCTGATTCTGCTGAAAAGGAAGAGATAGCTCAGTTCTTCTTTCGGAGAAGGGCGGGTTTCAGTCTATTTTTTATTTCCGGATTGTCATACATAGGGCTGCCAAAACAGAAAGAAAGCATGGAATCCGGCCATTAATCCAGAAGCTGGTTCCGAATGGTTTCAGGGCTCCCGTCGCTTGTCAAAGGACTATGAACGTCAGGCCACAAGCTCAGAGGCTTTTGTGTACATATTCATGATTCGCATAATGCTTCGGCGGCTTGTGTAGTTTCCGTACAGCCTCTCAGCCACCTGCGGTGCAGGAAATTCTGTGAAGGAGAACCGTACCGGGATTTCCACCCTGAACATCAACCGACATTCAGTTGCAGACCAGATTCCGCAAAAGTGCCTGCGGCATGGTTTTCACCTTCCCACTTATCCAAAGCCTCCACAGCCAGCTTTCGCCCAGCAGATTCAATCTCGCTGTACTTGTGAAACTCGTAGAACGAACAGACATTACGCGGTATCCGAATCATCACATCGGGATAGTAGCCTGCCACCTTGTAGCGGGACAGGCATTCCTGCATGATTTCCATGCTCTGGTTGGAAACGTCCAGAGCGCTCAGGGATTCCTTCAGGTCTTTTTCCGACTTTTGCCGGTCATTGCTGCCCAGCAACCGGCCAAACAGGTCATCAAACAGGGACTTATCTTTCTTTTCCTTTTCTGCTGTCACCACCTCCGGCTCAGCATCACCCAGCAGGTCAACAGCCAGCACCATGTCGGCCAGAGCGGAACCGGCCGGAGCCATCGGCAGAGGGTTCAGTACACCGCCATCCACCAGAATCTGGCCATGCATCTCCACCGGACTGAACAGCGATGGTATAGCGCAGGAAGCGCGAATAGCCGTCACCAGATCGCCCCGCTGGAACCAGATTTCCTTGCGGGTTGTCAGGCTGGTTGCCACCGCCGTATAAGGCACAGGCAGCGCTTCAATACGACAGTCGCCTATAATCTCACGGATACGGTCAAACAGCCTGTCGCCCTTGATCACGCCAGGCCGGGCCAGGGACAGATCCAGCAGGCGAATCATGTCGAGATAATCGAGCTTTTCCGCCCAGTGACAATATTCCTCCAGCCTGCCGGTGGCCCAGAGTCCACCAACCAGCGCCCCCATTGAACAGCCTGATATTGCAGTAATCTCGTAGCCCCGGGCTTCCAGCTCCCGGATCACGCCAATATGGGCATAGCCTCTGGCACCACCACTGCCCAGAACTAGAGCCACTCGTTTCGCCATACGCTCACCAGTCCTCATACATTTCGTTTTGATATACACCTTTTTGAAACTTTTTAGCTTCAAGCAAATCTCTGACACTCCCCGCCCTATCGGGCGAGGGTTCTTAGATCGCTCCAAGAACCTTCCTGTTTCAACACGCCTTCCCTAGATAGCGGCTAGGCCGCTATCCCCGTTCCAGTCGCTCCACAGGCTAACCCCGCCAGTCCAGCGGTTTTGATATTGATGGCCGCATTGATATCTCGGTCGTGATGGGTGTTGCACTCTGGACAATCCCATTCACGAATAGACAGCGGCATGGTTTCATGGACAAACCCGCAACTGGAACAGCGTTTTGAACTGGGAAAGAACCGATCTACCTCAACTACAGTACGACCCGACCATTCGGCCTTGTACTGCAACTGTCGGACAAACTCTCCCCAGTTGGCATCGGCTATATGCTTTGCCAGCTTTGGATTTTTAATCATATTCTTCACTGCGAGGTTTTCACAAACTACGACTTGGTTCTCGTTAATGAGCTTGCGGGATGCCTTGTGGGTAGCATCCGTCCGGCAATCGGCGATTTTGGCATGAAGGCGAGCCACTTTAAGCCTTGCTTTGGCTCGGTTGCTGCTGCCTTTTTGCCTCTTCGCCAGCTTACGCTGAAGGTAGGCGAGTTTTTTCTCGTAGCGCTTGGTATGCCTTGGATTGCCAGACTTTTTGCCATCGGAGGTGATGAACAGATCATTCAAACCTAAATCAATACCCACCGTCTTGTTACTGATGGGCATTGGTTTAGCGTCGAACTCGCAGAGCATGGAAACAAAATATCTTCCGGCCATGTCCTTGCTGATAGTGATACTGGAAGGCTCTGAAGGCAGTTCCCTGCTCCAGCGGATATTCACCGGTTCTTTACTTTTGGCAATGAACAACTGACCGTTTTTGACTTTGAAAGCGGCCTTGGTGAGCCGAATACTTTGCTTTGAATGTTTCTTTTTGAAATTGGGGTATTTGGCTCTGCCTGCCCAGAAGTTCTTGAAGGCTTCCTGCTGATCTCTCAGGCATTGCTGAAGCAAAACACTGGATACATCGTTGAGCCAGACAAACTCTTGTTTGAGAGACACAAGACGTTTTTCAGCTTCAGAGTGAGAAACACTTTTACCCTCTTTGTAGTAAGCGTCAGTACGAAAACGGAGTGTATTGTTGTAGATGAAACGTGCACAGCCGAACGACTGAGCGAGTAGTCTTTCCTGCTCAGGTGTTGGGTAGAATCGCTCCTTATAGGCTCGTTTTGTCTTCATGGATACAGAGATTACAGGAAATCTATAGTTCTGTAAAATTCTCAACCCCAGCCCTCTGCGGGCTGGTCGCTTGTATCACCGCCCGATTAGGCGATGCTTTACGCGAAACGTGGTAAATCTTACACTCACATGAAGCAGTGAGCAGCCGCTTGAGTATAATCCCGCAAGCAGAGCTTTTATAGGAGAGCCATCTCCCCTGCAGGCTTCTGCGCTCTCTGTCATGTTATTCTGCAAAAAGCCCCTCTCTTTCAAGCCAGGAACCTGAACCATGCGCCTTGATAATGTTCGCCTGCATCAGCAGGAAGGTCTGTTTGACATTTCCTTTGATCAGGGTGTCATTCAGTCCATCACCGCTGCGAACGCACAACGCCAGACAGGCATCGACTGCATTGACGCGGAAGGCAGACTGGCCCTGCCGCCGTTTATCGACCCCCACGTGCACCTGGACACCTGCCTGACAGCAGGAGAGCCGGTCTGGAATCGCAGCGGTACCCTGTTCGAAGGGATTCAGAACTGGTCGGAACGCAAAAAGACCCTGACTCACGACGACGTCAAGACCCGTGCCGCCAGAGCGGTTGAGTGGTATGTGGCACAAGGTGTACAGCATGTCCGCAGCCATGTGGATACTACAGATCCAGGCCTGACAGCACTGCATGCCTTGCTGGAGCTCCGTGACGAAGTCCGGGACCTGATTGATATTCAGCTGGTCGCCTTTCCTCAGGAAGGCATACCGTCTTTTCCGAAAGGAGCTGATCTGCTGGAAGAAGCCATGCGGCTGGGCTGTGATGCCGTTGGTGGTATTCCCCATTTCGAATACACGCGGGAATACGGCCTGGAATCACTGAAGACAGTCTTTGAGCTGGCGGAAAAATACGACAGCCTGATCGATATTCACTGTGACGAAATAGACGACGATCAATCCCGTTTTGTGGAAACGGTCGCCTGTATGGCGCTGGAGCGCTCTATGGGGCACCGTGTGACAGCCAGTCACACTACAGCCATGCATTCCTACAACAATGCCTATGTCGTCAGGCTGATGCGGCTGCTAAAGAATTCCGGCATCCATTTTGTCGCCAACCCGATCACCAATATGAACCTGCAGGGGCGAATGGATACTTATCCGAAACGCCGTGGCATCACCCGTATTCCAGAGCTGCTGGAAGCAGGAGTGAACACCTGCTTCGGTCAGGATGACATTGTCGACCAGTGGTTCCCGATGCAGGGTGGCAATATGCTGCTGGTGCTGTTTTGCGGGCTGGTCGGCTGTCAGATGACTGGACTGGATCAGATCAACCAGGGCATTGACCTGATCACCACCAACAGTGCGAAATGTCTGAATATTCAGGAACAGTATGGAATCGAAGAAGGCAAGCCTGCCAACCTGATCCTGCTGGATTCCGAGTCCGTGTTTGATGCTGTACGACGTCAGTCGACAGTTACTCACTCTTTCCGTAATGGCCGGCTGATTGCCAGTACTCAGTCGGCTGTTTCCGTGATTCATGGCGCCGAAAACAACTCGACTGATGTTAATTTCAGGTTCTCACCACGAGGATAAGCCTGTAGGTCGGATTACGAAGCTGCGCTTCTAATCCGACTTACCTCAACCCCAGATAACCGGTCATCAACTCAAAGATCTCCGGCTGAGAGATCATCGTCGGCACCAGACCAATGCCTTCTTCATTGGCAAACAAGGGAACATTGACGCCAGTATGCTCCTCTGCAAACAAGCCGTTGGTCGCATAGTTGACTGCCATGACCGAACCTTCCGGTGTTTCCACCCGGGCAATAAAGCCAGGAGAATAACCGGGAAGATTCATGCTTTTAAACAGGCTCTCATCAGGCATTAACTGAGCAGCCTGACCGTGGTCAGCAGTCACAAGAACCAGGGTATTGCCGTTTCTTTCAGCAAACTCAAGCGCCAGATCGAGAGTCTCAATCAACTGCTCCAATTCACCGATCTGACCGCAGGTGCGACGCTGGTGGGAGGCTTTGTCAATGGACGCGGATTCCACCATCAGGAAGAAGCCTTTGCTGTTTTTTCTTGAAAGGTGATCCAGGGCAGTGCCCGCCATAGCTTTCAAGTCGGGCATACCGGCAAAATCCGGGTTCGGGACACACTTAACAGTTTCCGGCAATTCAAACGAACCAAGATACTTGTACATATAATTCAGCATACTCGGATCGGCTTTTTCCGCCTCCCTTTCGCCTTCGTATGCCAGGCGCTCAGGCATAGTGCTGCCACTGAAAAGGCCGAGGAGCTTACTGTCCTGGGGCGGCATTTTCAGCTCGTGAGCTTCGGTCAGAACATAAAAGCCATTGCTTTTGGCCTGCTCAAGAACCGTTTTTTCACTACCTTCTGCCTTGACATTGAAATGTTCCAGCCCACCGCCCAGCATGACATC
>JBPCXN010000090.1:0-12223 GCA_051008495.1 Endozoicomonas sp. | reverse complement strand
CGGCCATGCAGGGGATGGGACAGCTGGCCAGCCAGCAGGCCGGTGTCGACATGGCCGAACTCTCCGCCCAGCAGTATGCCCGCAACCAGATGTGGGGGGCGGGCGGTGCTGTGGCGGGGATGGGGTTTGCCTATCATGGCAAGAAAAAAGGATGGTTCAACAAAACCAAAAAACCACCATCAAACAAATGGGATCCTTATTCTACGGGAGTGTGGCAGGATCTTTAAAAGGAGCATTCCGTATCCGTATTCAGCTTGGCTTTAAGGCCTCGCATGATCATACGGGCATCATACCTGCCGCCATCTTCTTTCAGCTCAATGGTTAGGTATTTGTAAGAAATTTGCCCCTGCTGTTCTCGTTGTTCATTGATCACATCAAAGGATTGATGACCTGTCATACAGGCAATCTCAGCAGCCCGGAGCATGGCGATATCATCTTCTCTACCAATTTCTGAATATCCATTAGCTACAGTGCTGATTCTAAATACGGTTTGGCTCAACCGGGACTCTCCATATCCCTCATGGTAAGGCGTAGCGGAACACCCAGCCAGAAAGGCTACGGACAGGGCGAGTACAGCAAATGTTTTCATAACACCTGGATTAGCTATCTGAATCTCTTTGAAAGTGCGCGGCAGGCGAGATCCAGAGCGCGCCCTGTTCCCCCTGATGATCAGTCAAGGGTAAGCCGCTGCCGCGATCATAGCAGAACATCAGGTGCAGGAAATGGCTGTCATTCCTTATGAGTCTCACAGAGGGTAAGGTCTCGGTAACAGGACTTCATGCATTGTGTGCCAGCTTTAGTGGTCGCACCGCATCGCTCGACCATCTCGGAACGATCATATCGATATTCAAAGTAACCGTTTTTATCTTTACCTGCTTTTTTGTAGATATGAATCTGGTAACTGAGCCAGTTTCTGTCCCGCCTGCCACCCTGCATGACCTGAACCTGGTCACCTTCTTTGCGGAACCAGCCACCGGTAGGTTGATGAACTTCTTTGACCACGTCACGGGCGCTGACACTGTCAGAAAATTCCCCGTCTAGGCAGCCACCTTTGAAACGGACCTTGGTCCTTCCCTTTGCCATCCCGCACCTTATCGCTTGCATTTTTGTTGATAGAGTCGATCTAGCGACACTTTTTCATGCTCTGACCATACCAGGTGGTATTTCAGGGCAATACGTTTAAAGCGGGCAATGTACTGGCAGTGAAAGGACGAATCCGGTGGCAGCCACTGCAGCGGGCCCTTGGCGCCTTTTGCTCGATTAACACTGGCCTTGACCGCAAACAGGTTCGACTCGTCATTGGCAAACGTGCGTCGCTTCGAGGACGGCCACTGGTCAGCGCCATGCTCCCAGGCCCACTTCAGTGGGATCAGGTGGTCAATATCCAGATCCCGGGCATTGTGAAAGGTTTTGCCGGTGTAGGGATCCAGCCAGCGACCTCGTTC
This sequence comes from Endozoicomonas sp., assembly GCA_051008495.1. Lineage (GTDB taxonomy): Bacteria > Pseudomonadota > Gammaproteobacteria > Pseudomonadales > Endozoicomonadaceae > Endozoicomonas_A. Next base: position 10,778 of record JBPCXN010000090.1, on the reverse strand, counting down.
GGCCGTGCATTTGTTCTTGCCGGTATCCACCGTGCTGGTCGATTGCTTCATTAACAATTCATGGCGGGTGTTGATGCAGTCGCCATTGGCGTCGATCCAGTGGTCAAACTGTTCCCGGTCGTAGCCGGTCTTGTGGTGGCTGTTACTGTCCCGGCTTTTTGAAACAGCCTTGCTGCCGGTATGCCCTTTGGGCAGGCGCCCACCGGCACTCAGACACTCGGACAGGCTTGGAAACGGTGTAAAGTTCTTCGTGCGGCTGTAGTAAGGGCTGCCAGTGTCATGACAGGTGCCGCTCTTGCTCTGTTTGACCAGCTCGGCACTGACACTGACAGACAGGCACAGTGACAGCAAGGGGATAAGGATTGAACGGTAGGTCAACTGCATGGTAGATTGATCGTCAATGACATTATGCAATGTCTGGTTGGCATAGTTTCCTCCTATAGAAACTTGTTTTCATAAAAGCCCCATCAGGTTGCAGCCTGGTGGGGTTTTTCTGTTAGGCCTGGTTCTTTTTCCCTTTCAGTGAACGTCTGGCCACCGTTTGGTGCTCTTCGGTAATGGCCTGCGACGCCTTGCCGTCCAGATCGTAGCGCATACCACCGGTCGCCAGAGCCTGACGATAGAGTCGGCTCTTACAGTAAATCTGCAGGGCTGCCCGTAAACGACGCCGACTGATTTTCTCGCTGCTGGCCAATGCGTCCCAGATGCCCAAAATTAATGGTTTGGGTTCAGTAGTGCTGAACAACTGCGGCCAGTGTTCGACCAGCAGAGCAATACCGTCGCTGGCATTTTCAAATACCCGTTTTTTAGGCTTTTTCTTTTGAGCAGGGTCTTTGCTTGTTGTTGGCTTATTTTCAGCCGTTTTTAGCGGCTTTTCAGGACCACCCCTGGTATTCGTACCAAGTTTGGCCGTCTCGTCGTTAGCGGCGATTTCTGACGATCTGGCGGCGTCTTCGCTGCAAGCCTTACCCTGCTTGACGACAAAGGTACGTTTACGGCGAATTACAGGTGTTTCCATCAGGCAGTCTCATCCTCGTCGTTCAGGTTAAGGCCTTCGGCCCAGCTTCGGTCAGTGAGTTTTTGTTCGGTGGTTTTACCCTGCCGCACGCCTACCCCTTGATCTTCCTGACGTTTGTTCTTAAGTATCCCTTTGAAGTACTGAGCAGGTGTTGTTTTTATCTGCCCAGTAGCCATCACCCGGGCAAGATCTAGAAGAGCTTCCATAAGCATGTCTGATTCATAAGTAGTCGCCATGATCTGCAGCTCAGAATCGCTGACATCAGGCAATTGCATGCGAATCATGGCAGCCAGACCTTCATCCATAGTCGCAACGGAACCCCTGGGAAGCACCTCAACGTCCTGCTCTGCGTCCGCGACAACCTCAAACTGTTTGTTATGACGAATAATGAATTTAACGGCATCTACCTTGCGGCCCTTGCGAATTGTCTCAATGTCAAAACATAGGTCAGTCTCATTTTTCAGCTGTCTTTGAGCAACATTTAAAACGAACTGCCGGAAATGAGGAAAGCTTTCATAGGTCTTACCAAAAGCACCCAGCATTGCCCGTAATTCACCCAGCTGTAGGATTCTGTAGCTGGATTTTTTTTTGGTTTTGATGGGATGAGACTTTCTCAATATCTCATAGAGGCGGATTGCATATCGAGACTTCAGCTGCTTGATCTGCTTTACCTGATACTGAGTGAAGTTGCCTGCAAAATCGCGAAGGTGTGTATCCAGGCGGTTCTCGAACTCAAACAAAACCCGCTTATCATCGTCGTCATAATGGCATTCACGGAACATCCCCAGTCGTGTGTATGAAGCGCTTCCAGGCTTTCTCAGTGTGATTACAATTTGCTTCAGCTCATACGTAGTTTTATCAATCAGTTTGTAGGCAGCTTGCTTAGATACCCCCATCAGCTTCGCATAATCGGTAACCGACAGATCGAAAACAGGAAGCTCTGGATCGTTTGGATCAATCTTGCTGATAAGGACAGCTGCAACTTTTTGAGCGGCGGCGGATAGTTTGTACTGCGCCTCAATCAGCTCATTACTTTTGTAAACCAGGTGCTTGGGATCCACAAATCCATTGGTATTCTTCTTCATAAACATAATATTTCAATAAGATATTATTATGTTTTTTAACTTTTTACTTGTGTTTAGTCAACCATCCTATGCTATTTAGTCAACCATCCTATGTTGGATAATCCGTGCAGCCCTTTATTTATAAGGCCTTCAGCCCTTCTTAAAACAAGATAAAACAAGTAAAACAAGTAAAACAAACTGTCAGCGTTGTGTTGGTCGGTTAACAGGTATTTATTTTGACCTGTCCGTAGCCGATCCAATTCAAATAATGACAATGCGTTGAACTGGGGACTGCAGCCAAGTCCCGTAAGTTTCAGTCAGCAGGCCCCTTAGGAGTTACCGCAAACCGACGGCTAGGGTAAGGCATCGGTGTCAGCCGAAGTCGGTAATTGTTGACCTGCTGGTTATTTGTTGATGATGGTCAGAATTATCCGCAGCAGAGCAACCAGCTCAATCAGCAGTTTCATTCGTAGTTTCATAGGCCCTCCTGTTGGCCAGTAGATCGTTAGGTTTGTTGTTCGTGAATCACGATTGTCACATACCCGGTCTAGGGTGCTGTCAAGCCCCCTTACCCTAGGGTGGTACCTAGAAAAAATGTAAGGATTTTGTAAATATTTCGGTTAAATTGCCTGGCAGCGGCTGATATCCAGTTCATGCCGTGCCCGAGTTGCTGCGACATACAGCAGGTTGGATTCTTCTGCCTGGTAACTCTCGCTGCCCGGTTCCCGGAAATCATTCTCAAGCTGCACCTTTGACCACTCCTGCCCCTTGGCCTTGTGTGTAGTGGACAACACCAGGTCGGCCTGGTCTTCCTGGATGTCACAGCTCTGTTCCAGCGTCCGGATCAAGGTGTCGGCACCATAACGCTCAATCAGTCGCACCAGGCTGGCCAGGTCGCTGTTTTCGGCCTCGGCGCATTCCTTCAGCTGCTGCCAGTTCTCAAACAACATCAGGTCGTGTTGGTAGGTACGCTTGCCCGCCTGCAGGGCCTGGGCACCCTTCACCAGCGTCAGAAGCTCACGACACCCCCCGTGGATGGCCACGCTCAGGCCCTTCTCCAGCTGACGGTTCAGCACCTGGATCAGCCGACTGTTGGTGCGGCACAGGATGACATCGGGCTGGTCAATGGGTCTGACCTGACTGTCGATGGTGTCCAAGCCCCGGATCTGCACACCGGCGTCCAGGTGCTCGTTGAGGATCCGGTTGGCCATGTCAGCGATCGGCTGGCCAAAGCGGAACGACTGGCTGATTCGGCAGCAGTGCTCGGTGTCGATCTGACGCATGGCGTTGACGGCGCCGCGCCAGTGGTAGATCTGCTGCCAGGGATCGCCGACATAGATCTGCTGCGCCGGTTGCTGTTGCACCAAGGCCAGCATGGCGCCATTGGCGTCTTGGGCTTCGTCAAACAGTAGGTAGTCGGTGTCGATCTGTGGCCGACTCAGAGTCCACAGCTTCAGATAGGCATCGTGAGTCACCGGCAAGCTGGCATAGGGATCGATCATCAGTTCCCAGGCCTGCCGGGCCTGTGGCAGGATCTCTTCGACCAGTGCTTCACGCTCTTCCCGGGTGAAGTGGTTCAGTGTTGAATGCGGGGCATGACGGGGATGGAGATCCTTATCGCCGGAATGGCAGTAGCGGGTCAGGGTATCAAGGATCAGGTTGCCCAGGCCGGTAGCGCTCACGCGCTCGGACAACGGCTGCAGGCGCAGCTCACGGGCCAGCAGGCCGCCGGTCAGGCGTTGCAGGCGATGCTTGTACTGGTGCCCAAGGGCTCGGAAAGCCAGGCTATGCGCCGTACGGCAGTCGACCTGGGGCGGGAACTTCAACGCTGCTTCATCGGCCAGGCTGCGGTTGAACGCCAGGTACAGCCCTTTGCGGCCCGGTAAAGCTTCACTGATCGCCGCCAGGGTGCTGGTTTTGCCGGCCCCGGCAAAAGCTTCGATCTTCAGGTGGTTTCCAGCGATGGCCAGATCAACAGCCTGATTCTGCTCGTCCGTGAGGTAATGGCCGTTATGCCGGCGTGTCTCCCACGTCATGATCAGTTACCTGTGCTTGTGATTGCTGCGCCTTCAGCTGGCCTTCCAGTTGACCGGTCTGCTTCAGCAGATCTCGGTTTTCCTGTTTCAGCTGATCCCGCTCGGCCGTCAGTTCGCTGCCCCGATTGCGGCTGACCTTCAGTTCGGCTTCTAGGGTGACAGCCTTCTGGCTGGTCTGTCTCAGCTGCTTGTTGTCCGCTTCCAGTGTTGCGATCTGGCCATTACGGTCTTCAACCCGTGCGTTCAGGGCTGAGGTGGACGTTCTCAGTTTCATCAATTCAGTCGCCTGCTCACCACTCTGCTGTTTCAGCTGGTCCCGTTCCGTTATTAACAGTTTTTCCCGTCCCTGACTGCTGTCCAGAGCCACGCTGGTCTTTCGGTTCTGTTCCTGCAGGTTGGTCAGCTGTACCCGGCTCTCTTCCAGGTCCAGCTTCTGCTGGTCACTGAGTCCCTGCAGGGTGGCGGCCTGTTCCGCCTGGCGGTCCTTCTCTTCGGTCATCCGACCCAGATCTGTTTTCAACTGACTGGCGAGTTGCTGACTGGCCAGCAGCTGTTCCCGCAAACGAATGAACTCTTCTTTCTGCTCAGCCAGGTCCTTCAGTGTCCGATCCTGTTCCGCCTGTGCCTGCTGGCTTTCACCCAGAGCTTCTGACAGTTCTTTTTCCAGTCGGGCCACTTCCTGCAGGGTTTCGTCCCGTTCTGACTGGGCTTCATTGACGGAAGACTCGGCTTCGGCCTGCACGGCAATCAGCTTTTCATTCGACAGTCGAGAGGCGACCTGCCAGAACTCAGCCCCCAAACCATCCAGAGCCGCCTTCAGCTCACCCGGCATATCAATCACCACCGCGTGACGCACCTTCCGGCTTTCCTTCCATTCGCGCAGAATCGGGCTGATGGTGGCGAAGCTGCCGCCGTTCAAGAATTCCCGCACCGCCGCCATGGTCGGGTTGCCACCGTCACGCTCAATCGCTTCCGCTGCCTGGATAATGTCGTCCCGGGTAATCGCCATAAAATGCTCTCTGTCTCTGGTGTATAGAAAAATGTATGTAATGTATGTTGTATCATACATACATTACATACAAATATACAAGCATACAATCCAATACCATAGCTTCACCCTGTTTCATGTTGGTGCGCTATGGTGTTCTGCAGGGCTCTAACCGGAGACAGCATCATGACTAACCTTCACCAGGATCAGGATCTACTGAATACCACTGAAACAGCCCGCTATCTCGGTCTGAACCCGAGAACGTTGCAGGGTTGGCGGGCACAGGGATACCTGGATCTGCCCTGGGTTCGTTTCAGGAGACGGGTGCGTTATCGCTGGTCGGATATTCAGGCGTTTGTCGACGGGCACAAGGCGGTGAATGGCTGAGGGCTTGAAGAGATGGGTCGCATCCCTGCGACTAAAAAACAATCGAAACAAGCGCGGCGCGAGGGCAACGCCACGGCCTGAGTCTAGTTACTGATGCCGTGCTGTGTCGCTGTTTTTCGGAGGCGGTATGTTTGGTCTTGAGCCCGATCCAGCGCAATTTCGGCAACAGAGCTATTTGTTGGATGAGTTTGTGATTCTGCTGTATGACAGAAACCCCATTGATCTTGATGACCCTGAACGGGGTCCGAATATTGATTTGGCTTTACGGAAAAAACTTTGCGATCAGGATAGGGAGCTGCTGATCAAAATGAAGGGTACTCAAAGAATGATTGCCCGAGAAATAAAGGTTGATTTAACAGACAGCTACCAGCCCTTAATAAAATGTCAGGAGCTTCTGGATGCTTGTTGCAAACTGGGTATAGACCGCTGCAACTTCCAGGCGGTACGTCAGGCAGATAACCTTGAGCAGAATTATGGGGGAGGCGGTTCCGTGAGCGATGACCTTTCTTATGGTGTTGCCGTTGCGATGCTTATCGATGAATCCGGCTTTACCAAGGTTGGCCAACTCACAGAAGCTATGTATAAGTGGATAGAAAATCATCATGAAAAAAAAGTACGGGGATTCAGTGAAAGCAATACTAAAAAGAAAATAAAAGCAGGAAAAGAGGCCATGAAAGAGAAGGGTTTTGATTTCGACTACAAAAAAATGGGCGACATTTAACGTTTATTTCAAAGTGTTGGCAAATCTCAAACGAAGTAAGTCCCTGGACAACAAAGGTCGACGGCATTTCCTTTCTTAATCTACACGACGAAAGGTTCTCTTTCTCAAAATCATAATGGAAATCTCATTACTTACCGGGCAATCTCAAATGCCTGATGAGATTCAAAGCAGTCATTATTTTATTTGATGGAAACAAAAAAGCCGGATAGCTGCATTTAGACAACCACCCGGCATTATCACATTCGAGGTCATTATACATGATTTCCATCAATCACTTTTATCAGAATCTGCCTGCCCGCCTGAAAAACGTGTCCAGCTGGCTCGTAGCCAATAGCGATAAAATCCCCGTCCTTCCCCAGTCCGATCAACGCATTACCGGCAATAAATCCGGCAGCACCCTGTCTTTTGATATAGCCCTGCCGTTAATCGAATCGGGACAACATGACTTCCTGGTATTCTACCACCAGAAGGAAAACCGGATTGTGTCCATCGACATCGATCACTGTGTCGATAATAACCAGCGCCTTATCCCCTGGGTGCAGACGTTCATCGATGCTATTGATCCGGGTTACTACGAACTCAGTAGTAGTTGTACCGGGCTTCGGATTCCCTGCACGACAGAACAACCGTTGGTATTCAACAAACGTATTTATTACATCAACCCCGAGCACTACAAGAAAGCACTCAGCGGCGCTGAGAAATTCGAGCTGATGGTTCATGAACAGCTGGCCACCTATACCGGCAACATCCACCCTGACTGCACCCAGCCACAACAACTGACGCCGATTCAGCCGGCGCTCGACTGGCTCAATCAGCACTACCCGATACCGGAAAAAACGTGCAGTGACCAACCTGGTTATGTCGGTCATGAGCACCCACCCACTGGCCGGGACCAAGTGATCGAAGCTCTGGACTGGCTGTCACCCGATTGCGGCCATGATCAGTGGAAGAAGGTCGGTATGGCTCTGAACAACTGGGATCCCGGCGCCCAGGGCTTCGAGTTGTGGCTTGAGTGGTCAAAGACCGGTGAGTCGTACAAAAATGAAAACGAAGTACGGGTTGCCTGGAAGTCTTTCAAGCCAACCGGTGGGATCACCATTGCCACTCTATTTCACCAGGCTCAGGCCAATGGTTTTCAGTTCCCGCAAAAAGAATGGCTGTCAGCGGCAGCACCCAAACCGAATGCTGCATCGGCTACAGGCTCAGCTGCAATAGAGACTGACAGCCCGGAAGTAGTCACGGCCCTTGAGCAGAAGGAAAAAAAGAAGAAGAAAAAGGAGGCGAGGGAACGCAAGCTCAGCTTCTTTCCGGACTCTCAGGCCCTGGTCGATGGCTATTGTCAGATACAGGAACAACAACCGAGCTGGAACTACGTGAAGGATGCCAATGGGAGGCAGCTACCCTACAGCGAGCACGAGGATGAGTTGGTGCTCTGGGCGCAGCGGAACGAAATGCCCAAGGGGCTGTATGAAGCTCGCCCCCTGGCCGCCGCCTACCGTCAGGTGCAGGCCCGTGAGTATCGACAGCTCATCACAGATTTGGCGGTCACAATGCAATCCGAGCCCTGTGACCCTGCTAATGATTTTCATGCCCTAGCTGAACAGCTGCAGCTAGGCTACACCGAGCAACTGGTGCTGTACTGGTGGCTTAGCGACCGCAAGAAAGTGCTGCTGCAGATAGCACAGGGCAATAACCCGACGCCTGACCAGGTGCCCATGCCGATCTTTTACAGCCCCATCCAGGATACCGGTAAGTCCTGGTTTGTCTCACAACTGTGCCGCCCCCTGGGAGAACTCGCTGACATCAAGCACGTCAGTGACCTGTCGGACGAATTCGCCCATACCCAGTGGTCGAAGCTTCTGGTCGCCAACTTCGATGAACTGGTGGGACTGGATCGGACAGACATCAAGGTCTTCAAGCAGTGGTGCTACTCGGACTGCTACACCAAGCGCAAGATGCGCAGCGAGCTGATGCACCGGATCAACAAGATCACCGCCGGCATCGGCAGCAGCAACAATCCCATCGCCGAAATGGTCAACGACACCACTGGCACCCGCCGGTTGTTCGACATCCAGGCCCCGGACGATGGGCGATTGATTACCCTGGCCCGTGAGTTCGACTTCACCAGCCTGTGGCAAACACTGTCAGTCGACGCACACCCAACCGCTGATGAACTTGCCGCCATTCGTGCCGTGCAGGATACCCAGCGACGGCGACACCCTGTTGAGGACTGGTTCGATGAGCAGGGCCGATCCATTCTTCTGGTCAATGGCCAGAATGGTGGGGGAACGGCATACAGCGCACTGTATGACGACTATCGGAAGTGGGCCTACCAGACCAATGAAATGACATTTGAACGTAGCCACTTTGGACGGTTGTTAAACCAGTACTGTAAAGGCAGGATTAAGTCGGTTCGGCGCGATGGATCCTATTACCATCTGATTGAAAATGAGCCGGACAGTAAAATCCAGCTAACTGTCCGGATGCAGGCTTAGTATTCCAGTGGTTGTAGAGAATCCGGACAGTGCGGACAGTAAATTTCCAGGTTGCAGTTCTACGCAGTTCAGAATGTAACTATATATCGATTCGATACATACACTTACTTAAATATGTGTATGTCTATCTTTACTGTCCGTACTGTCCGGATCAGCTGGAGACTTAGAAGCCTGTGGGATAGATCCGGACAGTTAGCTGGATTTTACTGTCCGGTTACTGTCCGTACTGTCCGGAAGCTGGTTAAACGGACAGATTAATTTCACCCTGGTAAAGGGGTCTAAAGCCCGACGATGTGAAAGGTTGCGCTAACGATATGTACTCTCCGTTAACTACTTGATTTTCCCTGTGACTTAATGACTTCGCTACCCAATAAGTCAAAGCATTGTGGACACCCGAAAATAGCCTGAAACTTGTTTATTGATTCGTTTCCTGGCACTTAATAGACGGTTTTTTCTACAAATCGACTTAGTGGACACGCCTTATAGTAATATTCTGCCCCGCTGGGCTTTAGTCCCATTTCCTTGGAATCAAGACTGCCGCCTGTAACTTCCATCCATCCTGTTGAGTTCGGCGATGGCCATAATGGCGGTTTTCAGATCACCCGCTGCCCTGGATTGTCTGGCTATTTCCCAGAGCTCCAAGCGCTTGCGTTCGATTCTGATGGTGCTGGATGCCATGATCTCGGCACGCCGCTGCTCAATCCTGGCGACCACTTCAGCATTTTTCAGCAGCCGATGACCGTTGCTACCCTCTGTGCCGTAGTTCTGAGTTCCGTAGGCCTCTCTGTATGACTGCAGCGCATTGCCGTCATTGCCCAAATAGGCCTCGACAAATTTCTGTTGCTTCAGGTTCAATGCTGGCGCAGACATAGGTGAAATCTCTGGCTGTTTCGTACTGAACATAGAGCAAAGGGCTACAATGTGGCTATTTATGACTATCTAGTAACCGTATGCCTAAATCCTTCACAGGCAAGCATTACCGAGACGTCAATGCAAAGTCCCAGGCGGCTTATCGAAAGCGCTGTAAAGACCAGGGCATGGTGCAGTTGACGGTCTTCATGCTGCCATCGTCCATGGCCGTATTGAGGCGATTACGCCGCCACTGGCGCAAAACCCGGACTGACACCCTGGGGTATCTATTCTTGGTGGCAGAACAGGAAGTACTGGAATCGCTCAATGATCAGGAAAGGGATCAATACTATGCGGTTTGTCCTGAGCACAGGATCTTTTCATGATGTTGGGAGATAATCCTGAAAGCTGCCCTGATAACCTGGCAGCATTTTCAATGTCGTCAACAGAAGGGCTCTGCCCTTCTATCTTTCGAGGAAAGGATATCGCCACCACTATGGCCTATGACAAAAACAAACCCAGAGATCCGGATGAAATGCTTAGGGAACTCCGGGAGCAAAGGCGCAAGGACACGCTCGTCTACTCCATCCTTGGAGCCATTTTCGGCCTGGCCGTGGCCTTCATCCTGTTTGTCCTGTAACTCAGCTTAACTTCAGGAAAATTTTCCTGAAGTTTTGGATCATCTATGTCTTTAGCCGCCTGCAGAATCGCCTTTTCACTCTGTTCCATCACCCGCTTCTGTTCTTCTTCAGGCAACCCCGCCACATCCGCAGCCACCGAGATCGACACCTTACCGTCGTCCATGGCTTTCACCAGCTCTGGAGTGCCTTGGTCGACTACGGTTTCGGCCTGGCGGGCTGTCTGACGATTTCCAAATCCAGCTACCTTTGCAGATAACTCATCTGTTCGGCCTTTAGGTAAGTCGTCAAAATTTTGACTACTTTTTTTAGGGCGATGATTACGCCCTTTCAGTTTCTCAGCCACGGTTTTCTTGATGGACACCCGTTCACTGATGGTGAAGTCCTTTCGCACTTCATTTTCAGCGTATTCACCCAGCACAATCTCATCCATAGGCACGATCCGGGCCGGGATCGTGTGCCGTTTCAGGTGCCAGTACGCTTCCATACGACGATGGCCCCAGATCAGCTGGTAGTCCGGCGTTACGCCAATCGGCTGCAACAAACCTATATGTTCAATACTGTCCGCCAACCCGGCAATAT
>JBPCXN010000089.1:0-9770 GCA_051008495.1 Endozoicomonas sp. | reverse complement strand
TTCGTAAAGCGGCCATCTGACAGCGTTAGACTTGATTGACGTAGGAAAGCTACGCCTGCACAAGTCTGCCTTGCATATGACCGCTTTACGAACCACTGTACCTGACAAACTTATGTCAACAGAGCCTATAACTGACTCTCAATAGGCAGAAACGACATCAGGCTGATGCCCAGTCGCAACAGCCAGGAAGTCTCAGGGTCAACCCGGGACTGTATCTCCCCCTCATCATCCCGCCATTCAATCCCTCTGTCGCCTAATCCCAGAACCCAATAGTAATGGTCGGACGACTCTCTGGCGCTGCTCATCAGGCTCTGAACCAGCTCCTGCGAGTGATAGACAACACCGACTTCAGTATTGAGAACAATGGACCGGGGATCAAGATTCAGGGAGCCAACAAAGAGCATCCGGCGGTCAACGATGTAGGTTTTGGCATGCAGGCTGGCCTGACTGGAACCACTCAGAGACTTCTTCCTCTCTTTCATGTGCGGCTTCATTTCAACCAGCTTTATCCCTGACCTGAGCAACTCTTTCCGGTAACGGCTGTAACCGGCATGGACAATAGACACATCCGTTGAAGCCAGGCTGTTGGTAAAGACGGTAACAGACACCCCCCGGTCCAGCAGTGTCTGGAGGAATTTCATGCCTTCCTTGCCCGGCACAAAGTAAGGAGTAAGTATGACTAACTCTTTGCGAGCCTGATCAAACCAGGGAAGCAGTTGAGACATCAGGTGATCTTCCGTTGCCTTTGGATTCAACAGAATCTTGTCCGGCCTGTCGGCATAAACCGTCGCCGGTCCCCAGAACCAGGGGACACCTCCGGATTTCAGTTCCTGCACAACCGGGGCGCTTCTCAAACGCTGCAGATACCTCTGGGCTTCAGCGGACTCTAAATTCTTCTGCAATTTTCCACGCAGACGTAGTAAATCATCGTCTTTAACCTTTCCAGGAGACACTATGACTTCCGCCGGAAAACTCATCTCGAAGTTCCAATAGTCATCAAAGACATCGGACAATTCAGGAACCGAAGCACCTATCTGCAGCATATCCAGGTCTGCAAATTCTACGGCACTAGCCCGATAATATTCATCTCCGATATTCCTGCCACCAATGATGGCGATCTGGTTATCGACGATAAACGACTTATTGTGCATCCGTCGGTTTATGCGCGAGAAGTCGGTGACCATTCTCAGGGGACGGAGAAAACCCCGTGAGACAACCGGATTAAACAGCCTGATCTTAATGTTGGGGTGACTGTTTGCCACGGCAATAGTCTTGTCATTGCTGGCAGCAGAGAGGTCATCTACCAGCAGGCGAACCCGCACGCCCCGGTCCGCCGCCATGACCAGCCTTTGCAGGAACAGACTGCCGGTCATGTCGCCATGGAAAAGGTAATACTGAACATCAATACTTTTCTGGGCCGCATCGATCAGCGCCAGCCTGGCCACCATGGCATCCAGGCCATCGGCCAGGGGGAGGAAAGCCGATAAATCGGGATCCAGCCCCGTCGCCTCTTCTATGTGCTGGCCAATGCCCGTAGCTTCGGTTTCTGTATAGGCCCTGGTGACGTTGCGGGGGTAACTTTCTGGCAGGCTGGTACAGCTAGAGAGGAGAGCCATAAAGAGAAGTCCAGCCAGAGAGAAACTCTGTCTGCCGGGAAACAAACGGCCGAAACTCGTTTTAAACGACACCCGTCACCCTCATTACGAAGAGTCCAAGACTGACCGCCGGCATAGCGCCCAGGGTGGTCAGAACAATGATGTTGGCCGCCAGTTTAGCATTCAGGCCAAACGACTGGGTCATGACAAAGCTGGCAGCTGCAGTCGGACAGGAAACCATGAGGAACAGGACGCCAAGCTCCATTTCCCCGAAGCCCATCAACCAGGCAACGGGAATGAAAAGCAGTGGCAGCACAACCGTCTTGTTCAGTGCCGCCCAGAAAGAAGCCCTGCTGGTTTTCATCAGGGCATCAAGACTCAATGTGCCGCCAATACCCAGCAGCGCCAGGGGCAGGGTAATCTGGGCAAAGTACCGGCCAACACTGTCGACCACCCCGGGCAACTCAAAACCACTGAACCCAAAGGCTGCTCCGCAGAACACAGCTATGATCAGCGGATTCCTGACTATATCGACAAGCAGTTGCCACAGACTGAAATGACTGCCGCTGTCCTTGGAGTAATAACTGAGCACTGTCACCGAAAGAACATTCAGCAGAGGCACTGTAAAAGCAATCAGCACCGACATCATGGCAAGCCCGGCATCGCCATACATATTGTCCACCAGCGCCAGCCCGATAATCGCCAGGTTGCCCCGGCTGGCCCCCTGGATAAACACGCCCCGATCCCGCCAGGAGGAGACCGTTTTCAGAGACAGCAGCCAGGAAGCCATAAAGCTGAATAAGATACTCAGCAGAGCAAAGAGAATCAGCCGGTAATCAATGTCCGTATCCCGGCCAAGGTTCGACAGACTGAAGAAAATCACAGCGGGAAGGCCAAAATTGAACACCAGCCTGGAAGAGACGGTGATGAAGTGATCGTCAATGAAGCCGGTCTTTTTCAATATCAGGCCTGCGACCAGCATCACACAGACTGGCAGTGTCACGCCGGCAGTAAACAGCAGGGTTTCCAGAATCATTGTCTTACTTCATTTCCATTTAGCGGGCTGTGAAACTGCTTGCCGAGCATGCCAGATCCAGCACACAGCAGGTATAGCGGCATACACGACTATTGTATTTTAGTGAGCCATATCGGCGAGTGCCTGAACCCGGTTATCGCCGGTGCCAAAAGCCAGAAGACGACTCAATTCTGACAGGGAGCGCCCACTGTCTTGACGAAGCTGGTTAAAATAGCACTGGATAGCTTTAAGGCTTTTCTGACTGGTGGCACTGCCCTCTATGATTTTCATGGCCCGGAAATAGCCTTCAATATCGCGGGTCAGCAGAAAGGTATCCTTGCCAATCGCCCTTAGAGCGTATGGCCCGGTGTTACCACCAAGACGGCTGCCGTGCTTTTTCAGGTACTGCCAGAGGCCGGTGATCTCCTCTTCCGGCCAGTCGGCCACAAACTGTCCAAAGCTGCCATGCTGGCTCCGGACTTCGCTGATCATCAGAGCGTTCTCACGGATGCTCCAGACTTTCTTCAGGTGCCTGATGATTTTCGGGTCCGAGGCTTTCCGCTCCAGCATCTCGTCAGGCATCATCAGCAGCTTGTCGATATCAAAGCTCCAGAATATCTCTTCAAAATCCGGCCATTTCTGATCCACCACCCGCCAGACAAAACCACTCTGGAAAACTTTACGGGTCAGCTCCGCCAGATAACGATCATCACCCAGTTGCACCAGTTCAGCGTAACGGGCTGGCGACTCCAGAAGTGATTCCAAAGCATCCTTCCCACCCTTGCGATCACAGGCTCGCTGATAAATATCCTGATAACGTTCCGGTTTCACCGCACAGACTCCCCTCAGTTCCATGACTTGGCACAGTGTATACGTACGCTTTTTTCATTCCCAGACGTCAGGCGCCACAAACCAGCTGTGTTATAGTGCGTGACAGATCCCCGCCGGCCTCATAGGGTTCCAAGCAGTTGCAAATGAAGGCCTCGGGGTCCGAGGGAAAACCACAATCAAAAGCTGAAGATCATATGAACATTCGACCCTTTCACCCTCCCCGCAGAACACTGATGGGACCAGGACCTTCCGACGTCTATCCGCGCATCACGGAAGCCCTGTCCCGCCCTACCATTGGCCACCTGGACCCTGAATTTATCCGCATGATGGATGAGGTGAAGGTGTTGCTTCAGTACGCCTTTCGTACTGAGAACGCCCTGACACTGCCTGTCTCGGCACCAGGCTCTGCTGGCATGGAAACCTGTTTTGTCAACCTGGTGGAACCCGGTGACAAGGTGATTGTCTGCATTAACGGTGTGTTTGGCAGCCGCATGAAAGAAAACATTGAACGGGTAGGCGGAGAACCTGTCGTTGTCCAGGGGGAATGGAGCCGGGCAGTGGACTGCCAGGCTGTTGAACAAACCCTCAAAGCGCACCCGGACGCCAGCATTCTGGCCTTTGTCCACGCTGAAACTTCCACTGGCGCAGTGTCTGATGCAGAAACCCTCTGTCGTCTTGCCCGGGAGCATGACTGCCTGACCATTGTTGATGCGGTCACCTCTCTTGGCGGCTCCCCTCTGGAAGTGGATGCCTGGGGAATCGACGCCATTTATTCCGGTACTCAGAAATGCCTGTCCTGTGTTCCCGGGCTGTCACCAGTCAGCTTCAGCGAACGGGCCGTAGAAAAGATCGCCAACCGCAAAAGTAAAGTACAGAGCTGGTTCCTGGATATGAACCTGGTCATGGGTTATTGGGGCAAGGGTGCAAAGCGTGCCTATCACCACACAGCTCCGGTCAATGCTCTCTACGGACTGCATGAAGCCCTGGTCATTCTGCAGGAAGAAGGTATCGAACAGTCCTGGGCTCGACACAAACGGCATCATGATGCTCTGAAAAAGGGGCTGGAAGTCATGGGGCTGGAGCTGGTCGTTCCGGAACAGGAGCGCCTGTCCCAGCTGAATCTGGTCAAGGTCCCTGAAGGCGTGGATGAAGCCGCTGTCCGGGCAGAGCTGCTGTCAGCCTGGAACCTGGAAATAGGCGCAGGTCTGGGAGACCTGGCCGGTAAGGTATGGCGTATCGGCCTGATGGGCTGTAGCGCCAGCCAGACCAATGTCCTGAAGTGCCTGGGTGCTCTGAAAGCGGTTATGGGCATTGAAGCAGATGGTGCCGCCGCGGCGCTGGAATTCTACAATTCCTGATGCTCCTCCGTATGTCGGATTAGGGTTTTGCCCGTAATCCGACACGTGTCTTTCATACAGATTGCCGTTATGCCGGATTACGAATCTACGATTCTAATCCGACATGCAGATCATCAAGCTGCCTGCTCACTCTTTTCCTGCCTGTCAGACTTCCTGGCCTGCCTGCTGGAAATATTTTCCACCTTCCTCTGTTTCTCATACAGGAACTTCAATACTTCCGAACGCAGCCTGGTGTATTCAACATCTTCCGCCAGCACCAGCCGGTCCCGGGGGCGCTCCAGGTTAATCTCGAGAATCTCGCCGATGGTCGCTTCAGGGCCGTTGGTCATCATGACAATCCTGTCAGACAGCAGAACCGCCTCGTCGACATCATGGGTGATCATGATCACGGTATTATTCAGCTCCTGTTGTATTTCCATCAGTGAGTCCTGCATATGGGCCCGGGTCAGAGCGTCGAGCGCACCAAACGGTTCATCCATCAGCAGAATTTCCGGCTGCATCGACAACGCCCGGGCAATACCGACACGCTGCTTCATGCCTCCGGAAATCTCATCCGGCCTCTTGTGCATGGCATGATCCATATGCACCAACGCCAGGTTATGCTCAACCCACTCTTTCACTTCCGCCTTGCTTTTGCTTTTTCCAAACACCTGCTTCACTGCCAGCTCAACATTCTGGTAAGCCGTCAGCCAGGGCAGCAGCGAATGGTTCTGGAACACCACTGCCCGTTCCGGTCCCGGGGCATAAACTTCCTTACCATTGAGAACAACGCCGCCGGTGGTTGCCTTGTAGAGTCCGGCCACCACATTCAGGACGGTGGACTTACCACAGCCGGAATGACCAATGAGGGAAACAAACTCTCCCTGGCTGATTTTCAGGTCTACCCCCTTGAGGGCAGTAAAAGGGCCTTTGGGAGTATCAAAGACCATGTCCATGTGAGTGATATCCAGTAACGCGCTCATCGCTGATCTCTCCCTGATTAATGACTAGCACTGGCTTTGTCCCAGGAGACAAAGCGCTGAATCTGCAGCATGGTTCGATCCAGCAGGAACCCTATGAAACCAATGACAATGACTGCAACCATGATCCTGGCCAGCGAATTCGAGCTGCCATTCTGGAACTCGTCCCAGACGAACTTGCCCAGCCCCGGGCTCTGCGCCAGCATTTCGGCGGCAATCAGCACCATCCAGGCAACGCCAAGAGACAGCCTCATGCCGGTAAAGATCATGGGTATCGATGCCGGCAGAACAATCTTCTGCACATGCTTGATGGCAGACAGACGCAATACACGACTGACGTTTACCAGGTCAGAGTCCAGGGAAGCGACACCCACTGACGTATTTATTACCATGGGCCAGAGACAGCAGAGCGTCACGGTAATCATGGAATTCAGGAATGACTTGGCCACCAGCGGGTCGGGGCTGACATAGAGCGCACTGACCACCATGGTCACCAGCGGCAACCAGGCCAGGGGTGACACCGGCTTGAAAATCTGGATCACCGGGTTTACCGCCGCATTCAGCGTTTTGTTGAGGCCTATGGCGATACCCAGAGGAACGGCGATAGCGGCAGCCAGAAGAAAGCCGCTCATCACTGTCACCAGACTGGTAAAGATCTGGTCGAGAAAGGTTTCTTTACCGGTGTAGCCACGGATCTTTGGCACATAGTCAGGGTCTTTCTCCATCCTGGCGGCATTACGCTTCTCCTGCCGTTCGTAGAAAGCCTCTTCCTTTTCCCGCTGCTCCTGATGCTCCTGATAGAGTGACCCCATCTGTTCCCAGACAGCCGCTGGGCCGGGAAATGTTCCCAGAGAAGTGTCAATGTTCCTTGCGGCTCCAGACCAGAGCATCAGAAACACGATCACTCCGAGAAACGGCACCAGCAAACTTCCCAGTACCGGCTTAACGACCGCTTGCATTTTTTTCAATGCCAGGGCGGTGTTTTGCTGTTTACGGCCCAGCGTGGCTTCTGTACTCATGAAATCACTCCCGGCTTACTAGCTCAGAATCGAGGACAGGATCAAATCCTGTCCCCCTCCTTCAGGCCTATGGCAAATTTGTTGATGTATTCATTGGGCTTTTTGCCGTTGTAGACAATGCCGTCAATAAAGTGAGTCTGTGGCTTGCGGAAACCGTCTTCACTGGTGAAGTTGGGAAAGTCTGCAGCGTCCACCAGCTTCTCTGCCACCAGAGACAATGCAGCCTGTTGATAAATATCCGGGCGATAGACCTTGGCAGCGATACCCTTGTACCAGTCATCGCTCTTGTCTTCAGAAATCTGTCCCCAACGGCGCATCTGTGTCAGGTACCAGATAGCATCTGAGTAATAGGGATAGGTGGCGTTGTAGCGGAAGAAGACGTTGAAATCCGGAACTGGACGCTTGTCGCCTTTTTCATATTCAAAAGTGCCGGTCATGCTGTTGGCAATGACTTCGTAATCTGCACCCACATAATTCGACTGGGACAGAATCTTCACCGCTTCCGGACGGTTGGCGTTATTGTTCTCATCCAGCCACTTGGCGGCGCGGATCAAAGCCCTGGTCAGGCGCACGGTGGTATTGGGGTACTTTTCGGCAAACTCGGCGGTAATGCCAAAAACCTTCTCCGGGTTGTCCTTCCAGATTTCATAATCGGTGACTACTGGCACACCGATGTTCTTGAATACTGCCTGCTGGTTCCAGGGTTCTCCGACGCAGTAACCATAGATAGTCCCGGCTTCCATGGTGGCGGGCATCTGCGGTGGCGGAGTGACAGACAACAGGGCATCAGCCTTCAGTTGCCCCGAGGTGTCGCCCTTGTGTGGAGCGTAAAAACCCGGGTGAATCCCCCCGGCAGCCAGCCAGTAACGCAGCTCATAGTTGTGAGTGGAAACCGGGAACACCATGCCCATGTTGAACGGCTTGCCATCGGCCTTGTACTTTTCCACCACCGGCTTCAGGGCATCAGCCTTGATAGGGTGAACCGGTCGTCCATCAGCCATCTTCGGAATATTGGGCTTCATCTGTTTCCAGATGTCGTTTGACACTGTTATGCCATTGCCGTTCAAATCCATGGAGAAAGGGGTAATGATGTGAGCCTTGGTACCATATCCCATGGTAGCAGCAAGAGGCTGACCGGCCAGCATGTGAGCGCCATCAAGACGGCCATCTATGACACCATCGAGAAGGACTTTCCAGTTAGCCTGGGCCTCGATGGTGACGTAGAGCCCTTCATCCTCGAAATAACCTTTTTCATAGGCGATGGCTATAGGCGCCATATCCGTCAGCTTGATAAAACCGAATCTGAGTTCTTCTTTCTCCGGATACCCCAGCTCGGCCTGTGCCGGTGTCGAAGCCAGGCTGCCTAAGCCAATCAGGGGGGCTACCACGTGAGCCAGGGCAATGGATTTAAACGGTTTCAACCATTTCATGGCGAGTTCCAGTTGTTGTTGTCATTGGCAGGCTTTTTGTCCCTAAAAAACCTTTTCCTCTCTGACGGCCGTGTGACACGGCTACCAGTCCTGAGTGTGCGGCTATAGCATGCAGAAGACACGAAGCAGGGAACGTGCCAGCTTCGTTTTTATCTTTAATCCAGCCATTTCTACTGCTTCAGCGCCCTGTCATGGACACTTTGGATGCTCTGTTCCCGGGCACTGCACTGCGATGGTTCAAGCGGGCACAATGTGTAGCCATCCTGCTCTTGCCAGTTACGTTGTTATTTGATGCAAAAAATACTGTATATTTTTTAACCGAAACTCTCTAAGCACTCATTCCGAAAGTCCTGATCATCTATCCCAAAATTGACCACATACTTATCCACAGCTTCTGTGGATAATGGACGGATGTATCAACCGATAGGGAAATAAAAGCAGACGCTACAGGTTGCGTAGAAGCCGCAACCCGAATCAGGAAATGAAATGGGGAAAGTTATCGAGCGCTGATAAGCAGGTAGGCAAGTAGACCGCGATGCTGCATCCAGCGGATAAACCACTCCAGCAGGCGCAGGCGAATCCAGACCCTGGACCGGGTTAAAGACGACAGTTGACGATGGTGCTGGGCAAACCAGAAGCAGAAACCTGACAATACATCTTCGGAAATGTCCACCACATCCACATCCTTGAAACCAGCTTTCTGTAATGTGGATTCGTAGATCTGCTGCACCAGGAGACCTTCAACCCGGATGCCGCATGAACGCGCCAGGGCGCGAACCAGACGTTGTTCACGGCGATCCCTGTAGGGCCTTGCCAGAACCATATCCGTCAGAGCCAGGCTGCCCCCTGGCTTCAGAACTCTGCGGGCATCACGAAAGAAAGCACTCTTGTCATCAAAGTGATAGGCGCAATCCAGAACCAGCAGTTTATCAAAGGGTTCGTCATTGAGCCGGGTGATGACATGCTCACTGCCTCTTTCGAGAGTCAGCTGACTGAAATGGCTGCAATTATCCTGAGCACCTGCCAGTAACTGCTCTGAACCAGTCACTGCCGTCAGAGACTGTACCTGGTAATAGTCCAGCCAGACCAGCAACTGATCATAACTGGCAAAACCTACATCAAGGACCCGGTCCTGGCTTGAAAGGCAGGCTTTGTCGGCCAGCAGGCCGGCCATTTCAGCACAGGCCTGGGGATAACTGGCCGTCTCTTTCCAGTAGCCCAGCAGCCGCCAGCCGGAAGAAGTGATCAGGCCACTGTTGAGCAGCCACTGGTCGCTCATCACTTCCTGCTCCCTGCGGGAAGACGGTAGCCAGATCCGTACCAGTAACGCCAGCCCCTGAGACAAAAGGCCCGACATCACCAGCCAGGTCAGCAGCACACCCAGAAAAAACGACAGTATCGTCATAAGCCCAGACTTTTTATATCCCTGTTTTTAGCCCGGATATTTCATAAATTGCTGCGTTGATCGCGCAGAACCTTGTGGCACTAAGGAATTTTGCGATTGAGCGCCGTACTGGTGTGTACGGTCGATTGAGCAAAACTTTCTTAGTGCTGCAAGGGGCA
>JBPCXN010000088.1:0-5257 GCA_051008495.1 Endozoicomonas sp. | reverse complement strand
AGAAGTACAGTAAGTAGGTTCACGGATAAGGAATTTTTCCCTGAGACCATAGCTCTTCGAACTCTCTCTTTGCTCTCATTTTGTGGTTAGTACACTCAACCATATGATCATCAGACCGCCAGTCCTGGCAGTCCCAGGGCTCTTTATACCAAGCCAGCCAAGACTCATTTTTTTCTTTCCACTCTTGTTGCCTGCGCTGCCGCTCCAAACTGGCTTGAAGTGCTTTCGCTCTATCTTGCTCGGCTTTGGCCTCTGCGCCACTTTTACTTACCTGCGCACTGGGACGTTGCTGCAAAACTGCCTGATCAGGAGGTCGCCTAACTTCTGTTAGTTCTGCCTCTCTGTGAATTTCTTGCTTTTGTGTACGCTCGAGTACAGAACGCTCGATGCCAGAGAGTGCAAAGGATATAGCCTCAGTAATCAAAAAGATCGAAGCAGTAGAGAAAAGAACCGCCAGCACAGCTTTTTGGCCGCTGGTTAGGGGAGGATGACGCTTTTTTGGTCGGCTAGTTGAGTGGCTGCTATTGGCCCCATGATTGAAAGAGCCTTCCTTATAAGAGCCAGAGAAAGCCCCTCCGCCATACGTATACTTGTTGGAATCCTTATTTCCTTGCTCAGCAGTACCAGGAGAATTCTTCAAATGTAGCTTCTGGCGGCAACTGGGAAACTTAGAACAACCCCAGAACTTCTCACCTCTGTTTTTTCCTTTATTAGCGGTTCTCAGAACCATCTTTATGTCGCAGCTTGGACAGGTAGGAGTTTTGTAGTCACCAGACAATGCTGCTTTTCTGAGCTGTTGCTGTTTTTCTCTTGATAACTTGCTGATTCGCTGAAGAAGTTCTTCGCCAGATATCAGCTGCAGATTGTTCTCTCTAGCAAATACTCTGGCATCACCGGTGAAGTCACTGGTAGTCATGAAGACACCTGACCTCACACCATCTGCGGCCATTACACCATATAGTTCACGAACAGCTTTGACTCCAACCTTCTGTTGAGACCAGGCTTTGCATTGAACATAGGTCTTCTGCTGATTGCCTTTTTCACTGGGCTGATAAACGATAACATCAATGCCGCCATCGGCTCCGATATCAGTCAATCTTGCCTGGTGGCCTTTGGCTACAAAGTAATCACGACACAGGATTTCAAAACGCTTCCAGTCCATTTCACGAAGATGCTTCAAACCCACGCTTTCTACTTGTGAACATCCACCTGGATCATTGTACTCCAACACAGTCCCCTTGATGCCCTGGACGGAGTGATCATTTATCGCTCAAAATGAAGAGTCAGACGATCACCACACTCCCTGTTCTGATTGTTTTATTTTTTATCTTATGCTCATCATACAACGCTATCTTAGTAAACTCTGCAACTTTCTAGAGGCTCTTCTGTGAATCTTTGTTTTTGACTAAGCTGTAGCATTTTCTGGTGCGCTATCAATTAACTTGTGAATGAAACCATTTCCTCATCAGCTTAGTCGTTGACTGCCAACCGGCTTACCTCTCTCTGAATTGAATGTAATTAAGAACCAGAAAAAATCCAAGAAAATAAATGAGATTTATTGACACGATTCCCCACTGATTTCTAGACAAATCACATTCATAAGAGAGGTAAGCCGTTATGAAACAGTCAAGGACGAATGCAATGATTTGCACCCTGATCCATATCACCAAAAACCAACTGGAGTTGAAGATACATGAGGTAGCACAATTATCCCAATACACGACAAAGGTTGCAAGGGAGTCATATAATGACGAAATTTATGAACTTGTTGAAATCAAGAATCTACTTACTAGAGAGATTCAAGAGGCAACAGGAAAAACATCAAAATAGATCATAAACTACAACTGAGGGAGGGGAGGATAAGCTTCTCCCTTAGTTTTCATACTTTCTATTAAAACAGCATCATACATCAGAAATAATACTTATCACCTTAATCAGCAATTCCTTCATCTTCGCCAGCTTCCCCACTACACTCCACTATGGTTATGACTGGTATAAAATTATATAGCCCTTGTTTCAACACATTAGGTATATTTAATGAATGACCATCTTCTGGGTTTTGAAGGGATTGCGCAATCCTCATATAACAAAGATATTGCAGCTGATTTTCAGAATAGAATGACTGAAACCAGCGTATCATTTTAACAACACCCGCCTCTTCCATAAACAAATTAAATTTCGGATCGGGAATGTCAGGCACTAAGCCATACAGAATTAAAATTCGGACGGAGGCAAGCGAGTAAGAAAATGGGTCACTGGCTATAATCCGAAATAGGCCTCCACGCTCCCTGCTAACAGAGGAAAGCTCAATGAGCCCTCGTCCAACGATTTCTTGGAACACCTTTACTCTCATTCCTTGATACCTATCACAAGTTTTCTTGAGGCACCACTTCAAGATAGAATACAGTTGATCATGATTAAGCTTTGAAAGATCTGCACCACACTCGACCAAAAAACCTATAATTTGTGAAGCTATTTCCTGGCGCTTACTCAAGAATGCTCCCGAAGTTCCAGCAGCATAATTAAAAACATTTATAAGCGCTTCATCATATACCTCACTACTCTCTGAGCGCACAGAATGATTGAACACCCACCTAAAACCTAAAACT
Source organism: Endozoicomonas sp. (assembly GCA_051008495.1). Taxonomy (GTDB): domain Bacteria; phylum Pseudomonadota; class Gammaproteobacteria; order Pseudomonadales; family Endozoicomonadaceae; genus Endozoicomonas_A. The sequence goes on along the minus strand of JBPCXN010000088.1, from coordinate 2,648 downwards.
GAGTAGTCACCACCAAAATAATAAAAGCTTCTTGCCATACCTGGCAAATAACTTGTTTCAAGTTGCCCCCCCTGCTCTGCAAGTCTTTGCGCAAGCGCTACCCGAAGCTCAGCATGTCTATCCCAAACCCTGTCCAGCAATCTGTCAAGAATTGGGCGAAACGAGCGACTATGCTCCGGGCACCCCCACTCCCAAAGGTCAATTCCGGTATTTAAGACACTTTGAACCCAAGGAGCCAATCCTTGTGCACGCCTTTGAGTACAATGAAAAGTTGGAACAAGCACTTCAATCAATGCTCTATCAATATGCCTATTACTTCTGACATTAACGTCAGCCCCCGCTTGGATGAGATAATCATAAGCCTTACGGGAATATTCTGAGCCTGTCAATGCAGACACTGACATAGCAAGATAATATAAAGGGTGCTCTCCCACAATCAATGTATTATTAATATCAATCTCACGTCCTCTCAACTGTTCAAATGCCAACAACCTTAATTCATCAAAATCATCCCACTCCTTGCCTAGGAGATAAATATATACGGGTGGTCTCCCTGCATCCTGAGCAACACAACTTGCACCCTGTTCAACCAAAACTTTAATCAAAGGCGCTTTCCATTCAGCGTTATAATCTTCTTCTCGCCTTTTGGAAAGATACGTTTCCTGAACCAACCTTAACAAAGACGTAACCCCATTACTTGTAATCTCTGTATTTGCCCCGTACTGAAGCAACAATATTAAAATGTTAACATTAGCTGTGGTTTCATGAGTGGCTGCGAACAATGGATACTCATCCCAAGGCTCATTAGGATCAGCACCTTCGTTTAGCAAAAACTCAACCAAACCAGCATCCTGGTTATTAATTGCATAGTTAAGCTGTTCGGCCATAGAAATCGAGTCAACACATCTTTTTTTTGAATTTGGAGGTGTCTCTAAAGGTGGTCTGTCTCCTCCGACTGAGCCTCTTTCTGTCTCAATTCGTTTTCGGCCTGCAACTCTACCTTCTTTACCTTTAGATGAGTCACCTTTTGCATCCCCCCTCCCATCTGAATCAGATTTTCCTTTACTATTATGCCCATCCCCTTCTACCACCTCTGATGTAATAAAAACAGGATCACCTATGACTCTCTCCCCCTTTTCTTCTATATTTTCCTTGATGCGTTCTTCTCCAAACCACCAAGTACCGGCCACTGTTAACAGAACAGGCAATAGAATACTTACCGGCTTCTGTTCGAGGGATATAGAAAAGCCTTCAACAGTTACCAACCATCGTAATACTGGAACAAGCCAGAACAAATAATAATATGTCTGAGACCTTCTATCCGGATATGGCTTACCTTTAAAGTCAGAAGGATAGCTGCCATAAGACCAATTCTCATTTTCACCTTTTAGTACAGGCTTTGGCTCAATAGGCTCAAAGCTCATTGGATATGAGATATTCTCATTTACTGCAGGTAAAACATCCTGAGCTAAACCAAGTACTGGCAACCAGATGATCATGAAGACTATATTCTTGAAACAGCATGGAATATTCATAAAGCTATAGCTCAATTCACCCAGCAGACTGATCGAATAATAGTTGCCCTTATTACGTGCGGATCAAATTGCATACCCCATTAAAATCCGCTGTTGGTAGGACTCTGAGAGTCGCTGAATTAGCTGAGTTTCCGTCGTATGGTTTTATCATAATGCAGGGCTATGTCCTGCCAAATAATCATCTTCTGCAGATCCTTGAGCACTGTCGAGAACTCCAACCCTTTCCTGGCACAAGACGACAAAAAGTTACCCAGCACCAGCTGGTAGTTCTTGCCTGAGAATGAGGTCACTTTCTTGTAGTACCGCTTGTAATGCAGGTTGTCCTTGCAGGAGGACTCAGGAAATTTGAAGACGAAATCTTCCTGCAAGATTGTCCAGATTTGGTCTATGTAATTACTGTTGTACTTGAGCTTGAAAGATTGAGACCGCACTGCCAGAACGGTAAGAAGACAGGCCAGGCACGTTTTAAGACACACCTTTGCAAGCCACTTAATGATGAACAGTGGCAACATCAAAGTACTGCAAACCATACTCGGTCATTCTGATATCAAGATGACAATGAAGTACGCCAAGTTCAGCAAAGATCATCTGACAGATGCCCTAACCCGGATATTTCATAAACATGCTCCCGACTCTCGCTTGCCCCTTGCCACCTCAGGAAAGTTTGGCTCGGTCGACCGTACTCCCCGGTACGGCGCTCTCTCACCAAATCCCCTGAGACAACAAGGTTCTGTGCGATAGCCGGGGCAGTTCATGAAACATCCGGGCTAAGACTGAATCCATTAAACAAAATGGATACTTCGTGGACACATGAGGAAATTTGAGAATTCGAGGAAAATAATTCGTTGCAGGATCAGCAATTTAGAGAAGGGATATGGCGGTGAGGGAGGGATTGCGTCGGACTATCCTGTCCGTCGCCCTGCGGGCCATCGCTTTAGCGATGTCCAAAAATGCTCCCGGCATTTTTGTCGAACCCATAAGGCTTCTCATCCCGACCGCTCGGCCAGTTAATCAATGTCGTCTCAAAGAAACAACATTGATTAACTGGCGGTGAGGGAGGGATTCGAACCCTCGGTACGCGCAAACGTACACACACTTTCCAGGCGTGCTCCT
>JBPCXN010000087.1:0-2778 GCA_051008495.1 Endozoicomonas sp. | reverse complement strand
GTTGATGCTTCCTGACTATCAAAACCCTGTCAAAGCCGGGCCACTTGCTTTTCTTTCTGGCTCTGGAATGCCCGCCTTGCCGCCAACAGAACTTTATATGGCGCCGACCCTGGCTCAACGCATGTCGTTAGAATCGCTGATGCACTCCTGCCCGACAGGTGGAGGTAGAAATGCGAAAAAACCGTCTGCAAAAAAGGGTGCGTCTGCTGTAACTGGTCAGGCGGAATCGGACAGCCATCACAGGACAGTCCAGGAAATTTGTGTGGATTATATCAATGATGCGGGGAGTGACTATTGGAATACCGTTCATAACAAAGGCTGGTTGCTTTCTGCTTTTCAACCTTTTGTTGAAAGGTTTACCCCGAGGGGGAGAACTCCAGAGAATATCGGGGTACAGTTTATTGAAGATTTAACCCACTATACCCTTGAACAGCTCAATGTCTGCAAAGAAATGCTTCCACATTTAGTCGTAAGCATTCAAGGTAAAAAGGCTGGAAGCTCATATATTACGCGCATAGCAGCCTTTCAAAAAACACTGGGGAAGATTAGTTTCTCTAAACGGGGCCAGGTTCAATATATTCGAGAAGCAGCAAAATTTCCTGGTAAATTCCAGTTTCAGATCTACAGTTTTTTATCTTCAAACACACTTACCTGGTTGCAGAAACTATTAGATTTATTGTGTCTGACTTATGATGAGAGTTACCCTGGTAGTGAGGGTAGTATAAAGACTCTTCTAGGAGAACTTGGGCTTATTCATAAGGTTACCTCTGAAGCCGGAGGAGGTCAGATATTTTCGGCCGCAGCTCCCTGGAGAGTTAATCAATTAGAGAAAGTAGTTGCGACTGCTGATTTGCTCAGGGCAATGAGGGATTTTTACTCTGATAAACCCAGGGTTTATAAAGAATTTGAGGAAATTGCAGGTCTTGATGGAGCGCCCCCGCCTGGCTTTATTGATCAATTTCATTCGTTAGCTTTGGATGAGATGATGGCATATTCAGCTTTACATGCATCTGAAGGAGCGACCGCTTCAGGCCCTTTCATGCAGGCTAGTCAGCCAATAAGCTCTGACCATATTCGAAAAATGCCAAAAAAGAATCCAATCAATACTCTGAAAGATGCGATCAGGGCCGAAAAGGTCAAGGAAGCCAAACAGATATACATTAAAAACAAGCGAGAGATCGAGAAGCAGGCAAAATGGAAGGATGTGAAGCGACCATTCAGGAGGCTGTTGCGTGAAAAGGGCGAAACGGATTTTGTACTAAATCATCACCTAGAATAGAGCTGACCCGCATTGAGTTTTATTCTGTGAGATTATAGGATAACTGATCAAGGTGGACGGAAACAGACTGGTAGTCTGAAACGGCTCGTATCCTTCTGGGAGAAGAATGCCACAGGAGAACATCCGGCCAGAGATCAACGTACCGGGCGTTCAGCACTTGTCTTCTTTCAGGCGACTGGAACGTAGATGGGGCTTCCAACAGGGTTACTTAAAAATCGATGATACAGCCGAAAAATTAACGAGATCAGAAAAAGCCCATCTTTTCTACAGCGGAAAAGTGCATAAATGCTTAAAACAATTAAAACGTTTGTGTCCGTAAAAGTTGTTAGTCCCGTGATTCGAGGCACTATTCTGGCAGGCCTCTTCAGAGGCAGGGAGGTTAAACCTCACGAGCTAAGTGTTACTGTCAGCCCCCGTATTGGGATAAGCGAGCCCGCAAAAAAAGGCCGCACACCCCTGACTAAGAGGAAAACCCAGCACTTGACCTACAATCAGCCGCTGGCTCGTGAACTCTTTCTGGCTACAGAGCTGGCTAGTGCAGCCAAAGCCGAACACCTTACCCCTGAACGTCATAGAAAGGGTGAAAGCTACTTTAGTATCTCGGGCATGCAGTCAACAGGAGGCATTTTCAGGGCCAACGTCAAATTCACCATCAGCTGCTATGACGAGCGAGGCGCTCTAGTGAGCTCTCAGGATTTCGAGAAAAAATGTTTTCGCTTCAATCTCAGTAAAACCCTGCAAGAGAATATACAGAGCTTCCGCAACCGTTCGCACCAGCATATTCCTTCCCTGATACAAAAGACCTCCAAAGTAGAAATCTGCCTGCCCAGGTTTGCTGATCTGGCAACCCGGAATCATGGCGATAAGTCATCAAAAAAAGACGATGATTACCTATTATGCTCCGGTAGTAACCCTAAGTTTGGCGGTACTAAAACAACCACTCTGAAAATTGATCATCAGGATAAAAATATTGAGGCCTCCAAAAGTGTTTCAGTAACATCCTCCATAGAACTCGGTGATGGTAAGGGACGCGACTTGCTGACATTATTGGAGGGTATAAAGCGTTCTGAGTACAGCGTTCTTTCCGCCGCCCAGGAGGCGGCTAATCAGCTGAATTCCAGTGAGAACTGACAACGAAACCCCTTACAAGGGCTGAGTTGCCTTTAGCGGTTGTTTGCCCCAGTGTGCCGCTATCAAGCTCGTTAAAGCTGCCCTGTCAGGTCAAGAGGATCAGTTGAGCGCCTTCTCCAGCCTGGGAGCCTATATGGTACAGCAGTAAAACTCCGGCTTATCCCAATCATACCTGCAGCCCTTGATTACCAATGCACTGCGCTTAATGTCGTCCTTATGAACAGGGCGAGTCTCCCAGTGTGCTATACAGTTAAAACTCCAAAGTAGCCTATGGATACTGTATGTCTTATTACCCATGCTGCAGGGGTTTGTTGTTTGCTCTGTTGTTCTGCTTTAGTGAGCTGGCTCTTTCTATGTCTTCCTGTGGC
>JBPCXN010000086.1:0-6877 GCA_051008495.1 Endozoicomonas sp. | reverse complement strand
CCCTTCGGGGCCTCCAGGGGAATCCAGACTCTGCGTTAGCCTTTATTGACAGGTCGGGACATGCCTGAAAAAGTCTGCCTTGATTCTGAATCCCCCTGGCAGGCCAGAGCGCCACAGGACTTATTCGCACCCTCCCAAGGCATTGAACCTGAAAATCCACTGATGTTTTTTGGTTGAGGATCTTGCATGGCCCGTTTGTCTTGCTGTTTGTTGTTCAGCCTGAGTGTTTTGCTGTCAGGGCAGGCTGAAGCCTGGGGTTACCCATGGATCTGGTGTCGGGCAGGAGATACTTCCGGTGAAGAAGCCGGATTGATCCAGCAGGAAGACAGCGCTGAAGTTGGGGGGCTGGATGATGGGTTAATGTCATATCCAGAACTTTACCTGTTGTCTCTGCCGCCGGAACTGCAGGGGCTTTTCGTCCGCGAGGGGATAACAGCAGAGCTACTGGCACACGTCTGTACCGACAAAGATTTATGCAAAAAACTTAATCTGCTCCTAAAGGAAATGGCTTGTTTCGTAACGGATGATCAACAGAAACACCACCAGCTGCTGCGTTTCGTCATCAGCTTCATGAGCCTTATTGGTGGAGCCATCAACCGGATTGCCGCGTATCCAGGGCTGCTCGTGCTGTTTACCATGATGGGTGTCCCATCACCTTTTGCAGAGGCGATGGCTGGAATCATCACAGGTTGTGCCCTGATGAGCAGTAACATGCTGGCAGTAACCGGAGCGAACTCAATTCGTTGTGAAGGTTACCAGGATTACCAGGATGTTCTGGTAACCATCCTTGCCGGAACGGCTACCGGAGTGGATTGTGGAATGGCCTATAAAGGACTCACGGCCATCAGCGACAGCCCTGCGCTGGGAGGTGTCGGTGTTGTTTTTATGGCTGTAGGGTTGCTACCACTTCTCTCCAACAAAGTGGAAAATCTGCCTGATACTATCAGGGGGCGAGACCCTGCTGCAGAACAACTGCTGGAGCGTACTGTGCATATGCTGGGGCAGTTGCTTCGCAGCATGAAAGCAGATGGTGTGGGTGTTGGCAGGGACCAGTTGCAAGCCCGAATGGTCATATACCAGTCCCTGTTTGGGGTTAGTGGCAGCAAGTCCTGCTGGCGCTGGCTTTTGAAACAGTGCTGTCTCTACTCACCTGAGGACCGTATGAAAAATACAGCGCGGCTTTTGTGTGAGAGCGGGGTTCTCAATGAAGATCTGGGAGAGGGGTGCTCTCTGCCTGAGTTCTTGTTTCAGCGTGCTCTTGATCATCGTAAATCAACAGCTGGAACGCTCGCTAATGCCGGACTTCTGATTATCTGTGCCGGACCGGCAATGGTTTATGTGTTGGCTGACTCCTCAAGTCTTGTTGCCCTGATTGAGCGAGAGCTTAGTGGTCTGTCTGAATGCAAGGATGCAGGTGATACGGTGAGCTATGTTGTGCTGCAGGGAGAGGCGCTGACTCTTATGGCGAGCAAGGGGATGGCATCAGCTCAGAATGGTGCCAACAATATCCGAAGGATAATCAGCTGGCTTAGAGGGTGTTGCACAGGGCAGGGTACAACTGCGACCAAGAGTGATTATGCCCTGAATACGCTGGGGGGGGTGATGGCGCTGTTTTATGGTGCCAACAATATAGGAACGATGGCGGGTAATATTCTGGCATCGCCTTGCTTGAACGAAGATGGAGTAGCCTTGGCGATACTGCCTGCAATGGCTGGCCTTGGTGGTTATGGATTCAATGCAGGCAGTGGCCCGGAATTAAGAAAAATACCTGTGACATTCTATGAGTTCATCCAGTGGGCCCGCTCCTGCAAATGTTCGGCTTGCCCTCCTGCGAATAAAGAAACCATGGAGTTTATACAACAATTGCAGGCCGGAACCATTGATCTACCCGATATGAATGACCCTGCCAGCCTTGCCAGTTGGATTCAGGCTCAAGGGGCGGGGGCAGTTAACACTGAAACTGTGCAAAACTGGCTCTCAGTGTTTGAAGGGTTTGAAGGGTTTGAAACCTTTGTAGGGGGGGAAAGCTCTAGCCTGACAAATAGCCAGAGTTCGATAGATTATGGTTCTGGAAGTGCCTCATCTGTACAGGAGGAGTCTGATGCAGGCTGGCTGCAGAAGCAGGGCTTTAGCAACAATCTGCTGCACATAGTGGGGAGGGATGATCGTGGCAATATTGATAAAAAAGAGAAAGCATACCTGCAAAAGCTATCTGAATTGATCAGGACGAGGCGTTTCACAGTTCACCCTGTTGCCAGAGATGGGAACTGTATCTTCAATGTCCTGATTGAAATGCTCTCTTTGCAGAACCAGACCGTTGAGCAGCTGCAGGACAGACTGAAAGCGAAGCTTATACGGTTGCTCAATAACAGAAATCTGTCTCCTGAAGAAAAGAGCTTCCTTCTCAGGATTGGTCGACAGCAACTGGCCAGGTTACTACGTGAACTGCAGCATGGAGCCCAAATGGATTTTGTCCTGTTGCAGCTGGCTTCGCTGGAGCTGGGGCAGGATATAACCGTGATTCAAAATGACCTGGGTGATATGGCGATCCAGCAAATTAATCACAGTAATCCTGCTGAGCTTAACAACATTTCGGTAGATCAGATTAATGGACCCGTCGCTGTTCATAATGGAATCGGCCATTGGGTCTGGATGACTCCTGGCCAAGATGTGATTGATGGTGCTTCATTCCATGCTGCGACTGGTCATGTGTACATCAACCTGGAAGGCAACACCAATGCCAACAACAACCAAAACAACACCTGCTGCAATGGAACAACTGAAGTCCTGACTATGGAGCTGAACGTCGTCACAGTCGGAATATTGGGGGCATGGATGAAATAGCGAGGGAAGGATATCTCTGACGACAAATGTCGTCAGAGACGGAGGGCAATAATCAGAACTGCTTAAGAATGCCTTCAACGGTGCCGTGAGCGTCACCGAACAGCATGCGGGCATTGTCTTTGAAGAACAGTGGGTTCTGGACACCGGCGTAACCGGTAGCCATTGAACGCTTGAAGACAACCACTTGCTCTGCTTCCCAGACACGCAGAACCGGCATTCCGGCAATGGGACTGTTAGGGTCTTCTGATGCGGCCGGATTTACGGTGTCGTTGGCACCAATAACCAGCACCACATCAGTGTCGGTGAAGTCATCATTCAGCTCGTCCATTTCCTCGACGATGTCATAAGGTACCTTGGCTTCAGCCAGCAGTACGTTCATATGACCAGGAAGGCGCCCTGCAACCGGATGAATACCAAAACGAACCTTGATGTTCTGTGCGCGAAGCTTGTTCACCAGTTCGCGCAGTGGGTGTTGAGCTTGCGCGACAGCCATGCCGTAACCGGGAGTGATGATAACGCTGGAGGCATTTTTCAGCATCTCGGCGACGTCTTCAACGTTGGTTTCGATGTGTTCTCCCTGTTCACCACCTGCTACAACAGTACCGCCTTCTGTACCAAACCCGCCAAGGATTACGGAGATGAAGGAACGGTTCATTGCTGAGCACATCAGGTAAGAGAGAATCGCGCCGGAAGAACCAACCATGGCGCCAGTGATGATCAGCAGGTTGTTGCCGAGCATGAAACCGGTGGCTGCCGCAGCAATACCGGAGTAGGCATTGAGCATGGAAACCACTACCGGCATATCAGCACCACCGATACCCAGCACCAGTGTGATACCGAAGGCGAAAGCCAGAGCTGTCATCAGTATCAGGGCCAGAATGCTGTGCTGCTGCACAAACACGACACCCATCAGAACAGCCAGGGCGACCAGTGCCAGGTTGGTCCAGTGTCTGCCGGGCAGGCTCATGGGACGGCTGGGGATTTTACCAGACAGTTTCAGGCAGGCGACTACAGAACCACTGAAAGTGACTGCACCGATGATGATGCCGAGAAAGATCTCGACACTGTGAATCAACAGTTCAGTAGACGACATCTGGCGAGCTAGTTCAGTCAGCAAGGAGCCATCAGCCAATAAAGAGTCGTTTGATTCAAGGGCGCTGGAGAAGCCAATCAAAACAGCGGCGAGACCACCAAAACCGTTCAGAATCGCCACCAGTTGTGGCATCTCGGTCATTTCGACCTTTTTCGCCAGGAACAGACCAATACCGGCACCCACAATCATCAGGATGGTGACCATGGTCATACCGGCTACATGGGCGTGACCGAGCGTGGCGAGCACCGCAATGGTCATACCCACCATACCGTAGAGGCTGCCACCCTTGGCGCTGTCCTGGCGACTCAATCCGGCCAGACTCATCACAAACAGCATAGCTGCGATGAGGTAGGCGGCTACAAGTAATCCTTCAGACATTTTCAGCTACTCCTTACTTGTCCAGGATGAACATTTTCAGCATTCGCTGGGTAACAGCGAAACCACCTACGATATTGATCATGGCCACAACCAGGGCAATACCCGACAGTGCAAGTACAATATTATTCTCGCTGCCCATCTGCATCAGTGCGCCGACAACGATGATGCCACTGATGGCATTGGTCACGCTCATGAGCGGAGTGTGCAGGGCTGATTTGACGTTCCAGATTACGTAATAACCGACAATGGACGCCAATATGAAGACGGTGAAATGCTCGAGGAAACTGGATGGAGCGTTGTTAGCGACAAAACCAAACAACGCTGCACCGGCAGCCATCATGGCTGGTTTCACCCATGGGCGGGCGGGCTTCTCTTCTTTAACAGCCTCTACTTTAGGCTCAGGCTGCGCCACAGGAGCAGCGCTGACTTTCACCAGTGGTGGTGGCCAGGTGATGTTGCCTTCCTTTACGACGGTAAGGCCACGAACCACTTCGTCTTCGAAATCAATGACCAGGTTGCCGTCTTTCTCTGGTGTCATCAGCTTCAGCATGTTCACCAGGTTGGTGCCGTACAGCTGGGAAGACTGAGTTGGCAGACGGCTGGGCAGGTCGGTGTAGCCGATAACGGTGACACCGTGCTTAACGACAGCTTTATCTTTCTCTGTGCACTCGCAGTTACCGCCAGTCTGGGCAGCAAGGTCAACAATCACACTGCCGGGCTTCATGGCCTTGACCATGTCTTCCAGGATCAGCTTGGGGGCTGGGCGTCCGGGAATCAGGGCGGTGGTGATAATGATGTCGACTTCTTTGGCCTGTTCCATGAACAGCGCCATTTCAGCATCGATAAAGGCCTGGCTCATTTCCTTGGCGTAACCGTCGGAAGAGTCCTGTTCTTCTTCCTCGCTCGATGAAAAGTCGAGTTCAAGGAACTCGGCGCCCATGCTTTCGACCTGTTCTTTTACTTCAGGGCGTGTATCGAATGCACGAACAATGGCTCCCATACTGCCAGCAGCACCCAGGGCTGCGAGCCCGGCAACACCGGCACCGATCACCATAACCTTGGCGGGTGGGATCTTACCTGCGGCGGTAATCTGGCCGTTAAAGAAGCGACCAAAGTTGTGCGAGGCTTCAACCACTGCACGATAGCCGCCAATATTGGCCATGGAACTGAGGGCGTCCAGGGACTGCGAGCGGGACAGGCGGGGAACGCTGTCCAGGGCCAGCACATTAATGTTGCGCTGGCTCAGTTTGTTCATCAGTTCTTCATTCTGGCCGGGCCAGATAAAGCTGGCGAGGGTTGCGCCGTCTTTCAGGGCGGCAATCTCATCATCCGTTGGTGCATTGACCTTCAGAACTATGTCAGACTCCCAGACTGCTTTTGAGTCTGCAATAACGGCGCCTGCCTCTTCATAGCTGCTGTCATCAAAGCTGGCTTTCTGTCCTGCCCCACTTTCAATGACAATGTCATAACCGAGTTTGATGAGCTTGCCAACCGTATCGGGTGTGGCTGCAACACGGTTTTCATTGTCCTGAATCTCTCCAGGGATCCCTATCCGCATATCGGTCACCTAGTTCAATCGATAATTGTGATCGAATGTCTCGTGTCGTGTAATACCCTGACAAATGTCCGCTACCGGAACTCTTCCGGTCAATCAGCAGATGAATGTCATGGCACTCCTGCAGGCCGCAGTATCCTTTCCAGATGCACAGCCAGAATATTGTTTTTTGCTGAAAACGCCGCATCTCTCTGCGATCAGAGAAGCTGCTTTTCCCCCGCTTGTAACGGTTCAGCGTCAGCTCAGTATCTTCCGGATCGCACATATTATGTTATTTTTCGAAAAAGTGGTAATTAACTAGCTCTATCGGTTTGATTACTTATTTTCAATGAGACCTGCGATCTGTTGCAGACCGCTATCTTATGCGAAAAAATGCTCTTGTTGTGTTGATTGTTGTTGCTCGGAGATAAGTTTCTTGTCAGAACTTGATGGATTTATATGCAGAAATAAAGCATAAAATACCTATCTGGGTCGTACGTTACTAATCTGTAATGATATATTTTGTTAATGTTTGTCTCTGTGGATTCTCGGAAGCCTGCCCGATACCCTTTGCCCGAATGACCAGCCTGTCTTTCACAACCGGGTAAATCTCCGGACTACCTCAAATAGACGAGGCTACCTGCGCAACCTTTGCGATAATGGTCGATGACAGAATAAAAAAAACAGGCAAAGAACATGCTAAACCTGGAAGCCATCGAACTGATCAAACAGCTGAAAAGCCGTTATTTCCGCTATCTCGATACTTGCAATATGGATGGTATGAAAACAGTGTTCAGCGAAGACGGAGAAGTTCATTACACAAGTCCTTCCTATAGTATTCATCATAAGGGCTGGAACGAACTGGAAAAGTTTTTTTCTTCAACGTTCACCGAGACAAAGTTTGGTATTCACATTGGCACCAATCCGGAAATTACTGTGGCGGAAGATGGTGAGAACGCCACGGGTATCTGGTACCTCCGTGACATCTTTGTCTCACTTGACGACAATGTGCAGGTAGAAGGCAGTGC
>JBPCXN010000085.1:0-11604 GCA_051008495.1 Endozoicomonas sp. | reverse complement strand
TCCGTTGAATTTGCTTAAATAGGTCAACTATTCGCACAAATCCAACGAAAAATCTGACTCGCTCTACTGACTCTTACCATGAAGAGCATGCTCGAAAGCATAAGCCCGACAGGCTCCTTGCACTTGTATTGGTTGCTAATACAACGAATTCCGCTAATATAGCGCCCTTTTTTGTCTGGCAAGGTATGTAGTCACGACATGACGAGCTTCGTTCCTGGACAACGTTGGATCAGTGACACCGAAACCGAACAGGGCCTGGGCACAGTGCTCACCCTGGATGGTCGCATGGTCACCCTATTGTTCCCCGCCACCGGCGAAACCCGACTTTACTCCATCAACAACTGTCCCCTGACCCGTGTGCAGTTCAACCCTGGCGACAAGGTTGAAAGTCACGAGGGCTGGATAATGACGGTCACGGATGTGTCAGAAGACAGCGGCATTCTGACCTACAAAGGCATCACGTCGGGCGATCCTTCCGACGGACAACCCAGAGAATTGCCTGAATCAGGCCTGGGTAACTTTATCCGCTTCAACAAACCGCAGGATCGCATGCTGGCCGGTCAGATCGACCAGAACAGTAATTTTTCCCTGCGCTACAAAACACTGCAAAACAACTGTCGCCTGAAACGCTCGCCTCTCAGAGGACTGGTGGGTGCCCGCACCAGCCTGATTCCTCATCAGCTGCATATCGCCCGTGAGGTTTCAGGCCGCCACGCTCCGAGGGTCATGCTGGCCGATGAAGTGGGCATGGGCAAGACCATTGAGGCCGGCCTCATTCTTCATCAGCAGCTGGTCACCGGGCACGCCGGCCGGGTCATGATCCTGGTGCCGGAAACCCTCCAGCACCAGTGGCTGGTGGAAATGCTGCGACGCTTCAACCTGCATTTCAGCCTGTTCGATGAAGAGCGCTGCCGGAATGCGGATGATGACAACCCGTTCAACACGGAACAGCTGATCCTCTGCAGCCTGGACTTCATCAGCAGTCATGAAGAACGCTTCCAGCAGGCCCTGGAGACAGACTGGGATCTGCTGGTAGTGGATGAAGCCCACCACCTGACCTGGTCTGAAGACGAGCCAAGCCGTGAATACCAGGTTGTTGAACAGCTTTCCCAGCAGATTCCCGGGCTCCTGCTGCTGACAGCGACGCCGGAACAGATGGGGCCGGAAAGCCACTTTGCCCGCCTGCGCCTGCTCGACCCGGACCGTTTTCATAACCTGGAAGCGTATCACGAAGAAGAGAAGAGCTATGAGCCTGTAGCCCAGGCGGTGCAGGAGCTGCTGGAAAACGATCACCTGCCGGAAAGTGCCCAGCAGCATCTGATCGGCTTCCTGGGCGACGACTGCCTTCCGTTGATCAACAGCATCAATAATGACGATGCTGAGAAGAAAGCACCCGCCCGGGAGCAGCTGCTCCGCAACCTGCTTGATAGACATGGCACAGGCAGGGTTCTGTTCCGGAATACGCGGGCTGCAGTAGGCGGATTTCCTGGCAGGGTGGTGCAGGGTTACCCGCACAAGATGCCGGAACTCTACGAAATAGCCCTGGAAGAAGAAACGGAAACCCGGCACACCCTTTACCCGGAGCTGGCTTATCAGGCCCATATTCGTGTCGATGACATGGACCCATGGTGGAAAGTCGATCCACGGGTGGAATGGCTGATCAACCTGCTCAAGCTGCTGCGGAAGCAGAAAGTCCTGGTCATCTGCGCCAACGCCAATACTGCTCTTGATCTGGAGGATGCCCTGAGAATTCTCTCCGGCATTCCTGCAGCGGTTTTCCATGAAAATATGAGCATTGTCGAGAGGGACCGGGCAGCGGCCTGGTTTGCCGATGAAGAGTTTGGCGCACATGTGCTGGTCTGCTCAGAGATTGGCAGTGAAGGAAGGAACTTCCAGTTCGCCCACCACCTGGTGCTGTTTGACCTGCCAATGCACCCGGACCTTCTGGAACAGAGAATCGGGCGTCTGGACCGGATTGGCCAGACCGAAACCATCAAAATTCATGTGCCTTATATTGAAGGCACCGGCCAGGAGTTTCTATTCCAGTGGTATGACCGGGGCCTGGATGCATTTGCCGATACCTGTCCGTCCGGCAGTATGGTGTATGAGACGCTTGGCGGGGAATTACTGCCTCTGCTGAATCCCGAATCACACACCAGTATGGAAGACCTTGAGCCCGTGATAGAAAAGACCGCAGGACTGAATGCCGAAGTCAGGGAGCATCTTCACAATGGCCGTGACCGCCTGCTGGAAATCAACTCCCGCGGCCTGGCCTCCAGCGAGGATATGATCAACGACATCGAAGAGCAGGAAGAACCCCGTCAGCTGAAGCGGTTCATGGAAAAGCTGTTCGAAGGCTTTGGTGTTGAAGCGGAAGACCATTCCAAGCACTGCCTGGTGGTCCGCCCCGGCAGCCACATGATCACCGCCTTCCCCGGACTCCCCGCTGACGGCATCACGGTGACTTTTGACCGGGACATGGCTCTGTCCCGGGAAGATATGCACTTCCTGACCTGGGAGCACCCGATGGTCAACGACAGCATGGAAATGCTGCTGACCAGCGACATGGGCAACACCTCTGTAGCCCTGTTGAAAAACAAGGCGCTGAAACCAGGCACCATGCTGCTGGAAGCCATCTACGTGGTCGAAGCCAGCGGTGAGAAGAAGCTGCAGCTGGACCGCTACCTGCCGGCTACCCCTATTCGCTGTCTGATTGATCCGGGCATGAACAACCTGGCGGAGAAAGTCTCCTTTGACACGCTCAACGCCCAGTTGCAACCAATCAAGAAGGGCATGGCGAAAAAGCTGGTGAAAGCTCAGCGGGAGCCTATTCTCAAGCTTCTGGAAAAAGCCGAAGCCGCAGCAAAGGCCGAGGTGCACCCGATTGTCAACGAAGCATGCCAGGGCCTGTTGACCAGTGTTACGGAAGAGATCAAGCGTCTGGCGGCATTGAAGGCGGTCAACCCGAACGTCCGGGATGAGGAAATCGAACACCTCAAAACCCGGGCAGCCCTGGGCTACCAGTGTCTGCAGAATGCCATGCTGAGACTGGACGCCATCCGCCTGATGGTCGCAGGGTAACTTCACACTGCGCAGGTTGGATTTGGCCAAAGGCCGTAATTCAACATCCAAAATCGGCAGATTGTCGGATTACGAGGTTTCACCTCTAATCCGACCTACAATCTATTCATTCTTCCGTGCTTTCTTGATCAGTTAACATTAACCAACTGCAACGAGATCTTTTACCGATGAAGTCTCTATTGTTTGCTATCAGCGCACTCGTCTTAATGACCGCTTGTGCCAGCCAGAAGCCCATGATCACCCCGGAACAGTTCATCAACACAGAATGGCGGCTGTCTGAATGGGAACAGAATGGCAGGCTGCAGAAGTTTCCCCGGACCATCAGTCTTCAGCTTATGGGGGAAGAAGACGGATCTCTGCGCGCCTCTGGTCATACCGGCTGTAACCGATATTTCGGATCCGCCTCTTTCGAGAATGGCAAGCTGACTGTCGGCCCTGTCTCCATGACCAGGATGGCCTGTCCGGATGAATCTTCCAATCGCTATGAAGTGGCTTTTCTAAAACTTCTGGAAGGTCCTCTGTCGGTATCAATCAACAACAGCCATATGCAGCTTGCCAGCAGTAACGAAGTATTGGTTTTCGAAAAAAACCACACTAGGAGCCTGTCGGATTAAAGCTTATCCCCGTAATCCGGCATTCACCGAGCCCATAAAAATACCGGCTTTATTGCCGGCAACGTCAGATTACGAATCTTACGATTCTAATCTGACCAACGGCTGTTGCATTTTTTGAGCACCCGTCGAAAACATGGGGGTCAGGGATTTCAATACAGGCTTATCTTTTATAAAAGCCTGACTCCCCTTCAGGGCGGGTCTTGAACCGGCGATGAAGCCACATGTACTGATCCGGTTTTTTCCTGACCCGTTCCTCAACAAACCGATTGACACGCTCCGCATCCACATTGTCGTCACCAACAGGAAAGTCTTCCCATGCTTCCAGGAGTTCCATCAGATAGCCCTGGGAACCCGGCAAACGAGTCACCACCATCGGCACTACCCTGGCTTTACCCATCCGCGCCATCCTTGACGTACCGGTAACGGATGCTGCATCGACACCGAAAAAGGGCACAAAGACACTCTGCTTCGGGCCATAGTCCTGGTCTGGAGAATACCAGACGGTTTTTCCTGCCCGCAGGGATCGCAGCATGCCACGAACATCCCTTCGACCCAGTAAACGACTACCACGGTCATAACGCAGGCGCTGCCGTCGCTGCATATATTCAAACACCGGGTTCTTGTGCTCTCTATACGTCGCATCAACGCTGTGTTTGAGGGCAATCAGGGCTCCCGAAATTTCGATGGTGGTGAAATGGAAAATCAGCAAAAGGTTGCCTTTGCCATCCTCTGACTGAAGATTTTCCAGGCCCTTGTACTGCACCATCTCTTCCAGCCGCCGTCTCGGCCACCACCAGGCCATGGTGACTTCCATCAGCCCAATGCCGACAGACTCAAAATTGGCTTTCAGCAGCTTTTCCCGCTCTTCAGGAGACATTTCCGGGAAACACTTTTCCAGGTTCACCCGGGCAATACGCACCCTGGATCCCGCATAGCGATACAGCAATCGTCCAAGCCCTCTTCCCAGAGCCAGGATGGCAGGAAAGGGCAGCAGAGAAGGCAATATCGTAATCCCCAGGCCAAGCCAGGTGATCCAGTACCGGGGCTTCAGGAATGACCACTGAAATCGGTCCGCTTCGGTTGTGTTGCTCTTAATGGGTTCGCTCGACATGTCCTGCGATCGCTGTTTTATAAAAATGCCGGTTCCATCACCTTGTGGTGGCAGTAACCGCTTGGTTCAGGCCGTTTGCTTTTGAAAGCCAGCCTCTAGGAGCCTGACCGAGAATAGGCTGGTCGGCCTAAAGCCCAGAAAGATCGGCCAGATTTTCCGTTGAATTTGATTAAATAGGTCAACTATTCGCACAAATCCAACGAAAAATCTGACTCGTTCTACTGAACTTTATGCTCGACCGCTATTCTCGGTCAGGCTCCTAGGAATGACTGTCATACATCACAAAAAACACTTTTTTTCGTACCAGATCAATAAACCAGGCACAAACTGCTTGTGATTTAGGGGACGGATACTTAATCTTGTCCGTGTGGAACGAAGTCGTAACCGCCATGACCCTAATATTACACGCCAAAGATGCTGCGCCCGCCTTTCAGCTGAAAGGTGGTATTTATACACTGACCACTCTTGAATTGCATGTGACCGATGAGCCGGCCCTGAAACGTCAGCTGTCGGCCATGGTCAGAAAGGCCCCGCGCTTCTTTCAGCAGACGCCGGTGGTCCTGGCTCTGGACAAGCTGCCAGCGGCAGAAAAAACACTGAACCTGTCCAGCATTCGCCATCTGCTGCACCAGTCCGGCCTGCTTCTGGTGGCCGTCCGCGGAGGCAGTGAACACTATAAAAAAGACGCTTCTGTCTGCGGCATAGCCTGGCTACCGCCGCAGCGCCCGAAAGCAAAAACAGAACGCGATCAGGAAAAGTCCGACCAGCCTTCAGCAAAAAACATTGTCATGATGAAGCCGTATGATAACAGTGCTGCGGTTGACAGCCATGAGTCGGAAACAACACAGCTGGAATTGCCCGAGTCCCGCATAATCAACAGGCCAGTGCGCTCAGGGCAGCAGGTTTATTCGCCTGGAGACCTCATTGTGCTCGGTCAGGTCAGCACAGGCGCCGAACTTCTGGCCGGTGGCCATATACACGTCTATGGACCATTAAGAGGCAGAGCCCTGGCCGGAGTCAATGGCAATATATCCGCAAGAATTTTCTGCACACGCTTTGAGGCCGAACTGGTATCAATCAGTGGGCAATACAAGCTGCCGGGGAAATCGACCTCCGGCAGTCCGTGGTCAGGAAGATGGGGGAGGAGCGCCCAGGTCACACTGAAAGACAACAGCTTGCAGATAGGCAGTCTTTCATAAATACTGAGTCGTCCTTATTTACGGTTTTCTATTGCAGGATTTCAACTTGGCTCGAATCATTGTAGTCACTTCCGGAAAGGGGGGAGTTGGAAAAACAACCACCAGCGCCTCTATCGCCACAGGACTTGCCATGCAGGGACATCGAACCGTCGTTATCGACTTCGATGTCGGCTTGAGAAACCTCGACCTGGTCATGGGATGTGAAAGGCGTGTCGTCTATGACTTTGTCAACGTCATCAACGGCGAGGCGGCCCTGCACCAGGCACTGATTCGCGACAAGCATACCGAAAACCTCAGCGTACTCCCCGCCTCCCAGACCAGGGATAAAGAAGCATTGACCCGTGAAGGCGTGGAGAAAGTGCTGGACGAACTGGCCCAGGATTTTGAATACATCATCTGCGACTCTCCGGCCGGCATTGAACACGGCGCTCTCATGGCACTCTATTTTGCCGACGAAGCCGTAGTCACAACCAACCCGGAAGTCTCATCGGTTCGGGATTCGGACCGAATTCTAGGCATCCTGCAAAGTAAGTCCCGCAGGGCTGAGAATAACCTGGAGCCGGTCAAGGAGCATTTACTTCTGACCCGCTATGACCCGGAAAGGGTCGAACGGGGCGACATGCTGAACGTCTCTGACGTCCAGGACATTCTGGCTATCCCCCTGCTCGGCGTAGTGCCAGAATCCCCATCTGTCCTGAAAGCATCCAACCAGGGTATTCCGGTTATTCACCAGGGTGAGAGCGACGCAGGAATGGCATACAAAGATGTCATCGAACGTTTCCTGGGCACTGATCTACCACACCGGTTTATCGAGCCACCCAAGAAAGGGCTACTGCAAAGAATGTTCGGGAGTCGGGCATGAGTCTGCTGCAACTATTCCGTTCCAACAAGGAAAACAACAGCGCCTCCATGGCCAAGGAGAGGCTGCAGATCATTGTCGCCCATGAACGCATGAGCCGCAGCGGCCATGACTTTCTGCCCGCCATGCAGCAGGATATACTGGCTGTGGTGAAAAAGTACATCGAAGCCGATCAGGAACACATCTCCATTCGTCTCGATAAAGACGGCGACTGTTCGGTACTGGAAGTCAATGTCCAGCTACCCGAATAAGTCCTGACAGCAGACCGGCTGGTAAATCCTTTACAATCCTGCCCGATATCCCTTACGCCGCAGAGGGTAAACTCTGCGGCGATTAACTCTTCGCTGAAACTGCCCCTATGCACTCGATAAAAAAGCTGATTACTACACTGCTGCTGTTCAATGCCATCATTCCCGGGTTTCAAACCCAGGCACAGGGTTCCAGCCATGGACAGGCTGCACCCAATGTCACCTCGACATCTGTCTCGATGACACAGATTGAAAGGAAGCTCAGCTCTATCGGCTCATTGAGAGCCAACCAGTCGGTGGATATTGCACCGCAGATCAGCGGCAGGATTATCAACCTGCCAATAGACGATGGCACTTCTGTAGAAGAAGGCAGTGCGCTGGTTTCTCTCGACAGCCGTGAGCAGGCTGCACGTGTTGAGGAAGCACGGGTGGCTCTGCAGGATGTCAGACGTCAGCTGGAGTATGTTGAAAAGTTGTACCAGCGCCGGGCGGTATCCAAGGATGAGCTGGAAGCCAAACAGGCCCGTGTTGAAATGGCTAAAGCAACCCTGGATTCCTTAAGTGCCGTTTTGGACTACTACACAGTCACAGCACCATTCAGCGGTGTCCTCGGCTTTAACGACGTAAGCCAGGGTGCACTGATCAATGCCGGCACTGTGATTACGACACTGGACGACCTGAGCATTATGAAGCTCTACTTCGAGCTGCCAGAGAACACTCTGAGCGAAATTCCAGCGGGAACCCTGGTGCAGGTCAGTACTGACGCCTGGCCCGACCAGAGCTTCTCGGGCTCCATTGATACCATCAATCCACGTATTGACCCGCTGAACCTGACCTTCACCGCCAGAGCTTTGCTTGACAACCCGGACGGCAAGCTACGCCCCGGCATGCTGATGCGCCTGAATGTCCTTCGCCCTGCCAAGCAGGTGCTGGTTGTTCCGGCACGCAGTGTCATGTTTAACGGCAATGACCAGTACGTTTATGTCATCGACCCTGACGGACTCCCCCAGCAGCGCTTTATCAGAACCGGTGTAACACTGGAAACGCTTATTACCGTGACCAAGGGACTGGAAGAAGGTGAAGAGATTGTTGACCAGGGTGTCGTCAAAGTCGTTGCCGGCCGTCCTGTAAAAATCCTGCAGACCGAAGTAGTCGAGGCAGAATCTGCTGAAGAGTCCGGGGAAAACCGTACATGATTCTGTCTGATCTCTCGGTAAAAAGACCCGTTTTCGCCACAGTTGTCAGCCTGCTCCTGATCACCTTCGGCGTAGTCGCTTTCACACTGTTGCCCATCAGAGAACTGCCTGACATCACTTCGCCGCAGGTATCTGTATATACCGCCTACACCGGGGCCTCCTCGGATGTGGTGGAATCAAAGATCACCAATGTTATCGAAGACCGGCTGGGCGGCATCGAAGGTGTCCGTTCCATTGAAAGTCACAGCATGCACGGCGCATCCCGTATAACCATCGAGTTCACAACCGACACGGATATGGAGGTAGCCGCCAACGACGTCCGTGAAGCCATGTCGCGGGTCACCTGGAGGCTGCCGGATGAGGCTGAATCGCCGATAGTTTGGAAAAACGACGGCAGTGGTCAATCCATTCTTAATGTGACCCTGCAGAGCGATACCATGTCACCCGTAGAGCTGAGTGACTATGCCGACCGTACACTGCAGGACCGACTGAGCCTGGTCAGCGGCGTGAGTTCTGCGGACCTGTATGGTTCCCGCGAATACGTTATGCGTATAGAGCTGGACCCGATCGCCATGGCCGCCCGAAGAATTACGGCTACTGACGTACAAAGGGCTTTACGGCAGGATAATATTGAACTGCCTGCGGGACAGATAAAAGGCGAACAGCGCTCAGTCCAGGTCAGGGTGCTTCGTGACTACAACGATGAGCAGGACTTCCGCCGCCTGGTTGTGCGCCAGTCCGGCAGCTCAACTGTTTACCTGGAAGATATTGCCACCGTCAGGACCGCCGCCAGGCAGGAGGAGAGCCTGTCCAAGGCTGATGGCAGGAACGTTGTCACTATCGGCATAGTTCCCATCTCCAAAGCCAACCCGCTGCAGGTAATCAAGAACGTCAAACAGGAATTGGAAGACTTCGCCCCCTTCCTGCCCGAAGGAACCACTCTGGGAACTACTTTTGACGCCTCCCTTTTTATTCAGGGCGCTATTGATGAAGTGTATTCAACACTGGCGATCACCATGGCGCTGGTGGTGCTTGTACTTTACATCTTCCTGGGCAATGCCAGGGCCACCCTGATTCCGGCAATAACCATTCCCGTCTCACTTCTGGCCGCCTTTATCGTTATCTGGGTCATGGGGTTCTCGATCAACCTGCTGACGCTGCTGGCGCTGGTACTGGCAATCGGCCTGGTGGTAGACGACGCAA
Organism: Endozoicomonas sp.; assembly: GCA_051008495.1. Lineage (GTDB taxonomy): Bacteria > Pseudomonadota > Gammaproteobacteria > Pseudomonadales > Endozoicomonadaceae > Endozoicomonas_A. Next base: position 2,093 of record JBPCXN010000085.1, on the reverse strand, counting down.
TTGTTGTACTGGAAAACATTCACCGCCACCTTGAGATGGGTAAGCCGGCGCTTCTGGCAGCCTGGCATGGCACCCGGGAGGTAGGCTTTGCTGTAGTCGCCACCACCGTTGTACTGGTCGCAGTGTTTGTACCTGTAGTCTTTATGGGCGGCATGGTCGGCATTCTGTTCAGAGAGTACGCACTGACACTGGCCGGGGCGGTCTGTTTCTCCAGCCTTATTGCCCTGACCCTGTCGCCCATGCTGAGCTCCAAGATTTTGAAGCTTGATGCCAAGCCCTCCAGACTGACGTCGGTGACAGACAAATATCTGAGTAAGCTGGAACTCGCCTATGAGAAGCTGGTAACGGTATTCATCCGTAAAAAATGGCTTGGACTGGTGCTGCTACTGGCCTCTGTGGGCGCATCAGTAGCCCTTTACCCTGCCCTTCCCAAAGCCTTTATGCCGAGAGAAGACCGGGGCAGTATTTTTGTGGTGATCCGGGGGCCGGAAGGTTCCAGCTACCCGGCCATGAAAGAAAGCGCCGAACAGATTGAAGCCGTGCTGCTGCCCCAGCTGGGTGAAGGTATCGTCAAATACTCTTACCTGCAAACCCCGGGCTGGGGCTCCATGGGCGATAACTCCGGCATCATGATCATCGGCCTGGAAGACTGGGATGATCGCGATATGGATGTCTTCGAGCTGTCTGACCTGATTCGCCAGGAGTTTGCCCGAATCCCCCACGTACAGGCCTTCCCTATCGTTCGCTCCAGTCTCGGAGGCGGTTCCAGTAGCCCGGTACAGTTTGTCGTGGGTGGCGGCTCCTATGAGCAGCTTGTGGAATGGACGGATCTGCTGATGGAAATGGCCGAGGAGAATCCCGGCCTGTCCGACCTGGATGTAGACTTCAACCAGAACCAGCCCCAGATGGAAGTCAGTATCAACCGGGAGCGGGCCCAGCAGCTGGGCGTTTCTGCTGAAGAGGTTGGCACTACCCTGGAAATCATGCTCGGCGGCAAGAACATCACCACCTTCATGGAAAGGGGTGAAGAGTATGATGTTTACGTGAGGTCGCCTGAAGAGCAGTTCCTGTCTGCTGACGACCTTTCCAAGCTCTATGTCCGTTCCATGACCACTAATGAGTTCATTCGTTTAGATAACCTGGTGACCATTCAGGAGCGTGGTAAGGCTGCACGCCTGCTGCATTACAACCGCAATCGTGCCATAACACTTTCTGCCAGCCTCAATGGCAACTATTCATTGGGAGACGCACTGGATTACCTAGATCAGCTCGTGGTGGATCACCTTCCTGCCGAGGCTATCGTCAATTACAAAGGGGAATCCCTGGAATACCGCAGCAATCAGAGCTCCATCGCTTTTGTCTTTGGGCTGGCACTGGTGATTGTCTTCCTGGTACTTGCAGCGCAGTTCGAGAGCTTTGTCCACCCATTCGTAGTAATGCTGACCGTGCCGCTGGGTATTGCCGGCGCACTGGGGGGCATTCTTCTGACAGGAGAAACCCTCAATATCTACAGCCAGCTTGCCCTGATCATGCTGATCGGTCTGACCACCAAGAACGGGATTCTGATTGTCGAGTTTGCCAACCAGCTCCGGGACCGGGGCATGGCTTTTGACAAAGCGGTGATTGAAGGTGCGAAACTCAGGCTGAGGCCAATTCTGATGACGGCGTTCACCACTGTGGCCGGCTCAGTACCACTGCTGCTGGCCAGCGGCGCCGGTGCTGAATCCCGTTACGCCATTGGTGTCGTAGTCTTCTTTGGAGTATTGGTATCGAGCCTGCTGACGATCTTTGTGGTGCCTTCGATGTATGCCCTGCTGGCCAAGAAAACCACCTCTCCGGAGCATGTTGCACACCAACTGGATCAGCAGATTGCCGAGGCGAGCTGATTCCAGGTTCATGACCTTCCAGACAACGGAGCCTGTATATGATCACTCAGGCTTCGTGTAGCTTCTTTTGTTCAACTTTCACTAGGAGCCTGACCGAGAATGAGCCACTGACAGTCTCAGTGGCCCTCCATCAAATAGATCGGTTAAAATTCAACCAGCTTTTCCTGCCATGAAGACCAAATTTTGGCATTTTTGCTCAATTCGGCT
>JBPCXN010000084.1:0-8232 GCA_051008495.1 Endozoicomonas sp. | reverse complement strand
GGCTATTGCAGTTTCAGCAGAGGCGTCGGTACGGAGTTTTGAAGATATAGAGTGGGTTGTTGATTCCTCAAGATACGACGCAAGTCTTTCCTGGGAGTATGGGCAGACCATGGAGTTTCAATTTTATCAGATGGCAGGTAGGGAGTTGGTCCTACGTGTCTCTGCGCCTTATGTTTTGCGCCACGCTGAATCGGCCAGGCTGTATTCCGTTAATTCACCACTGCAGAAAGAAAACAGAAAGATTCTGCTGGATAAAAAAAATCATTTGATGAGTGGTGGCTCACCAAGCAGTGCAGAGCTGCTTTTTGATCAGGATGTCAATCTTCTTCTTGATTCCATGGGGAAAGGTGGCTGGGGAGTTCTCGAGTTAACCGCTGAGGCTGGTGTTAAACACTCAATCGAAATGCCAGCGATAGATTTTCGGGAAAAGCTGGAGCAGTTTAATGTTAAGCGGAATAAACTGCCGCCATTAAATTGGGATCTTGCCAGGAAAGTCGATGTTTTCTTTGTTACGAGTGAATCCCGTCTGGATGAGCAGCAGCAGCGAAAGCTGAATGATCTTGTCGAGTTTATAAAGTTCGAAAGCGAAGTGGTGGGAATAACTGTCGATGGTCATACCGATATTACCGGTGATCGCCTGAAGAACCTTACATTGTCCGAAGCCAGGGCGGCGGCAGTAAGGGATTTTCTGACCGCTGCCGGAATTGACGAGAAGCTACTGTCAGCCGTTCGTTTTCATGGCCAGCGATACCCCCTGCCCGGGGTTGGTCATGGCCTGAATCGTCGGGTAGAAATTCGATTGACACGAAAAAGCGATGTTCAAACTGACTCAATGGAAGGGACTTAGGAGTATGAATGCAGAAGTCCTGATTGCGGGTGATGATGAAGCTTTTTTGCTGGAAATGAAGGCACTGCTGCGCGGTTCTTCTCTTCGTTTTTCGGTTATTGAGCCGCTGGACTCTGTTTCTGGCAGACTGCCGCTGGTCTCTTCAGGGGTTCTGCTGCTCAGTGCCCATTCCCGTACAGTGGACTCCTGTCAGTTTATTGAAGATCTGAGAAAACACAGGCCTGAATGGGCTGTCGTGGTGGTATCCGCCCGTGCGGATCGTGACCATGCTATTCGAGCCATTTCTGCCGGTGCCGCCGACTATCTTGTTCAGCCGCTGGCTGTTGATGTTTTACTGAATAAAGTCCGTCAGTTGCTGGAGCCTCTGGGAAAGGACCGGCTGGTCGCTCATGCGCCAGCTACACGGCATTCGGCCCAACTGGCTCGCAGGGCTTCAGTGACTGATGCCTCTATCCTGATCACTGGTGAATCAGGCACCGGGAAAGAAGTTTTCAGCCGCTATATCCATCAATGCTCACCCAGGCAGGACGGGCCATTTGTAGCGGTGAATTGTGCCGCTATTCCCGAAGCCATGCTGGAATCAACCCTTTTCGGGCATGAGAAGGGGGCGTTTACAGGAGCCGTTGCCAGGCGTAGGGGGAAATTTGAGCAGGCGTCAGGAGGCACGCTGTTTCTGGATGAAATGGCGGAAATGCCTCTGGAACAGCAGACGAAGTTGTTGCGTGTTCTGCAGGAAAAGGAAGTGGAAAGGCTGGGCGGCTCCGAATCGATTGCCGTGGATGTCAGGATTGTTTCGGCAACCAATCGGGATCTCAGGCAAAGAGTGGAGCAGGGTCTGTTCAGGGAAGATCTTTATTATCGCCTGAATGTTTTTCCTCTGCACCTGGCGCCATTGCGCGAACGACAGGAAGATATCCTGCCATTGACGCACAGAATTATGAAAAAACTGTCCTGTAAGTCCGGTCAGCCCATCATTGAGCTCAGTCCGGATGCTGTTACTTCACTACAGAATTATCATTGGCCCGGCAATATCCGGGAACTGGAAAACGTTATTCAGAGAGCCTGCGTGCTGAAACGCGGGTGGGTCATCATGGCCGACGATCTTATGCTGCCTGTCTCTGTTGCAACCGACGACAGGCACCCGGAATTTGCTCCAGCAGCTCTGGCGGAATGTTTAGTGGCCATCGAAAGCAAAGTGGAGTCTTCTGTGGTGGCAGTGCATGACTGTAAATTGCCAGGCCCAGCCAGAAAACAGCAGGAATGGCACTATCTGGTGGAGGTGTTGAAACGGAATGGCGGTCATAGAAGCCGCTCCGCAGAAGAGCTGGGTATGACCACCCGTATGTTGCGTTACAAACTGGCCCAGCTCAGGGAGTCCGGCTTTGATGTGGACTCGCTGCTCGCCGGACAGGCCATGGCTTCCTAGGAGCCTGACTATTCTCAGTCAGGCTCCTAGAGGGGCTGGGCAGTCATAAAGAATGAATAGTGTCGTCCATCGGTAAGCCGGTGTACTCCAATGATGATATGACGGCATTGATAGAGAGAACGGTAGCGACAGCTACGAAACTATATTTCTGAGTTTTCAGAGTTTTCAGAGAGCTAGAACACGAATGCAGGATTTAACAGGTTTTGCCGGCCTTGCGCAGAATCGTATAACCCTCCCGGGGGCTGAGCAAGCGACAGCGACTGATATCAGCAGTAACCCTCTGAGTCAGCGCCAGGGCGAGACTCTCAGTGTCAGCCGCACAGAGTTTTCCGAAGTCTTTAAAGGGGCGCTGGATCACGTTAACGGGTTGCAGGATGATGCCGACCGGATGCGTACCGATATTGAACTGGGACTGTCCACTGATCTGGTAGGCACAATGATTGCCGGTGAAAAAGCGTCACTGTCTTTTCAGGGCTTGATCCAGGTTCGTAACCGGGTGGTCTCGGCTTATGAAACAGTCTTCAACATGCCTGTCTGAGTTGCAGGAGTATATTGAGTGAATGCATCTGTAAAGATGAATACTTCCGCCATGCTGCAGAGTCTGCAGCAGAAAATCAAAGAGTTGCCCTCGAAAGCGCGCACTGACCTGCCGGAATTCGTTCGCAGGAACCGCCTTCCGGTCGCCGTTGCCGGCGCGTTGCTGCTGGCTGCAATTGTTACTTTGCTGCTCTGGAAAGGGGAAAGCAAGAGTGATCTCCGGCCACTGTATGGGCGTCAGGAAATGTACGACGTCGCGGCAGTTATCGAAACTCTGGACGCCAGTGGTATTGCCTATCGGTTACACCCGGATAGCGGTCAGGTGCTGGTGCAGGACAGTCTGCACAGGTCGGCTCGCATGAGTCTGGCGACAGCGGGCGTCACAGCCAAAATGCCCAGGGGGATGGAGCTGCTTTCTGCAGAAGGGCAGCTGGGGCGCAGTCAGTTTGTTGAGCGTGCCCAATACATGCAGGGGCTGGAAGGTGAGCTGGCGCAAACCGTGATGAGCCTGCGTCCAGTTCGATCGGCCAGGGTGCATCTGGCTGTGCCTGAACGGACCGCTTTTCTGCGCAACCAGGTAGAGCCTTCTGCGTCTGTCTATGTTGACCTTTTTCCCGGTGTTTCGCTGGATGTGGAGCAGGTCCAGGGCATTATCAACCTGGTGGCGGGCAGTCTGCCGCAGCTGTCGGTTGAGCGTGTCACTGTTCTGGACCAGAACAGTAATCCGTTGCATGGCAGTGATCACTCCGGCCAGAAAGAAGTGGATAGACAGCTTCGCTATGTTCAGCGCATTGAGCAGGAATATGTTCAGCGTCTGTCCAGGCTCATTGAACCGCTGGTCGGCGCCGGTAACCTGCGGGTTGCTGTGAATGCGGACGTTGATTTCAGCTTTCAGGAAGATTCTGTTGAAGGTTATGACCCTGAAGTGGCGGCCTTGCGCAGTGAGAGTTTTAACGGCAGTAACGAAGGTGCACAGAACGCTGAAGGTGTGCCTGGCGCGGCGGCCAACCTGGGTAATGAAGAGGCTGCGCCACAGGACGGGGGTGGCTCGGTTTCCAGAGTTCGCAATTATGAACTGAATCGAACTCTCAGTTACCGCCGCCAGGATGCTTTCAGGCTGGAAAGAGTCAATGTTGCCGTCATCCTGAACAGTCGTATCCCGGGGTTTGAGGATGAGGCTGCTGAAGGGATGCTGGCGGCCATTGATAACCTGTTGCGCAATGCTGTCGGTATTGATAGCGGGCGTGGCGACCAGGTGACTGTGGAAGCACTGCCTTTTTTTGACAGCAATGCTGGAGAAGAACCGTTGATGGGGATTGCCGGTATTGCCGGCAGGTACTCGGAAGATGATGGAATGTTGCCTGTTGTGATTGTTGTAGCTGTGCTGATTTTTCTGGTGCTGGCCGGCCTTGCCGCCATCCTGGTGATACGCAGGCGTCGGATGCAGCGTGAAAAAATTGAGATTGAAAAAGAGCTGGCTCTGCTCGATGCCTCTGATGGTCTCCTGGAAGAGGGAGGTGAGCCAGAAGGCGTGGTGGGCTTCCGCTCATCGGACAAGATCCGTGACCTGGTCAAATCGAGTCCTGACCAGATCGCCTCGATTCTTGAGCGCTGGATGAAGGAGGGCGAGTGATGAGTTCTACGGCTGTTGAAGATAACCCTGTTGCCAGCTCACGCACCGGTCTGGAGCGTGCGGCAATCGTGCTGCTTGGGCTGGGCGACCAGTTGGCGGCGAGAATACTCCAGCAGATGCCGGCCAAGAGTGTCATGCAGTTGATGCAGGTGCTGCCGAAGGTCAATGGGGTGGTGGAAAGTGAGCTGGAATCGATCATGGATGGCTTGCTGGCCGAGACCGAAGACGCTCCGCTGTTCGTTGATAAGTCCGGCATGAGTCAGGCTATGCGGAAGGCTCTCGGTGAGAAACGGGCCAGTGAGCTGTTGCAGTCTGCCCAGGGCGCTGAATATGGCGAAGTATTGGAAAAACTGCTGATGCTTGATGCCAAGCTGATTGCGCGACTGATTGCCCATGAGCACCATCAGCTGCAGGCCATTACCCTGGCCTGCCTCGATGCAGGTAAGAGTGCGGCGGTTCTGAACATGATGCCGGAAGATGTGCAGGTGGACATTACCCATCGACTGGCGCGCCTCTCTTCCGTGCCCACCTCCTCGCTGGAGGCTGTGGCAGGGCTTCTGGATGGTCTTACCGAGCAGGAAGTCAGTACCTATGCAGTGCATGGTGTTGGTCAGCTGGCTGAAGTGCTTAACCATATGGATGCTGACACGGGCGACGAACTGCTTGAATCGCTGCGTGGTAATGATGGTGAGCTGGCTAACCAGGTGGCTTCCCTGCGCTTCACCTTTGACCATGTCCTTGAAATGGAGATGGAAGCGCTGCGGATCCTGGTGGAGAACGCTGACAGCGACATCCTGGCCATTGCATTGCGTGGTGTGCCATTGGCCAAACAGGAGCATGTTTACTCCTGTCTTGGCAGGCGTGCTGCAGCTGCGCTGCGTGACGAAGTGGATTCTGGTGTCAGTATGCGGGTTTCCCGTGTCAATGAAGCACGGGTTCAGCTCACTGCGCTGGCCAGGCGTTTGTCCCGTGAGGGGCAGATCGAGCTGGTGTCTTCCACGGAAGAGATGGTTGGCTGATGGGCTGTAGGCGGATGAGCACGGCAGGGGGCTGAGGGAATGTCGAAACGCATGAACGTGAATGTCTTTCGATTTCCCGGTCCCGGTGAAAAGCGACAGAAGGCAGACGCTGATAGCACTGAAGAAGGATTCAGGCCGCTGTTTGCGGCCGGTCTCGAATACAAGGTCGGCTCTGATGTCCAGGCAGCCTGGGGGGCTGGAACAGGAAGTAAGCCGACAGAGGCGAAAAAGCAGCGAGCCGAAAAGGCTGGCTCGAAAAAGCTTCTGGCAAAGAAACGGGCCGGAGTTGCTCCAGAGTTGTCGTTATCAGAAAGTCAGGCTCCGCCTGATGAGTTGGCAGCTGAGCAGAGGCCTGAAGAAAAGTCTGGGCCAGCTGATCCACAGCTGGAGGATGCTGTTAGTGCCCAGGGTTCAGGAAGTGGCGATAAAGCAGCGCCGGGTGGCGACCAACAAGATTGTGTAGACGATGCGGAGGTTCAGGCTGAAGCTGCAGGCACTTTGCCGCCTCAGTCTGAAGCCAGCCAGTCCAGTCAGCAACCTGAACATGATCCGGAAAAACTGAAGGCGTTGTTGGATGATATGTACCAGCAGGGTCTTGAGCAGGGACGCCGGGAAGGCCGGGCTGAACTGGAAGAAAGTGTTCGCCAGCAAGCCATGAGCGAAGGCCGTGAAGAGGGCTATGCCAGCGGTCATCAGCAGGGTATTGAGCTTGGGCTGCAGGAAGGCCAGGCCGGTCTTGGGCGACAGATGGTATTGCTGCGGGCATTGCAGCAAAAGCTGGAAAGTTATGAGGTCCTGTTGTCGGATGACCAGGTGCACCAGGCAGCCAGGTTGCTGGAGAGGCTGCTGGTTGAAGTGGTCAGGGCGGAGCTGAAACTGGCTCCGGAGCATATTCTTGATCTGGTTCAGCAGGCGGTGTCACTGCTTGATCGTACCGATAAAGAGAGTCTTCGCGTGCATGTGCACCCAGAGGATATGCCCTGGCTTGAGCCACTGAAAACAGAAGAAAAAGGGCGTTTCATCTTCCTGTCGGATGATCAGCTATTGCGAGGTGGTTGTCGTATAGAAGGCGGGCTGGGTGATATCGATGCGACACTGGAGACTCGCCTGACGACCTGCATTGAGCAGTTCCGCGATAATGTCCTGGATGATCCGGAAAACTCTCCTGAGCCTGACTTCAGTCCTCTGCGACAGCCGGGTGTGAGTGCTGGCAGGCAGCATGAACGGAAGCCGGTTTCTCGGTCGGTCGCCCCTGTTGAAGTGTCTGAAGAGCCCATGACCGTAGCGTTTGAACCGACTGCTGAGGCTGCCGAGGGATTGGGAGCCTGGGGTGCTTTGGGTCAATAAAGCTGAGGGGGGTATAAGCTATTGCAGCCGTTGGTTAACAGATATTTGGATAAATGCAGGCCCTTTTCCCGAGTGTGGAAAGGTTGTATTTCCACAGTAAAGAGATAAATTCAGGAGCAATGAATGACCGCACTGGTCGTAATTGATGAAGGGTCTGCCCAGGCCAAGGCCACCTTCAGGGCGGACAATGGCGCGGTAATCACCCGGGTTGTGCCCTCTCGCATCGCCGAGCAGGCCAAAGTGGATATCAACGGCTATGCCGAGTCTGCCTACTTTACCGAAGAAGGCGGAGAATACACCGTCAACGGTGATTTTGACGATATTATTCGGACCAATATTCCGTCCTACCAGACCTCGGAAGCGAATCGCGCTCTGGTTCACGAAACCCTGAGGCAGAGTGGCTTTTCCGGTCGTTCAGTGCGGGTGGCAGTGACGCTGCCCATGAGCCAGTTCTTCTCGAAAGTGAAAGGTTCGCCGATCAATCAGAAGCTGATCTCAAACAAGAAGCGCAATGTCCTGGCAGGCATTAAATCGGCTGCCGGACACTCCCTGGCTGAGATCATTGACTGCAAGGTCTACCCCGAGGGTATCCCGGCCCTGTTCGATACCATCCGCGATGACGCCGGAGCCCTGAAGCCGGGCTTCGAGGAAGGTATGAAAATACTGGTGGTGGATATTGGTGGTACGACAACCGACGTATCGGTTGTTACACCGAACGGAACTATCGAAGCCTACGACAGTTTTCAGACAGGTGTGCTGGCTGTGGCGGAACGCTTTGCTGAACTGGCGGCCCCGGAGTTTGGCCTGAAGAGGGTGCCCAGGGCCATGGCGGAAGAAGCGCTGAAAACAGGTCGTCTCAAGAATATTGAGGTGTCGAACCTGATTGAGCGAGCCACCCGCAATGTCATGCAGACCATTCTGCGGGAACTGGAAGCCATGGTATCCACGCCAACCTTGCTCGATAAAGTGCTGATTGTTGGCGGTGGCGCAGCTCTGATGGGGCGGGATCTGGCTGAAGCCATGGGGGTTGATGCCCTGATTCCGGAAGAGCCGGATATGGCCATCTCCCGGGGTATTTACAAGCTCGAATCCATCAAGAACAAGATGTAACGGCTGCGCTGAAGAAACATGATGAAAGCTGACGGCCTCACAACGCGACTTGAAACAGCCTATGCCAATTGCCAGGTGCCTGTTGGTAAGGTGTATGGACGACTGCAGCGGGTTAAGGGGATTTGCCTCGAAGCCACTGGCTGCAGGCTGAGTACCGGACAGCGCTGCCTCGTTGGTCGTGCTGATGGCAAGACCCTGGAGGCTGAAGTGGTTGGCTTTGACGGTGGTCGCCTGTTTCTGATGCCCCTTGAGCAGCCTGCCCAGCTGAGCAGTGGTGACTGGGTTATGCCAATTGAGGCTGACAATCGTGTGC
>JBPCXN010000083.1:0-43962 GCA_051008495.1 Endozoicomonas sp. | reverse complement strand
CAAGAGACACCGCTGTTTTCATGCATGCAAAAAAACACCCGGCGTAGCCGGGTGCTTCAATATCGAAACAGTCAGGCTAATTGCGGCGCCTGCGGTAGACCCGGAAGCCCAGGACCAGTAGAGTGATCAGGAAAGGAACGGCAAGAATGTTAATCAGTTTGAGTCTGTTGCCTAACTGTTCAATATCCTTGCCCAGCTGGTGCTGAACGACCCGAAGCTCTTTACGAATCTTGAGTTTCTCCTGAACAAACCGCTCAACTTCCTGATCCTGCTCAGCACTGAGAACCTGGGGATCTTCTCCTTCTTTTTTACTCTGCAGCTCTCGCAGCTTGGCCTCAGTGTCAGAAAGCTGCTTTTTCAGTTCCTCTTCCTTCTGGTAGAAGTTCGCTTCGGCCATACGCTCCAGCTCATTCACTTTGGTAAAAGGTCGGGAGAATTGTCCACGACTGCGGATACTTATCAGGTCGGCATTCCCCAGCAGGTTATCGACCATATTAATCAGCAGGTCGCCGTTATTGGCAAAAGGCTGGACAATCTGCTGACCGAAGAAGTTACTTTTCTGCACCCAGAGGCGGTCGGTAAGCACATCGGTATCCGCCACAACAATGACATTAATCGGTTCTACGGATTCGGCAACATGAGGCAAAGGCTGTTTTTCAGCCTTCTCAGGATCAGCTTCTTTCTTTTCATCGCCCCCGGTTTTTGGTTCTGATTGTTTTGCTGCAGCAGCAACCTCTTCCTCTTCCTCCTCCTCACCGGTTGGAGTTTCAGGCTTGTCAGCTGTGGTTTCCTCTTCCGGTTTCTTTTCTACAGGCTTTCCATCCGGGTAAGCCGTTTTAACGTTGCCTGTAATTCTCACAGCCAGTGAGTACTGGTTTCCGCTAGCTTTGAAATCTTTGAACAGCACCGATGGATCAAAGAGGAAAGCGAATTTGTCCGCTTCCATAAGCATGGCGTTATCACTGGAATGAAGCAGAACCTCAACATCTGTTGCTGCACCTTCAAGCTTTAAGACCGCCCCTGAGGTGGCAAAATTCACAGAGGAAAGGGACGAAGTAATGACGTCATCCTTGTTAAAACTGTCTTTGGAAAACCCCAGTATCCCTAAATGACGAACGGGCCTTCCTGAGGGCGATCCAACAGACAGGGCATGCCCGGCATCCGCCAGCACCTTGCCTTTATCCATTTCTACGCCCCAGGCTTTGAACAGTGGATCAAGGGAAGAAGACTTATCGCCTCCCATGCCCATCATCATCCCGCCCATCATGCCGCCACCAGCCTGGTCCGATTCTGCATTCGGATCGACGAAGACAAGGGCATTGCCTCCCCGGAGCACAAACTGGTCTATGGCATACCGGGACTGCTCACTCAATTCCCTGGGATGAATAACCACCAGCAGTTTTATGTCATCCGTAATTTCCTGAAAGTTTCCGGTCAGTTCCGTGACATCGTACATCTGCTTCAACTGGGAAACACTGATCCACGGACCGGAAGGCTGACGGGTCTGCATGTCATAGCCGCCTCCCACCTGCAGGCCTGAAATCAGCCCTACTTTCGGTTTGGTCTTCTGGGTGACTGCAAATATCATTTTACTGATGTCGTACTCCAGAAAACGTTCCTTGTCGGGATGCAGAAAGCTGATCACCTCACGCTTACTGTCGTCCTCATCATTAGTGATGACCAGTCCGAAATAAGCTTCCTTACCCGCTCCTCCCAGAGGAACAGCCTGCAGGCCGTATTCAGCGGCTTTATCTTCATTCTCAGAAAACGGTTCCGGGTCAATCACTTCAAGGGTGAGCTTTCCTGCTGATGCAAGGACATACTCCTCAAGCAACTCCCGGACCCGCCGCGAATAGTTCCTGAGAAAAGGCAGTTCACGGGTCTGGCTCTCAGAATAAAACAGCTGCAGTGCCGCCTTTTCTTCGAGATTGCCTAGCAGGCTATGAGTACCGCCTGACAGGGTGAACAGCTTGTCTTCTGTCAGATCCAGACGGGCTCCCTTAAAAAGCGTGTTAGCGCCGATAGTTACTAGAAGGGTAAACAAGGCCAGAACCAGCAACCCTGCCCTGGAAAACAGTCGTTGTGTCATCGCCGGCTCCTTAGTCAGCTTTTTTCATATCTATGGTGACTGCCGTGGCGGTCAGCCAGGCCAGGATCATAATCAGGAAATAAAGAATATCCCTGAGGTCAAGCACTCCTTTGCTGATAGCGTCAAAGTGTGTCAAGAAACTCAACGCAGCCACGGCATCCACAACCCACTGGGGGGACCAGGCTTTGAAAACATCCAGCACCATGGGAAAGCCGGCGACGACAAATAGGAAGCAGACGACAACGGTCAGGATAAAGGCGATCACCTGGTTCTGGGTGGCGGCAGACATGCAGGAGCCAATAGCCAGAAAACCACCGGCCATTAACCAGCTGCCGATGTAACCTCCCAGTATCACACCATTGTCGGGCTCACCCAGGTAGTTCACGGTCATCCAGACAGGAAACGTCAGGGACAGTGCTATGCCACTGAACACCCAGGCCGCCAGGAACTTACCCATCACGGCTTCTTTCAAAGTCACCGGCAGGGTCAGGAGAAGCTCCAGGGTTCCAGACTTTCTTTCCTCGGCCCACAACCTCATGCTGATTGCCGGAATCAGGAACAGGTACAGCCAGGGATGAAAGTTGAAGAAAGGCGTTAAGTCTGCCTGGCGCAATTCATAAAAGCGCCCCAGATAAAACGTGAAAACACCCGTCAGCATCAGAAAGATAACGATAAACACATAGGCCAGGGGTGTGGCAAAGTAACTGCCCAGTTCCCGCCTGAAGATAATGCTGGTCCCTTTCATCAGGCAGCCCCCCTCATTGCATTAGCGCCAGTCAGCGATCTGAACACATCGTCCAGCCTGCCAGACTCAAGGTACAATTCGTTTACTTTCCAGCCCCTGGACGTAATCAGCTGACTGACGTCCTGAAAAAGGTTGGCGCCTTCAGTGGGTAGAAGGGTGTACCTTGACGGGCATTCATGGGAAACCTCGACCTCACGGACACCGGCGAGGCTTTGCAGCTCGGTGGCAATACTTTCCTCGAGCTCCAACTCAAGGGTGACCGCATGGTGGTAACGGGACATGGCGACAAGTTCTGAAGGTGTTGCATCTGCAACCACCCGTCCTTCGGCGATAATTATCGCCCTGGTGCAGACCGATGTGACCTCTTCGAGGATATGGGTGGAAATGATGACAATCTTTTCTTTGGAGAGGCTGCGAATCAGCTCCCGGACCTGGTGTTTCTGGTTGGGATCGAGCCCGTCAGTGGGTTCATCCAGAATGAGCACCTGGGGATCATGAAGAATGGCCTGGGCAATCCCGACTCTTCGCTTGAACCCTTTGGACAGGTTATCGATTGGCCTGTGCAATACGGAAGCCAATGCCAATTCCTCTACCACATGCTGCACCCGCCTGCTCTTTTCTTCGCCACTGAAGCCCCGGATGTCGGCAATGAAGGCCAGGTATTGCGCTACCGTCATGTCCCCATAGCCCGGGGCACCTTCCGGAAGGTAACCGACAAGTTTTTTAGCGGCTATGGGATCTTTTTCCACATCGTGACTGAATATGGATACCTGCCCGGCGGAAGGGCGGATAAAGCCGGTGATCATTTTCATTGTTGTTGATTTGCCAGCGCCATTGGGTCCAAGGAATCCCAATACTTCACCTGGGCTGACAGAAAAACTGATTCCATCGACGGCGCAAAAATCGCCAAAGGACTTTTTCAGGTTATCGATTCTTATCATCGCTGAACCATCCCGTCTCCAGTTGTTTCTGTTGGTATAACTGCCTGTCCTGCGGTTACCGTGGCAAGCCTGTCACTGGCAAGCTTTGACCTCAGGAGTGAGTCAGGGCATATCCCCCGGGTGATCCAACGCACTTGGCATAACCGGATACTTTAGAAGGATGCGCCAAAAATCAGGTCACAGAGACTTACTCGACACGGCAAGCTAAAAAATATAGAAGGTATTGGTTGATTTTCAACCTTTGGGGGCTCTACTGATCGTTGCAGGAGCAGGCAGGGAGGTTCGTGATTTATTTTCTGGCAGGCCTTTATTGTTCAGGACATTCAGGAAAGACCGGTGAAAACCCCGGATCTCCTTGCGGAACGCCTGCATTTCTTCACGGGAGGCGGGCAGGGGTGGCATCAGGCCATTGAGGATAACGGCAAACACCAGGGGCCTGCCCTTTTCTGGAAACACATAACCGGCCATGCTGCTGACACCGCTCATATAACCGGTCTTGAACCATTGTTCTTTACGGTCGCGCTCATTCAACCAGGGGCTGGCTTCACCCCACTCTGACCAGGCCACCATCAGCACATCCACCAGCGTCGAAGCGCTGATAAAGTTGTAACGGGACAGACCGGAACCATCCACCAGCCGGCTGGAGCCAAACCCCACGCCCTTGTCACCCAGCAGTTCCCGAGCAGATTCAATACCTGAAGCAAAAGAACCTGGCTTGCCGGATTTCTGATAAGCCACTGTTTTCAGAATGCTGTCGGAGTAAAGGTTGTCCGAGTCACTAAGAACGGGCTTCAGCAGCTTCGGCAGTTTTTCGGACTGATGCTCTGCAAGCACCCTGGGGAAATTCATATCAGGCCTGCCGACGATGACGCGCCCCTTGAGGCGAATGTTATGCCGTTTGAGCAGTGCCTTGAGGTACCTCTCCACCGCCCGCTCGACATTATTCACCGAAAAGGCCAGCCGCAGGGGCCAGGAATCTGCAGTGATGCAGCCATCCAGTCGGTATTCATACTCGGAGGAAGCCCGAACCTCCTGTGCACATTTCTCACCTTCGTCCAGCTTGCGGGTGCGTATTCGGTTATCCACGGCCAGCTGCCAGTCTGGCTCGTCGTACTCGATGATAGCCAGCTCGCCGTCCTTCCCGGCCGGTTTCAGCCAGGCATAAAAACAGTTGCGATCCAGGATCATGGCCGCAGCCGGTGCCGCAAAGCAGACATTCAGGTCATCCCAGCTGACACCTCCAGCCCGGTCATACCCGGAAAACACCTCGCCATTCAGCCAGAAGTCTCCGGCAATGCTGGCAACACCTTTTCTTTTCAGTTGCAGGATCAGCTCTTCCAGGTCCTTGTGTTTCAGTGACGGGTCGCCACTGAAGGACAGCATGACTGCACCTTTGATCACGCCCCTGGTAGAAGGCAGGCGCTGCGCCTGGATGCGGGTGTGATAGCGAAAGTCATGGCCCAGTGCGTCATAAGCGGTGGTGGCAGTGAGAACCTTTAGAACACTGGCAGGCACCAGGTTCCGGGAGGCGCCCTTTTCAAACAGGACATTCCCTGAAGCAGGGTCACGGACCTGAATGGAATAGACGCTGCCCTGGGGCAGCCCGCTCACCAGTGATTCAAGCTGCTGGATCAGTGGCTCACCGGCTCTGGCGCTGATAGAAGTGAGAAGAAAAAGGCACGACAAAAACAAACGGGAGATCGAGCAAAAATTGCGCAAACAGCCCAGAAACGGCTGCTTTGTCATGGCAGAAAACAGCCCAGTCACCAACCTCACCATGAAAACCCCGACAATCTTGCGTCTGCTGAAAAATACCTATCGGCCCCCCCTAGGGGCTGTTGAGGTTTCGTTTTGCGGCTCAGTGCTGCCGTAAAGCGGCCAGGCACAAGGCAAGCCGACACAGGCATAGTTATTCTATGTCAAGGAGGCTTAACACCGTGGGTGGCCGCTTTACGGAGCAGACTACGCGTCCCGCCCGCAGGGCAGCTTCAGGAGCATCCATGGCTGCGTTACAGCAGTTTGAAAGACGTTGAGTATTCCTGCACAGCTGCGCCTTGCCCTGAATGCTCCTGAAGCTGCTGATCGCGAAAACGAAACCTCAACAGCCCCTAAATTGAGCCTACGCCTTTCACGTTCGCCATTGAAGTGCCGGAGAGGAATATTTGCAGCCGTTTCTATTACCTGATGAGGATTCCGTCCCAGATACGGGGGGGTTATGAATGATTCTCCACAGACTGTTTGCCTTAACTCTTCAGCAGCTTATGTCTGTCAAAAGGCATGCCAAATGCAAGAGTGTCGAGTACTGGGTTATTATATTCGGGTACATGACTCAAATGTCGTCGTCATGACACAGGTATTACACAGTTTGAGCTGTCAGGCCGGTTTAACCTTCCTGCTTACCTGCCGTCTTAAGTGGTAGTGCTGACAGACGCACCGATTTCATGGACCGGCCCCATTCAACGCTGAACCGGGGGCCTAAAGAACTCATCAGTAAATGGCAGGCTTTAGTGAAAAAACTCAAATTATCAACTAATCAGCTGATTGCAAAACAGCCGGTCAAGGAGCTCGGGTTCAAATCGACCGACGAACTGGAAAACTACGTTGGTATTCTTGGCCAGGAACGCGCCACCAGCGCCATCCAGTTTGGTGTCGCCATGCATCGCACCGGCTACAACATTTACGTTATGGGAGAGTCCGGCACCGGCCGAATGTCCTACCTGCGCAAGTACCTGGAATCCGAGGCAAAGCTACAGTCGGCACCGGATGACTGGACCTATATCAACAACTTCGATGATCCAAGGGAGCCGAAGGCCATTCGCCTTCCCGCAGGTTTGGGCAACAAGCTGCAGAAAGATTTCGAACTGTTCGTTGACAGTCTGCTTCTGACATTTCCCGCTGCCTTTGAGAACCCGACCTATCAGCAACGCAAGAGCATGATAGAGCGGGACTTCAACAAACGTTACGACCAGACCATTGACCAGATTGAACAGGAAGCACTGAAGCGCAGCATCGCCCTCTACCGGGACTCCGGCTCCCTGAGCTTTACCCCGATGAACAAGGGCAAGGCCATGGATGAAACCGAGTTTGCCCAGCTGCCGGACAAGAAAAGAACCCAGTTCAACAACGACATCAGTGAACTCGAAACACTGCTGAACGAATCCCTGGTGGAACTGCCTCAGTGGAAAAGAGAGTCCAACCAGAAGCTGCAGACCCTGAACCAGGAAACCATTGACCAGGCTCTGGAACCCCTGCTGAAGCCTTTGCGCAAAGACTACAACGGCCAGAAGAGCGTCCTGGATTACCTGGAAGCCGTTAAACAGCATCTGCACAGAACCGTGATTGATATCCTGGCCGATGATCGCAACATGGAGTCGCGAGATGATTCCAGCAAGCGCACCGCTCTGATAGAACTCTACGCGCCTAATCTGGTGGTGGCCCATAACGACAGCGGTGTGGCCCCGGTCATCTACGAATCCCACCCTAGCTATAAAAATCTCTTTGGTCGGATAGAATACAGCAGCGAAATGGGTGCACTGGTCACCAACTACCGGCAAATCTGCCCCGGTTCCCTGCACCAGGCCAACGGCGGCTATCTGTTACTGGATGCCAACAAACTGCTGGAAGAGCCTTTTGTCTGGGAAGCCCTGAAACGCGCTCTGAAAGAGCAGCAGCTTAAAATAGAATCCCCCTATTCAGAGCTGGGGATGCTCAACACCATCACCCTGAACCCTGAAGTCATCCCCATGGATGTCAAGATCATCCTGGTGGGTTCCAGGGACATCTATTACATCCTGCAGCAACTGGATCCTGACTTTCACGAGATGTTCCGTGTTCTGGTTGATTTTGATGACCGGATCATCAGGGATCCTCAGTCAGTGCAGGCTTTCGCCCAACTCCTGAAAAACCGGGCTGACGACGAAGGTTACCCCCCTCTGACCGCCTCTGCGGTATCGAGAATGGTCGAACACAGTTCCAGGATTGCTGAACACCAGGGTGAAATGTCGGCCAAGATTGGCGACCTGTTCGACCTGCTGGCGGAATCAGACTTCATTCGTCGTATGAGTCGTGGCCGTAAGGTCAATCACGACCATATTGACCGAGCCCTTGCCGCTAAGGCTGAACGCACAGGCCGAGTCAGCCAGCAGATTCTCTCCGAGATGCTGGAAGGAAGCATCCTGATTGATTCCGAGGGCGAGAAGATCGGCAAGGTCAATGGTCTTACCGTGTTATCCATTGGTGATACCAGCTTCGGCTCTCCGGCAAGAATCACTGCTGCCGTTTATCCCGGCACCCAGGGTATTGTCGATATTGAACGGGAAGTTCAGCTGGGCCAGGCAATACACTCGAAAGGCGTGATGATCCTGTCTGGCTATCTTGGCAACAAATACGCCCAGAAATTCCCCCTTGCTATTTCCGCCAGTCTGGCCATGGAGCAGTCCTACGGTTATATCGATGGCGACAGTGCTTCACTGGCGGAACTCTGCTGCCTGATATCCGCCCTGACCGGAACACCCATCAAGCAGAGCTTTGCTGTCACCGGTTCCATGAACCAGTACGGTGAGGTACAGGCTATTGGTGGCGTGAACGAAAAGATCGAAGGTTTCTTTGACCTGTGTGAAGCACGTGGATTGACTGACGACCAGGGGGTCATCATCCCTGCGGCCAACGTTCGTAACCTGATGCTGCACCAGAAAGTCATCGACGCCGTACGGGCGAAAAAGTTCAGCGTCTATGCCGTCAGCCATGCAGAGGAAGCGCTGGAACTGCTGACCGGCTGCAAACCCGGGTCACAGAACAGCAGGGGGGATTACACCAAAGGCTCCATCAACTACAAAGTGGTGCAACGGCTGAAGGAAATTTCAGAGTTGTCCAAGGACAGTCATTAAATCCAGGCAGGTCATGCAAACTTCATGACCTGCTCTTTAAGATGATCGTCAAAAGCGAAATTCCACCCCGGCCTGGACATAATGACTCAGGGCATTTTTACTCCAGACTCCGGCATAACCTACCGTAAGGTTCAGTCGCTCATTCAAGCTGGTGTCGAGCCCGGCGGAATAGTAAGCACCATTGCGGTCATAGTAATCCGACTTGTGCTTTTCACCCTGGTACTCAAGATCACCGGTCTGGAAATGGTTGTGCTGCCAACCTGCCGACAGTTTAAGGGCCAGGGGCTGGTCAAACTGCATGCGGTCATAGCTCAGGGTAGCGCCCGCCCGAGACAGCCAGCCACTGCTCTTGCCACCTTCCACCATGCCCATCGCCCAGTTGAAGTCGTCCCGTTTCTGACTGGAGTAAAGGAACTGAACTTCAGGCGTCAGGGCCAACCCCATGACCATGCCATCCATAGCAATATCATAGCCAGCACGGACATAGGCATCCCACTGGTTGCTCTTGTAGTCTCCGTTGTAGGCTCTCACCTTGCTGTCGACGGTATTCCAGTTATACGTCACCAGTCCTTCAGCATGAAAAGGCCCCATGCCCCAGGCAACGGTTGGTCCTGCCCGCCAGGTAGTTGTGTCAACCTTGCCATCAGTATCCCGCATGTCCCCCTTCAGTTGCTGCCAGGCACCATAAACACCAATCACCCAGTTGTCCGAAACAGCCTTCAGCAAGGTCCCTTGAACACCATAACCAGTGGATTTGAACCCAGCCATACTGTCCGTTTTTTTCTGGTCCAGAAAATGGCCATAGGGCTGCACAAATCCCAGCCAGGTGCCGCTGACAAAAGCCCTGGCACTGTCAGTCACGGCCTCAACATAACTGTTGCCGTCATCCTCAACAACATAGTCCTCTTCTTCATCGTAAGTACTGGTGAGCATTAATGCCGCAGGAGTCCGGGCGTGGAGATCATCTGGAACACTGTTGAGGGCCATGGCAGGAATTCGGCCACGCAAAAAACTGCGGGTGATTGCAGTAAAACTGTCGTAAGCATGGAAAGCAGCATCAACGTTCATCCAATCCGCCACGGCTGGATGAGAAAAGGCGGCACTGTTCTGCTCTCCGGTAACCAGTTCCGGGGAGGAAATGACCTTGACCGGCACTATGTCGCCACTGGCTATTGATGGGTCAGCGTTCAATACCTTGAAGTAATAGGCATCCCTCTGAGGGGCTTTATAGAGAGTGGAAACATCAATCTCTGAAACGACATTCACCGTTTTGGTTTCAGTAAAAGTGAGTGTGGCGCTCTGCTTGTCTTTGTCATAGTGAAACTCAGGAGCAGCAATGACCGAAGCGACAAAAAGACCCGATAGACTGCTGGCCAACGCCAGACCCGCAGATGGTGACAGTAATGACCTGGCTTTCACGACGACTCCCGAACAATTTATTCATCAGGTTTTATGACCTCCTGTCAAAGTAAAGTCCTTGTCATCAGAAAGTAGTCGATTCAGGCAGGTTATCCAGTTTGGTAATAACTTGCAGATATAGCCTTTATTTAAAGAAGTCCCCTGATAGCTTTAAACAGGTGAGCAACCAGCCTCTGTGTATTCAGCAAGCCGGGCTATTGCTGTAAATTGTAAGCTGGTTTTAATGTAACCCTCTGACAGGCTGGATGCAGCGCAATGTGCCATAATTCGTGACCAGACTAAAATGTCCTTGTGGTGGTGAGTATCTTCAGGGATCTGTTTATGCGGAAGAAGCGGTGGTTTTCAGGACTCATTGCTGCATTAATGTTCTTACCCTGTCTGGCTGACAGAACCAGTCAGCGCCTACCATACTGGCTCGAAGTTCTTCCGGGAGACATTATTACCGCGCCGGTTGATTTTGAAGAACTGGATTACCGAGTTTGCGGAGTCTATTACTTCTTCGTTGGCAGGCTGAACAGGCAGACGGATCGATGTGAAGTCTATCTGGGTGAAACTGAGCCGAGAGCCTCTCTAGGGCGCCCCTACTATCTGCTAAAAAACTCGACCTCTATCAAAAAAACGGCCCATGGTCAGAACTATTCTGCTCTGCCTGTTCCAGCACATCCTCCCATTCGAGTTTCAGTCTGTATTGGTCGAAACTACAATTCAGGGGAGGCCTATGCGGGCATGCTTCTTAATGGGGAATGTCTACTTGCTGATATTGGCCGGGTTCCTATTGTTTATGTGCTGGGGGCATTTGAAGATGAACTCGACAAGAACGGGTACAATTTTCTATATAATTCTATGTGGGGGCTGACCCTGATTTTGGCTGCCACCTCTGTGGCTAGCCTTGTTCTGTTCATATATATAGGTGCAGGAATGCTAATGGCCCTCCCCCCTTCCTTTGAGTGACAGTTGTGTAAGAAAACAAGGCGGCACTACTCTACCTGCCTCTATCCAGCCATTCTCACCGGTATCCGTTTGCTGCCCCAGTTACCGGGGTTGCCCGCAAACACGCCTGCGACCGGCTCACCACAAGCTGCACAACAATCGTCTTGTATCTCCCAGGCAGAAAGCTCATACCAGTCTCTGCCAATCAGGGTGGCATTGCAGTTATGGCAGTAGGTGCTGCCACCTGAACTGTCATGCACATTGCCGGTATAGGCATAACGGATGCCTTTTGAGACGGCAATTTCACGGGCACGCGTTAAAGTTGCCGCAGGCGTTCTGGGGTGGTCGAGCATTTTCCAGTCCGGGTGAAAAGCCGTGAAATGAATCGGGACATCGACACCCAGCTGCTCAACAATCCATTCGGTCATTTCATGCAGCTCCTGGTCGGAATCGTTCTCGCCGGGAATCAGTAGCGTGGTGATTTCAAACCAGACATCAGTTTCATGCTTCAGGTATTTCAGGGTTTCCAGAACCGGTTGCAGAGAGCCGCCACAGATTTTCTTGTAAAACCTTTCCGTAAAGGCTTTCAGGTCAATATTCGCGGCATCCATGTACCGGTAAAACTCTGTCCTGGGTTCCTTGCAGATATATCCAGCGCTTACAGCAACCGACTTTATGCCAAGCTCGTGACCGGCAATCGCTACATCCCTGGCATACTCCAGGAAAATAACCGGGTCGTTGTAGGTAAAGGCCATGCTGGCACAGCCAAGATCAGCAGCCGCCCTAGCCAGGGTTTCCGGCATTGCCTGGTCAGCCAGGGTGTCCATCTCCCTGGACTTGCTCATATCCCAGTTCTGGCAGAACTTGCAGGCCAGATTGCAGCCGGCCGTACCGAACGAAAGCACAGGCGTGCCCGGGAGAAAGTGATTGAGCGGTTTTTTTTCGATAGGGTCAATGCAGAAACCACTGGACCGACCATAACTGGTGAGGACAACCTGCTCATCGTGACAGGCTCTGACAAAACATAAGCCCTGCTGGCCTTCTCTCAGTTTGCAGGCCCTTGGGCAGACATCGCACTGAATCCTGCCATCGTCCAGGCGATGCCAATACCTAGTAGGATACAGACCTCCTGATGGCAGTGGTTCAGGAAGTGTTTGACAGTTTCCGTATATCATCACACAGTCTCCCTGTTTACGGTGAAAAACCGGCGTTTTCACCGTCCGGGGCAGGCGCCCAGGTGATAAAGAGCCGCTGACGGCTGTTTAGAACCTCTATTGAGAGTCCAAGGCTGTCTATAATTATAGAGCTGACTTAGCGGGGGAATCACCCAAAATGACCATACGTCAACCTGCCGTGGCCGGGACCTTTTATCCCGACCAGCCTGAAGCCCTGCAGACTTTTGTCCGGGACATGCTGAGTGAGGCCGAAGACAGGGAGTTGTCGCCCAAGGTGCTGGTTGTTCCCCACGCCGGCTACATCTACTCAGGGCCCATCGCCGCCAGTGCCTACCGTCTGCTTGAAAGCCTGAAGCAGAATGTACGTCGTGTGGTGCTGCTCGGACCTTCCCACCGCGTTCCCTTTGAAGGACTGGCTCTGCCTGACAGCAATGCTTTTGCCACACCTCTGGGCACCATTCCCCTGGATACCGAAGCCATGGAGAAACTCCTGCGCTTCAGTCAGGTCCAGAAACTGGATTCCGCCCACTCCCTGGAACACAGCCTCGAAGTGCAGTGCCCTTTCCTGCAATCCGGCCTGGGCAATTTCAAACTGATTCCCCTGGTGGTAGGCGATGCTTCTGCCCTGGCGGTAACGGAAGTGCTGGATTTCCTTTGGGGCGGAGAAGAGACGCTGATTATTATCAGCACGGACCTGAGCCACTACCACAGTTATGAAGAAGCCAGCCACCGCGACGGGCTCACTGTCCGCGCCATTGAGCAGCTGAGCAGCTCCCTGACAGGCGGCCAGGCCTGCGGCTGCTACCCACTGAATGGCATGATGAGGGTGGCCCAGCGCCGGGGTATGGAGGTCATCACACTGGATGTCAGGAATTCCGGGGACACTGCCGGCGACAAGAAGCGCGTCGTAGGCTATGGTGCTTTCGTAATCCAGTAAATCGCCGATAATCTATAACATCTGATCATTGAGGAGCCTGACCGAGAATAGTCAGGCCCCTAAACAGAACTTTCTCGACAGGGAGGTGCGCCTTGGACGCATGTCTGACCCGACCCCGGCAAAAAGAACTGCTGCGCCTGGCCAGGCAGACGATAGCCAACGGTTGCTCCGAAGGTCTGCCCCCTGACATTTCGCCATCAGATTATCCAGAAGATTTCCGCCAGCCACTAGCCTGTTTCGTCACTCTGCAGAAACAGGGGCAGCTGCGGGGCTGCATCGGCTCGCTGCAGGTGCGCAGAACCCTGGTGGAAGATGTCGTTCATAACGCTTTTGCCAGCGCCTTCAGGGATTTCCGCTTCTTTCCGGTGACGGAAAACGAGCTGTCAGAAATCAGCGTCGAGATTTCCATCCTCACCCCCATGACACCCATTGAAGTCTCATCAGAAGAAGAATTGTTGAGAGAACTGGAGCCTGGCGTCGACGGGCTGGTCATTGAGAACGAGCAACACTCCGCCACCTTCCTGCCGCAGGTATGGGAGCAGCTGACCGAGCCCAGGCAGTTTCTTCAGCACCTGAAGCGCAAGGCAGGTCTGCAGGACAACCTGTGGCCCGAAGACATGCGCTGTTTTCGCTACCACTGTGAGAAATTTAAAGAGCAGAAAGAGTAATCGATTCCTGATTTCTCTCGTCAATCCTTTCACTACCGTCTCAGCCTGCAACCGCTTTACACACTTGCACTCAGTGGCAGCGCATTGAAGCTGGGGGAGAAGCTCTTAACTTTGATACCGGAATGAGCATATTAAGCAACCTCCTTGGCTGACATGTAATTTCGTCTATTGTTTGAACAATTAAACAACCATCCTTCGGGTATTCATTATGCGTGCTCTATGTTTACTTGGTGCCTTGAGTGTTTCCCTAACCTTATCCGCAAACCAGTTGCCTGGAAATCCTGGAATAGACTTGGCCATATTGCTGAGCAAAACCGCCACCAGTGAATTCAGTACAGCTGCTCATATCAGGAAAGAAGGAATAGACTATTATTTCCCCTGCCTATCTAAACAGCAGTCCTACGGCTTGATATCAACAGGTGGCACACACTGCATCACTCTTTATTCCAGAGAAACCATCTTCAGACCACTCTGGCCGGATCAGGAAAGCTATAACCGCAGTGTTCAGCAGATTCTTCAGGGGGGCAATACCAAGAATTTCAACGAGTACTGGGAGGTGAAGGCTAACGCTCTATGCCATAGCCAATTACAGCCAGCTCCTTATCAAAGATGCCTCACCTACTGGATGGTTGATTCAGGTTCTGCTTCTGGTTCCGGATCAGAAAATGGTACAGTTTTGACTGGAGCACCATCACCAGACTCATCAGACAAATCCCCTTCACCAAAGGTGTTAGTCGTAGCCGTAACTTTTTCAGTTATAGGGTTATGCCTTTTCATAACCGCTGCGGCATTCCTGAGTTATACACTAGAAAGAAAAAAGTGCCGTACAGTGTGCGCGTACCCGTCTATCTGAACCTTGAAATACGCTCTTCCGTAGCGGGATGGCTGGACAAAAAGGCTGGCTGTCCGCCCAGGCTGTCATAATGTTCCTGCTGCCACTGCTCAAGCAACTGCATGATTTCAGCAAAGCGAATTGGCTCTGGCCCGTTCTGCTTCATGAATTCCAGGGCAAAGTCATCCGCTTCTGACTCCATTCCTCTTGAATAGTGACTTTCCAGTAGAAAACCGGGAATGGCTGCAGCCAGGTTGGTGGCTGAAACAATATCCCCTGTAACCAGTATCAACAATACTGACAACCCCGTGCTCTGCAACACCTGTCGTAAACCATGGCGATGAATGACATGCCCCATTTCATGGGCCAGCACCGCCATAATCTGCTCATCATTCTGCGCCAGCTGAACCAGCTCATCCGTGATAACAAGAGTGCCATCCGGCAATGCAAAAGCATTGGGGCCCACCTGGGGGCTTTTACGAAACAGTAGTAAGAACGAGTGGTCACTTGCAGCAAGACCTGTCATACCGGCAAACCCCGAACGAATTTCTCTCTGTCGCTGGTCCGTCAACTCACTGGTATCAAAGACCCAGCTATCCAGCAACTCCAGAGAGCCTGAGCCGACGGATTCAGTGACAGAGACAGGCAGGGACATAGCCAGATGTTTGGAAGCTGAAGGAACCACATAGATCATCAAGACAGCAATCATGGCCAGAATGACTACGGCTGAGCCAACTACATAGCGAAGCTTTGACTCCAGACGATGCACAAGACTTTGTAGACGGCCGACACCATGGGCAGACACTACCTGGTCAATGATATCATTCTGCTCTGTTTCAAACAGACCGCCATCGGGGAAACGAATCTGCCTGGGTGTATCCCCTATGCGCGCTGAGACCTCCAGGTTCCGAACATAAAACCATTGTTGCACTGTCCTGCTGACAGCATCAGGAAAACCAAAACGCCCCTGAGTGTCAGCATACAAGGTTCTGGGTTCAGAACGGCTGGAACCCGCCGTATAATAGCTGCCTTCCAGATTCATCAGATACCTACAGCAATATCAAAGACCTCACCCAGTTCTTCTCCCAGAGCAGACTGCTCTTCCTGAGCCTTATCGGTAAAGCTGTCCAGGGATTCATCGGCAACAAGAGTGATACAGCTCAGACGATAACGGGCCGTGCGAATCATGGCCCAGGGAGTAGCCAGCCCCAGGGTGAAGACAATGGCAAGAAAATTGGTCAGATAAAGAACGGCCAGCTGCACCACCTCAATACGGCTTACGAAGCTATAGTCATCCAGACGACTTTTTCCGTATACCAGATTGGTTTGCCTGGCCGTAACAAAGGAAAGAGCGACCAGGTAGCCGAAAGGAGCAAGAACGAATCCAACAATGGGAACCAGAGCCAGCAGCCCGGTAAGGCAGAGAATACAGAAAGCCAGCAGATAGACCTTATAGAAGTCACCCGTTGTAAATGACGGCTCAAACTTCTTGCCGCCGAAGCTGTAGTGCCTGACCAGGCATTCTTTCTGCTTCTTGACCATCCAGGGAAAAGTCAGGCCTAAGGTAACGGCAACGACAATCGGCAACAGCAGGAAATTAATCAGGATATCGCCGTAGCCGCCGTCGAAACGAAAACGGACATTACGCCAGGCGCTCATCCTGGCGTTGAACGCCAGACTTCTGGCGATCACCCAGGGAGTGGCGACCAGCAGCGCAAGCATCAGAATCAAAAAGAGAATCGGGCTGGACTGGGCTGAGAGAGAAAAAGCCACCATGAAAGCCAGGGCAATCAGTCGCCCTTTCAGGATAGTGATGGGACTTGCCAGGTAACTGAACGCAGAACCGGCCACGCGGGTTGAGCCATAGAAGTATCGTTTTGTGCGTACCTTCGCCCAAGCGGAATAGATACCCAGGGTGACTATTGTCAGCAGGAGGTTGACGATCCAGATCCGGAAAAACTCTCCGGCCTTGCCGCTGAATTCAAAATCGTGATGCACCGCGCCGATGGCGAACGGCTCTTCATTATTTTCAAGACTTCTTTCCATGACTGCCTCAGGTTTCGTTATTGCTTTAATGTTCAAAACATCCTGAGAGCACTATACGTCATCTGGCAAGAGAATAAAGCGGCGAGTCCCGCTTCTAACAGCCTGTCGGACTGAAGGCAGTTTCGGCCTGAAATCCAGAAAGAGCGGTCAGTTTTTTCGTTGAATTTACTTAAATAGGTCAACTATTCGCACAAATCCAACGAAAAAACTGACTCGCTCTACTAAATTTCATGCTCGAAAGCTTAAGTCCGACAGGCTCCTAGGCTGAGAAGCGGTACTTTTGAAGTACTGTCGTTTATTATCTGGCCAGCAATGGCCTGATAACCAGATGATCCAGACTGACTTTGCCTCCACCCCGAAACAACAGCGGCAATAACATGATCAGGAATAGCAGTGGAATCCGGAAATTACCAAACCCTTTATCACTGATAGCGTACCCTTGCCAGAGTTCCGCCAGGGTTGTCCACTCCGGAGAATAATGAACAGATATCAGCGCCACCACATCGATAAATATCAGCAAAAGTGCTGCGAAGCGTGTTCCCAGCCCAAACGCCAACATGGCCGCGCCAATCAGCTCACCCCAGGTAGCCAGTGCCCAGTTGAGATCAACTGGTAGCAGGCTGACCGGAAAAGGGAACTGCTCCACAATATGGCCAAACCAGTTTTCTCCGTTCAGTTTCTTCATTCCGGCATACCAGAACTCCCAGGCCAGAATCAGCCTGAGCAACAGCAGCCCGAAAGTATCATGCCCTTTGTCCAGCCACTGGCCGGTGGTAGTTATTGCCTGACTTATCATGCTGTTTCTCCCTGTGCGATACCCGCAGCTATCACTATTCCATTTCCATACATTTCCTGAAGAAATCCGCTGGCATAGCCCCTTATCGTTGCCACGGGCTGTGGAATCATTGCCAATAAAGTCTCAACAAGTCCACTGGCCGACTCGGATTTATTGCCTTCAACAAGGCTCAACAAGGCCATGCTCAAGGGAGCCAATTCATTGAAGCGGACTTTCCATTCGTTATCACGATACAACAGCAGGTGGGTATCCTGGTCACTTCTGTCTGGAACAAAATCGGGAGAAATACGATGCACTGGAAATGAATACGTCTGTAGACGAACAACCGGCGATAAAACCGGAACAATGTTCAGTACAGAGCTCTCTTTCACTGCAGTCATGGAGCCCACAGCAAGATCCAGCTCAAGCTCCAGCCATTCGTAATGCATGAGTTCCCTGAGAAAAACAGGATAGCGTTGATCCAGTTCACAAGACTCCAGGTATTCCAGAAACTCACTGGCCAGACGCGGATAGCAACGAATAGAAGCCTGGTGACGGGCAAAAAAATCACCGGCCAGCTCCATCCACAACTTCTCACCGATGACGCTGATGGTGACAGGAAATGCCCGGCGGATG
Organism: Endozoicomonas sp.; assembly: GCA_051008495.1. Taxonomy (GTDB): domain Bacteria; phylum Pseudomonadota; class Gammaproteobacteria; order Pseudomonadales; family Endozoicomonadaceae; genus Endozoicomonas_A. The sequence goes on along the minus strand of JBPCXN010000083.1, from coordinate 25,883 downwards.
ATGCTTTCAATATTATTGAAAAACAGTTCACGATAAACCGCCAGGCGATCATCCGTCATACCTGTCGGAAACCTGTCGTCCAGATTACGGATATACCCGGCAAACTGATTTTGCCAGAAACCCAGCGAGTCACTATCAGGCATAACGCTTGACCTCCCTGGATTCAGATTGCAACCGACGGATAATACCCAGCTCCTCCTGGATAGCGGACATCGTCGGAATATTGAAATCCCTCTCCAGCAGGGTCGGGCACTCGCCAAGCCGATCATACGCCTGCATCAATAGCGACCAGACGGGATCAACGACATCGTTGCCGTGCGTGTCGATGATCAGGTTCTCACTCCGACGACTGTGACCGGCTACATGGATATAGCTGACACGGTTCATGGGAAGCCCTCGCAAAAAGGCTTCCGGGTCGTAACCGTGATTAACGCTGTTGACGTAGATGTTGTTTACATCGAGGAGCAGCTGGCAATCTGCTTCATCAAGAACTGCGTTGATAAATTCCAGCTCGGACATTTCCCCACCGGTGTCAACGTAATAAGAGATGTTCTCCATGGCCAGGGGCATTTCCAGAAAATCCTGGACCTGTTTTATACGACTGGATACATGCAGAACCGCTTCCGATGTGAAAGGCATTGGCATCAGGTCATACAGCTGGCCCTGGTCAGCCGTGAAACAGAGGTGTTCACTGTAGATGCTTACGCCGTGGGTTCGAAAAAAATCCTTGAGTGACTGCAGGAACTCCAGCGACAAAGGCTGCTGGCCACCGATATCCAGCGTCAGACCATGACATACCAGAGGAAAGCGTTCAGTCAATTGCCGGAGTTCAAAGCCATCCCGGCCGCCAATTTCAATCCAGTTCTCAGGAGCTGCCTCAAGAAAATCGACAGACTCGATATTGTGCTCTAACAGGTTGCGCTGAATATCCCCTCGCCTCAAGCCCAGACCTGCGCCCTGGACGCTATTCATTGCTTTACCCCCATGAAGACCAGAAAAAATAAAGGGCGACTTTCAAAGCCGCCCACGCAAATCAGGACTTGTCGCCACAGGAGCCTTCGCCACACTTGCCGTCGTCTTTCTTGGTCATTTCCTTTTTATCAACGCTTCCGGCTTTTTCTCCACAGGATCCTTCGCCGCATTTACCATCGTCTTTCTTCATCGTTCCCTTGTCGCCGCAACTGCCTTCTCCGCAACGGCCTTCTTTGGTCTTGCCTTCTGCAACCATATAACCAGCTTCAAGTTCAGTGACACCAAAGGGGTTGCCGGTTTCCGCAGCCTGAGTCAGTGCAGCCCCGGTCAGCAAAGTACTGCCCAGCAGTACGGCGAGCGCATTTTTCTTAGAGTTCATGGTTCCATCCTCATATCTGAGTCATTAAGTAATCTGGTGAGTTTTCCCGGGACTCAGACACAGATACGCCTTGTTGGAATCGATGGATTCAGGAAAATAAAAAATCTAACCCGGATATTTCATAAATTGCTGCGATGATCGCGCAGAACCTTGTGGCACTAAGGAATTTTGCGATTGAGCGCCGTACTGATGTGTACGGTCGATTGAGCAAAACTTTCTTAGTGCTGCAAGGGGCAAGCGAGGGCGCATGCAAATTTATGAAATATCCGGGCTAATGTCTCTGGTAATCGAAATGGCCTGTGAGCTTGCCGACCAGTTAAACAACATTGGATTTCATTGCTTCGTGTTGAATGTCCGACCGAAAGAATAGATCGGCTTTATTAAAGGCAAACAGCAAAACGGCTTTCAGTGACGAAAGCCGTTTGTTTAGAAGGGAAGCTTCAAGAAAGAATCAGATAACTTCAAACAGGAAATGATTTTTCTTACCCAGCTTCACCATAAAGAAGCGGCCATACAGCGCCCTATCCTGGGCAAAGCACTGAGGCAGGTTCATGTTTTCTGCGGCACCGCAGGCTTCACCATTGAAGAACACCGCGTTCCGTCCCAGGGCATCCTTTACCTGTTTGCCGGTCTTCACCATACCCACTTCCGCAAACAGCTGCGTCATTGGCTGACCTTCCAGCTCTTCACGCTTGATGGTGGCACTGGGCAGGCCATCCAGCTTCAGCTGCTCCATGTCCTGTTCAGACAGGCTGGTGATATCACCGGAGAACAGGGCTTCAGTAATTCGTTCAGCGGCCTGCAGACCTTCCTCGCCATGCACCAGGCGTGTTACTTCACGGGCCAGGATACGCTGTGCTTCAGGGCGGCCTTCACGTTCTTCATCCGCCTTCTTGATAGCGTCAATCTCGTCCTGGCTCAGGAAAGTGAAGAAACTCATGAAACGGTAGGCATCAGCATCAGCCGTGTTCATCCAGAACTGATAGAAGGCGTACTGGGAGGTCCTGGATGGATCAAGCCATACAGCGCCACCTTCGGTCTTACCGAACTTGGTGCCATCGGACTTTGTGATCAGTGGCACAGTCAGACCAAAGGTGCGAGCCTGGTTCATACGACGGGAGAGGTCGATGCCACCAACAATGTTGCCCCACTGGTCACTGCCCCCCACCTGCAGAGTACAGTCGTAGAGACGGTTCAGTTCAGCGAAATCCAGCCCCTGCAGCAGGGCATAGGAAAATTCGGTGAAGGAAATACCGGAGCCTTCGCGGTTGAGTCGTTGCTGTACGGACTCCTTGTTGGTCATGGCGTTGACGGAGAAGTGCTTGCCCACGTCACGCAGGAAGTCCAGGGCGCTCATCTGACCGGTCCAGTCCAGGTTATTGACGACGATGGCAGAATTATCACCACAGTCGAAATCGATGAACTGGCTGACCTGTCCTTTGATTTTATCAACCCATCCGGCAACAACGTCCGGGGTATTCAGCTGCCGTTCAGCCGCTTTGAAGCTGGGATCGCCGATCAGACCGGTGGCACCACCCACCAGGGCGATAGGCTTGTGCCCTGCCATCTGGAAACGCTTCAGCACCAGCAGGGGCACCAGGTGACCCAGGTGCAGGCTGTCTGCAGTCGGATCGAAGCCACAATAAAGAACCCGAGGCTGTTCGCTCAGATGAGCGTCCAGTTCCTCGACGGCAGTGGTCTGCGCGATGAGCTGGCGGGCCTGCAGATCTTTCAGCAGCGGATTTTGACTCTCAGACATTTACCTTTCCTGTAAACAAGCCGGTCATAAAAACAAGCCGCCCAAAATACAACAAAACCCGAAGAGAACAAAGCTGCAATAGTAGATTCCGTGAAATTGCCGCCATTGATCTCGTCAGCGCGAACGAATGACTCGCCAAATGGAACACCCCACCTTCCAGCGCTCAGATTCAACCCAAATAATGCAGGTTCCACTTACTCTGTATCTGAAAGTGACAGGGATCATGGCAAATTTTACAAATCGCTTATAGCTATAGGTCAACTCATGATGTTATTTTTAGCGTTATAATATAAAAATATTGTTTTTAAAAACTGACACTTATATTGCTCGATGACCATGCCTCTCCTGAAAGGTGCCACACGCAGAAAAAGCGTTGGCCTTAATAAGTTTCCGAAGCGACACCTGCTTCTCGCCACCTGTGTCGCAGCTGGCAGCCTGGGCCTGATGGCCCTGCTACCCTCTGCACAGGTTGAAGCCAAGCGTACCGAGATTGTCCTGGATATTGACGGTATGCAACCCGCCGCCCCCAGAGAGGCTATCCTGGCCGCCACAGCTACACCAAAAGAGGCAGAATCCCAGAGGCTGGCCCGCGAAAAAGCGGAACGCCTTCTTGCAGAAGAGAAAGCCCTTGGCAGCTGGCACTCGGTCAGTATCCAGCCCGGTGATAATCTTTCCACGATTTTCTCGAACCAGGGGCTCAGCGCCAGAATCGTTTATGACGTATCCCGGGCCCCAGAGCACGGCAAACGTCTTGCCGATGTCAGACCAGGACAATCCCTGGAATTCCGTATCAATGACCAGGGCGAGCTGACCCAGTTCCGTTACGTCCAGTCCCGGTTGAACAGTCTCTTCTTCGAGAAAAGAGCCAATGGCTACACTGCCAAGGCAGTCCAGCTGGAGCCGGAAATTCGTACCGCCTACGCCGAAGCCAGCATAGCCAACTCGCTGTTCCTGGCCAGCCAGGGAGCCGGGTTGACCGACCGGATGACCATGGAGCTGGCCGGCATCTTTGGCTGGGATATCGACTTCGCCCTGGATATTCGTGGAGGCGACAGTTTCAATGTTATTTACGAGGAAAAGTTCCTCGACGGTGAAAAACTGGGCAACGGGAATATTCTTGCCGCCACCTTCACCAACAGGGGCAACACCTATACTACCCTGCGTTATACCGACTCGAAGGGCGACAGTGGCTACTTTTCTCCTGACGGCAGAAGTATGAGGAAAGCCTTTTTGCGAACGCCAGTGGAATTCACCCGGATCAGCTCCCGCTTCAACCCTAACCGCCTCCACCCTGTCTTTAAAACCAAGCGCCCTCACCGTGGTGTGGACTATGCAGCCCCGACCGGCACCCCAATAAAGGCTTCCGGAGATGGCCGTATAAAGTTCTCCGGCTGGCAGAACGGCTTTGGTAATGTCGTCTATATCGAGCACCCCAACAATATCGTCACCATCTACGCTCATCAGAGCCGCCTGAACAAGAGGTTCAAAAAAGGTAATCGGGTCAGACAGGGAGATATTGTCGGTTATGTGGGTCAGACTGGCTGGGCAACTGGCCCTCACCTGCATTATGAGTTCCGCGTCAATGGTGTTCACAGGAACCCGATGACCGTCAAACTGCCCGATGCCTCGCCGATTCCAGAGAACGAAAAGGCTCGATTCCAGAAAGAAACCAACAATCTGCTTGCGGTTCTGGATCGAATGCAGGGCACCGTGGTGGCCAGTCAGTAAAATTCCAGACAGGTTCCCGCAGTTCTATGCGGGAACCACTTCATCATCCAGCCCACCCTGCACCAGCCTTTTAATCAGGCAATTCCCCTGACTCTGGGATAGACTGACCCTCATCTTAACTGCCGGGTAAACCCTTATGATCGACAGGCAGAAAATTGCCATCATCGGCACTGGTCACGTGGGCATGGCGGCGGCCTTTGCGATCTTCCAGCAGAAACTGGCCAGTGAAATACTGCTTATCGACAAGAACATCTCCAGAGCCGAAGGGGAGGCCCTGGACCTGATGCACGGACAGCCCCTGGTAGGAAGGTGCTCAGTATCCGCCGGTGACTTCCAGGATCTCGAAGGCAGCAGTATGGTCGTCGTCTGCGCCGGGGTCAGCCAGTCCAGCCCTGAGGAAAGCCGGCTTGAGCTGCTGAAGAGAAACATTTCAGTGTTCGAAGTCATTGCCAAAAACATCGACCTCTATGCCCCCAACGCCCTGCTCATTATCGCCAGCAATCCTGTTGATATTCTCACCCAGGCCATGCAGAACCTCAGCCAGAGGCCACGTCAGCTGATCATCGGCACAGGCACTCTGCTCGACAGTTCCAGATTCAGAACCCTGCTGGCCCAGTACTATGACGTTTCACCCCAGTCAGTACACGCTTACATACTGGGTGAACACGGTGACACTGAGGTGCCGCTCTGGAGTTCCGCCAGCATTGGCGGTGTGCCTATCAGGGGCAACACTGTGAATGGCCGGAATTTCAACCAGGAAGAAATGAATGAACTCTATTGTCAGGTCAGGAACGCCGCTTATGACATCATAGCCAGCAAGGGGCACACCAACTGGGCCATCGGCCTGGTGATCGCCACCATCATTCGCAATATCCGGGACGACCAGAGAAGCATCATGCCGATCAGCGTGCGACTGGAAGGTGAGTACGGTATAGAGAGTGTCTGCCTCAGCGTGCCCGCGGTGGTGGGCAGCCAGGGGGTGGAAAGCCACATTCTGCCGGCACTGGATGATGACGAACTGCAGGGGCTGAAGTATTCAGCAGCAACACTGGCAGATCATATCCGTCAGCTGGGCATGGAATAGGAAGGCAATCAGGGCTCCTGCACGAAACACAGGAGCAATCCGGAAAGAAAAAGATCAAATGGAGAAAGAAGAGCCGCAGCCACAGGTGGACTTGGCATTGGGGTTTCGAACCAGGAAACGGGAGCCTTCCAGTCCCTGCTCATAATCCACTTCAGCGCCCACCAGGTACTGGTAACTGAGCGAGTCAACGACCATCTCCACCCCTTCCCTGCCCACCCGGGTGTCGTCCTCGGCCAGCTGGTCATCAAAAGTGAAGCCATACTGGAACCCGGAACAGCCACCGCCGGTAACGTAAACCCGGAGTCTCATCTCCTTGTTCTCTTCATCTTCCAGCAGCTCCCTGACCTTGCTGACAGCTTTGTCAGAAAAAACAATCGGATCCGGAGTTACCATTTCAACCACTGCGCTCATTCATCCTCCCGTGTCACCCAAATAAGGGCCAGGCGACCCGCAAACAGCTTTTATATAGGGAGTGCTCACAATTAATTCTGGGCTCAGTGCTGCCGTAAAGGGGTCATATACAAGGAAGACTTGCGCTGGTGTAGCTTTTCTACATCAAGCAAGCTCTGACGCAGTAGATGGCCCCTTTACGGAGCACCCGGATGGCTCGCTCAGGAGCGTCCATAGCTGCGTTACAACAACTTGAAAGATGTACGATATTCCTGCGCTGTTGCGCCTTGCTCTGAACGCTCCTGAGTGAGCTGAGCCCCATGATTAATTGTGAGCACTCCCTAGCATTATCCAAGTAACCCAGTGTGGCAGTCAACTTTATATGGCCGCAGAAACCGGGTTTAAACCGCCGGTTGTTGACCAGCCCCAATCACTTCTCCATCAACCTCTACATCCCTGGCTTTCTCCAGCAGGGGAGTGACATCGGGCATACCGTTAGGGTGATGTTCGAGGCTGCCATTCACCTGGGAGCCTTTGGTCATCTCCAACAGGTTATAGTATACATTGCCGGTGATAACCGCCTTGATCGCCAGCTCCAGGTGTTCGGAGGCATAGACATTGCCCCGGACATTGCCATTGATGACAATCCTGGGCGCACGGATATCACCATCTACGGCTCCGCCTTCAGAAAGGGTCAGTTGCCCCTGCTCTGAATCCAGATTGCCGGAAATACGACCTTCAACATGCATGGCACCATTGAAAGTCATATCTCCCCTGATTTCAGTACCTGCTGAAATCAGAGTTGTTGAGCTGTGTTCTGCAACAGCCTGCTTAGTCTCCTGTTTGTTCCTGCCCCACATCTGCAGCTAGCTCCTCGTCCCAATTGAATGTTTTATCCAGGCTTCTGGCCCCACCACTGCGAATCTGGATTCGTACCCGGATCGACTCAGGCTGGAAGTTCTCCGGCAAGTCAAAATCCAGGAACCCCCGGGATTCAGGAAATGACTGGAAATAACGGAACCCCAGGGTCGGCGAATTGCCGAGACCGGCCAGTTCCAGCAGGGAAAGCGTTTTTTCCTTCCCGTCCTGCTGACCGGTGACGCTGACTCGTAAAGCCCCTCTCAGAAAGCCATTGTTTCTGGCCACCTGGGAGATCACAAGCCTCATTCTGTATTGATACGGAGCAGTTCCCGAAACCAGGTCCAGGGCACTCAGTTTCACACCGTCCGTAAGGTCTTCCGGCGCCATGATGCTTTTGTAGAAAGTCAGGTCCTTGTTGAGGGCCGCCTTTTCATCTTCAAGCTCACGGATCAGGGTTCTGACATTGTTTGCCGCTTCACGGTCCACCAGGCTGGATCTTTCCAAAATGGCAACCCGGTCAGCCAGTTTCTCTTTCTCTACCAGCAGCTGTCCCTGAAGTTCACTTAAGCGCTTGTTCTCGCTGGCCAGCCGGGTATTTTCGCCTGATTCCCTGAAGCCACCAGCCCAGTATGCGCCAAAGCCCAAAACCAGGAACAGGGTTACCAGAATCAACCGCTCTCTTCTTTCCCGGACAGGGTCATGACGGACAACTTTCATGTTGCCAGTGCCAGCTTGTCCGGTCAGTTCAGTGCGGGAAATACCACGGGGGCTGTCAGTCATTGTCAAACATCCAGAGCAGGAGGGGAAGCACCCGGAAAATGGAATAAATGTTCAATTTAAGCGCATGACTATACACAAGGCATTCTGCGTTCTCAATATAACACTTACGCACAAATATGCGTCGGTATTTGCTGCTCCAGTAATAAGGAAACGGCACAGAGAAAGGCACAGTTTCGAGGAAAAAAGCCTTCGTGATACCTGGCAAACAACCTGTAGAATGCCTTAAGACTTTTATCAGCAGTGATTAACTGTTCAGATAGGGATCCATCATGTCCAACCTGATAACAATACTCCTGATCCTGTTCGCCAGTCTTGCCATTGTGGTGATGGTGGCGGAGAAATACGGCAAACCCATGGGCCAGTCGAAACAGGCGAAGTTGTCCCGTATCGCCATCATTCTGATCCTGGTGATGCTGGTGGCCAGGCTCGGCAAGGAAGTGTTTTCCGGTTGATTCCTCCTGATAGACTCAGCCGTTGCGGCTCAGGCAGAATCGAGTAAAACTGTTCGAATAATAAAACCAGGCAGTACCGATGATCATAAGAACCTTTATTGGACAGGATGAAGAGCAGGTGATCCGCCTCTGGAACCACTGCGGACTGACCGTACCCTGGAATGATCCCGCCAGCGACATCCGTCGAAAGATGGAGATCGGCAGTGAGCTATTCCTGGTAGGAGAAGACGAAGGCCGGATCGTTGCCTCAGTGATGGGTGGTTACGAAGGGCATCGTGGCTGGGTGAACTACCTGGCCGTTGAGCCTGGGCGACAGGGCCGGGGCCTGGGCAGACAGCTGATGCAACACCTTGAAAGACTGCTCCTGGAAAAAGGCTGTCCAAAGATTAACCTTCAGGTACGCACCAGCAATAAAAACGTGGCCAGGTTCTACAAGGCTCTGGGCTATCAGGTAGACGAGGTGGTGAGCCTGGGTAAGCGTTTGCCCACAAACACTGTATGAAGCCCCGGTTTTCATCAATAGACAGAGAGGTGAAAGCTCCATGCCATCCAGACGCATTCTCCAAATCCCCTGTCTGTTACTGTGTTCAGTCCTGGTAAGCCCTACGGCCAGCGCCAGGCAATACTCAATGCGCTGTGTCTTCGATACCAGCCGTCACACTTTTTACGATAAAGGCAAGATGGATGCGGCCACATCGGTTCATTCCCATGTCTATATCGCCACTGAAAGGAATGGTCTTGCCCATATCCTGATAGGCAATGCCGATGAAGGCGATTTCAGGGTTGGGAAAACACCCGATGCCTTGCGCTACTCCCTGTTCAGGGATGACTCAGTACAGATTTTTTCCGTGCTGCAAATGGCTAACAAGGAAGGCAAGTGGCCGGCGTCATCACTCTACAGCTCATCCTTTAAAACCTACACTAACAGTGCTGCAGCGGTCGGTCTCTGCGAGAAAGGCAAGTGGCAGTACTGAGCAGGCAGGGAGCCTGTCGGACTTAAGGCAATTTCGCCCTGAAATCCAGAAAGAGCGGCGTTATAGAGCTGTACGAACAAAACAATTATTGGCATCATCAGACAACAAATAACATCAGAACAGAACAAGACAATGAGCAAGCAGGATGTAGTGATTGTGACTGGAGCCAGTTCAGGCATAGGCAGCGAAGTGGCTCTGGAGCTGGCGGACAAGGGCTACCAGGTCCTGGCTGTTGCGCGCCGGGAGAAGTTGCTCAGGCGATTACGTTCAATCAACCCCAACATTGTGCCAGTTACCGCCGACCTCACCACCAACAAAGGACTTGAAGCCATTCACTCCCGGGTTGCTGAGAATGACTACCGGGTCAGGTACCTGGTTCACAGTGCCGGCAGCGTTTATCCCGTCAAACCTCTGGTGGAAATCAGCCAGGAAGAATGGCGGAAAAACCTTAACCTGAACCTGGATGCGACACTGTTCCTGACCCAGAAACTGCTGCCGTTTTTTGACAACACCAAAGTGCTGATGCTCAGCTCTGACTCCGCCGGCAACCCCAGGAAAGGCTGGAGTGGTTACAGCGTATCGAAAACCGCCCTTTCCGCCCTGTATGAAACCATGAAGAAGGAGCTGCCGCCAGAACAGGTCAGTGTCGGGCTGGTCAGGCCCGGTCCGGTAGAAACCGCCATCGCCAAGATTGCCCGAAACACTCCGCCGGATGTCTTTCCCGACCAGGCCCTGTTCAGGCAATGGAAAGACGACGGCAAGATGATTAACCCCGGAACCGTAGGCAAGTTCATCACCTGGCTGCTGACAGAAACAGAGCACCGGGACTATTCTGAAACGGCCTGGGATATCCGGGACGAAAGCCATCATCGCCACTGGCTGAAAGGAGAGCTCTGTAACTCTTGAAACCCATACACCTTTCAGTCAGCTCCCGCATTTTCAGCGGGCACTTTTAACACTGGCCAGGCACTCCGGGCAGTAGCAGGAAGCCGGCCCTTCAGGTACAGGCAGAGGCTTCATGGCCGTCTTGGCAGCGCTGTTGCCAGCGGGCTTTGCCGGTGCCATACACCAGCACTCAACCGCCGGTCGGCCTTCTGTAATGGCACAGCGGTTGGGTCTGCCACAGTCGGGGCAGAGGCTCGATTCATTGGTCATGAATTGTACATTTTCACATAGCATTCAGGGCATCAGGCCGGGCACGTCCAGCCCGGTCGTTTCTTCCAACCCGCACATGATGTTCATGTTCTGAATGGCCTGTCCGGCAGCCCCCTTGACCAGGTTGTCAATGACAGACAACACCACCACGGTATCTCCACCCTGGGGGCGATGCACAGCTATACGACACTGATTGCACGCTTTCACTGAACGGGTTTCCGGATGACTGCCGGCAGGCATAATATCGACAAAAGGCTCATTGGCAAACTTCTGCTCATAGAGCGCCTGCAGATCCACAGAGCGATTGATGACGGTCAGATACAGTGTTGAGTGGATACCACGGATCATAGGCGTCAGGTGTGGTACAAACACCAGTTCACCGGCAAAAGCCCCTGACATTCTTGAGATTCCCTGCCGAATCTCCGGCAGGTGCCTGTGCCCGGGAACTCCATAAGCCTTCATGGACTCGGAGACTTCACACATCAGGCTGGTCACTTTGGCTTCACGGCCGGCGCCACTGACCCCGGACTTGGCATCAACAATAATATTGCCTTCCACCAGCCCCAGCTCCACCAGGGGCAGCAATCCCAGCTGGGTTGCCGTTGGGTAGCAGCCCGGATTAGCCACCAGCCGTGCCTTGCTGATTTCGTCACGGTTCATTTCCGGCAGGCCGTAAACAGCTTCATCAAGCAGCTCCGGGCAGGCGTGTTCAATGCCATACCATTGCTTCCAGTCAGCCGGGTCGGCAAGCCGGAAATCAGCCGCCAGATCAACGACCTTAACGCCTTTCTTGAGCAGGGCCGGAACCGAATTCATGGCAATGCCGTTGGGTGTGGCGAAGAAAACCAGATCACAGGTAGCCAGAACATCGTCATCCGGAACCGAATAAGCAACATCCATATTGCCACGCAGGCCCGGATAAAGGTCACTGACCGGTTTTCCCGCCTCTTTGCGGGAAGTGATTACGGTCACTTCCACATCAGGATGCACTGCCAGCAAGCGCAGTAATTCCGCACCGGTATATCCTGTGCCCCCTACGATACCTACCTTGATCATCTGTCCTTCCCGTTACTGTTATAGCTATCAAGTCAGTGCCGGTCATTATCCAGCAAAGGAATATATATTCCTTATTATTACATATTTATTCACACTCTATCCACACAGGCTGCACTGAAAATTCGATTATCCGCCAGCCATGCTCGATATTGTCCGGATAGTATCACGACCGCTTTCTCTGCCAGGCCATTCAGCCCGCACACAAACCAATATAACGGTTGTACCTTCAAATACATTTCCGTCAGCCGCAGGGCTACTCAATAGACGACAATAATATTACACTTTCCTACGGTATCTCATAATAAAATGCAGCAGTGGTAACAATAAACAGTTCAAACATTATATTCAGCATTCCTGAGTAATTAATTACTTGTGACGGCATTACTCCGTTTTCACGACAGTTAGAAACAACCAACACATCAACCCCATAGCCAAATCGAAGTATACAATATTCTACAAACACCTGTCGTAAATAAGAAAAAACATTCCCACACTTTTAAATCAGCTATTAGCACGACCCCCGCATACAGGCTTTAATTCCAAACCTTTGTAATCAATTCTTCTCTTTGAATACAACGGTTATTGTGTAATGCTGGCAACGCACTCTGGAAATAAAATTAAAAATGCGAAGCAGTCACTTTCAAGAAAAAAAACGAACAAGGAACTTGAGATGACCATAATAAAGCCAAGCAACACAATGCAGATCTGCTTATCCTCAGCGGGTTTAACCCATCGAACAGGTGCATTGCGCCAGGGAGGGTTTAACCAATGAGTATTTTTGATTTCCCCCGTATCAATATCTCAGGCACGTTTAAAGTCAATCCCGGCACAGCTAATAATAATGACTATGCTCAAGTGGCGACCATACCACCTTCCGGCCCCTGTCCCGGCACAGCTTTAGCGCTGATGAACTCTGCTCAGGTCGAAGCTCGTACCTGTAAAATGGATGACGCTGACTTTCTTGCATGGATCCAGAAAGCCCAGACGTTTAAAGGTTCATCCCAAAAGATCATACCTGCTGAATGGAATTATTTCGGCAGCATGCTGAATACCATTGATGAATCCATGAATACAACAGTCACTGGGGTGCAGTCAGGCTCAAGTTCAGTGCAGCCAGAAGACTGCCTTGGAGCAGTCATGACCATGACCGGCAGCATGACCGACATCAACCCCGAAGGCTCTCCACCAGCAACACAATTCTTTATAGAAAATTTTGCCCTGACACTGGGCGGCACTGAAATTATCAGCGGCAGTCTTACTAAAGCCGTCGGTCAATGGATTAACTTTTATCGTAACATCAATATTCAGGCCGATGGTGGCGCAGGCTCGTATGTCTATCAAGCCTTTCCCGATGCACAGATCAACTTACCTGGCTGGCCGCCTGAAGCCAAAGGCATTATCTTTAGATACTACCTGTTTCGTGCTTCTGCCCCCCTGAATGGCAGCACCAACGAAGAAATTGAAAAACTCTACGAACAGAAGCTGACCAATCCAAAAGAGCTGGAAATTGTCGGAACTATTGCGCCGCTTTATCCTGATGAAGAAATGATATCTGCACCTACAGGCCGATTATTGGTGAGTAATACACCCAATATTCCAACACCTGAAGGCACGCAAAACAATGGCGGCGGCAAGATTGCTTTAGGTCCTGCTGTTATTCATCAGAAGGGCAATACGCTCACTGCTGATTTTTCCGGTACTTTCCCTGACTATTATCAAAATGGTGACAACCCCAAGTTTGACTTTGGCCCGGTAGAGCTGGTGGCAGTGTGTGGTAAACAACGCGTACCCATCAGCGCGGTTGATTACGCCAATACCCGTGCCGGCAATGCCAGGGGCTGGCTGTTTGACTTCAACCTGACTGAAGAGATACAAACCCTGCTTGCTGATGATGCAACCTCATTACAACTCTATAGTGAGAAATATGGCATAGTACTGAATGAAACCGACTACTATATTGCCTCCAACCAGCAAGCGGTGTATGCCGAACAGTATGGCTCAACCACTGAATTCCTTAATCTTGGAACAGCAGAGCCTGTGACGGTATCGGTTTATCGGCGAGGCAATAAAGTCACTGCTGCTGACGGGCTGACCATGAAAGTCTGGCAATATCGTTCAATTCCTCTGCAAGCTCCTGGCGACGCGGTATTGATCTCTTCAGACTTTAAACCCGGCGAAACTCTTGAAGTGGATACGGACACCTCTGACAACCGGCTTATTACCTTTACAGTCAATGGTGCAGACAATCCTGACAACTTTCCGCCTCAAAGCTACCTTGACTTTATGAACCCGCCTTATGTCACTAATGCGCCGCAAATCAGTATACGAATACTGCCTAATGATGAAGATTTCAGCGCTTACTACGTTGATCCTAATATTGAAGAACCCGTTGGAAACGAGTCACTCACTTTTGACGTAGTTTATGAAAAAGTATTACGCACATACTACCTGCTTTATCCATCAATGAACGGCGTGTTTGAGCTTAATGATCCAGCAGCAGTGAAGTCCCATGCCAAAAAGATACTGGAACGAACTGAAATGGCTATCTGGCTGTCTACGAAATATATGCCTCGTACACGCGATTTATCGGAGAGTCGAAGAAAGTTATTAAGGGCCTGGTGCTTAAAAGTATTGGCTGTTGAGTAATCGAGCAATCTGGCTCAACTTCAGTGGCAATAGCATAACAGCCTGCTGGCTGTTATGCCTCTGCAGTTCATTATGTTCTTCTTGGTCATCACGGCTGTTTTTTCAAGGGCTGAATGATGTCTGTGAGACCATTGATGTGAATCTCCAGTGCCAACTGCAACAGCCGCCCCAGTTCACCTTCCGGAAACCCCTTCTTGGCGAACCAGAGCAGGTATTCTTCCGGAAGGTCAATCAGGACCCGCCCCGAGTATTTGCCAAAGGGCATGGGCATTCTCGCCAGTTTGAGCAGGTCCTGTTTTTCAAACATCGGCGTTCTCAGTGAGTGATCTACCCATTGTTGATATTGGGGTGGACTGTAGCACGCACCAGCGGTGATATGCGATTTCTGTCAGAGAATAAAGCGACCAGGGTCAGGCCTTAACCTCCCCCTGGTTCTGAGTTTATTGTGACGTGTATTCATTCAGGTTTTGGATTGCTTTTAGATAGGAAAGCAGGCACAGCTGCATAGTTTTCCCCTATTACAATCTTACCACCGGATGTGCCACCGCCGACACTGGCTTCGGTATTACTCACCGTATCAATTACTTTCTTAGCGCCAGCCGCTGCTAACCCCTCCAGAATCCCAATTCGATGTCTGTACCTCAAGGCAAGAATACACATACCCACCGTGATAACACCACTAACTATTGCTGCTGACCAACCCAGCCCTACAGCTACCTTCAGCCCAGTGTTATCCTGACTGCCAAACGACTGACCGTCGTCTTCATAAGCAAAATCAAACTCCAGCTCGTCTTTCTCTCCTGCCATATAGGCGCTGGCATCGGTGCCATTGATATAGGTTTGCATACCATTCAGATCTTGCACCAGGTAGAGTGGTGCCAGACTGACACCAGCCCTGGCCCCTCTACTGAAAAACTGATCTTTGGTCTGAAAATAAGGCAGGCTGATCTGGCGGTAGATATCATCTCTTTTTACGCCAGAGCCGTCCACATTCCCGGTCCAGAGCTGGGCCTTATCCGTTCTGGCATTGAAAAACAGCTCTGCTCTCAACTTGGCGCTGCCGCGGTCAAGCAGCTCGAAAATAAAATCGTTATCACGGGCTTCCTGCTGGGCGGAGAGAACTGCATTTTCCTTGACTACTGTGCCGTCGACCGCTTCCAGGGCGACAGCCACCCTGACCTTGCTCAAGCTGGGAATCCGGCCATCAAACCGGATGTCGTTATGCTGAACTTCGCCACAACCGTTGATGACATGAACAGCTCTCTCCTTGAGTGTGTCGTCTGAAGCTCCATTCACATAGAGAACGTTATGGGCTATTTCAACATTCTCTTTTCTGGCGGGGTCACTGACTTTTGCTGTGGCTATCTGGACATTGTGAAGTGCACCAGAGGACTCTATCCAGCTGTGCACTACCTTATGGAAAGTCCCTCCAATAACATCGGTTCTGTTGTCGGCATTGTTCGCCAGCACTACTGAGTCCATGCCAAAACGCCCCGTGAGATCGGCCCAGGAAACTCTGAAACCGTTGATACCCGTGGTATAAATCACGGTCCTGGGCTTCTCATCCTGCTGGTTGAAGTGCAGCTGAGTGGCCGCGCCAAAAGAGCCTCCTTCAGACTCATTCCGTGCATCGCTCCTCAAACCGACGACGTGGCTGCCCTCCCCCAGCGCTAACAGGCAGAAAACCGGGTCATCGCCAATCGAAAAATCGCTGTCCGGAGCAATTTCAAAAAAACCCTGGGCTCCACCGGGAGCCGCCAGAAGTCCCATCCCTTTTTTAAGCTTCAGAGGCTTCTTAAGCAAATACCGATTGGGAATGGGACCGGGGTTAGGGCCGGTGGCTGCAGGGATGATAATCAGCGTACCTTCCCCGGCATTCTCAACCTCCTGAGAGAGATCTTCCCCTGGCGCCAGAAATTTGATTGTTCTGTCTTTATAGACATCACAAGTCTTTCGATGTTCAGAGCCCTTATCAGGATAGAACCGGGCGCAGACATCTGGGGGGACTGGTGCACTGACAGCCAGGCTGGAAATGGTCCCGATTATAATCGCCAGCAAACTGATCGACACCGGGAATGGTTTTGCTGCAGGAAGGATCATGATGCTCTCCCAAAAAAACTGGAGGGGACGGGGAGGAAGGCAGCTCGACAGCTACCAGAATTATCACGGAAATACAGAGCTGTTCAAAAAGGCAGGATAGAAGATCGGCTAGGTGTTGCAAGTTTCTCCCGCACATCCCTGTGCAGCAGAACAGTCAGAAAAAGAGGCCGATAACAGCTGGCAGAACAGCCGGAGTAAGAATTGCGTTGAGACACATGCCCAGGCTGGCATAGACGCCCATGGTCATATTAATCTCGAAAGCCCTTGCAGTGCCGCCTGCATGGGCATTGACCCCCAGGGCAAAGCCGACTGCCCTGGGGTCACGGATACCAGATTTCTGGCACAGCCAGGGGCCGATAATGCCGCCAAAGATGCCACTGATGCAGACCACCGCGACGGCCAGAGGCACGATACCGCCAATTTCCTCTGACACGACAAGGGCAACGGCCGTGGTGATTGCCTTGGTGGCCAGAGACAACATCACTTCAGGAACTGCCCCGGCAGACCATGCCAGGGCCAGGCCTCCGGCCACGGCGACAAAAGAGCCAAACAGCAGGGAGAACAGTACCGGGCCAGCATGGGAGCGAAGGTTATGCAAATGCCTGGACAGAGGCACGGCCAGCGCTACAGTAAACGGCGCCAGCAGTATTCTCAGAATGTCGCTGTGCTCCCGGTAGGTATCAAGCTCCATCGGCAGGAAGCGGATCACCAGGTAGACGACAAGACTGGCACTGACCAGGGGATGAAAGAAAGCTTTCCGGCCACAGCGGATGAATACCCACTCAGCCAGCTGGTAAGCCCCCAGTGTCAGTAGTAACACGGTCAACGGCTCCGCCAGCTGCATCTCAAAGATGTTAATAATATCCCTCACGGGTGTTCCTCACTGCCTGTGCGTTTCAGCGCCCACTGCATGAACAGTCCGGTCAACACCAGGGTCACGGGGGTAGCAACAAAAACCGCCAGGGTCAGGGGCAGCCACTGTTCCGCCAGCAGGCCGGTCATGAAAAACACACTGACAGCGGCCGGGATAAACAGAACCGCCATATAGCGAATGCAGAACTGACTGACCTTTTCCAGCTCCCCGGAAGGTTCCCCCTTCAACACCAGCCAGACAACCAGCAATATCAGCCCCACAACAGAACCGGGAACGGGCAGATTAAGAGTGGTGCTGATGGTATTGCCCATTACCGTAAACAGCAGCAGTGTCACTATGCCCGAAAGCATCGGCGTTCTCCTTTAAATCCGTCTGGCCAACGGCTTTGTACAGGTAGAGCTGCCCCATGACAATCCGGTACACTACCAGAAGCCTGATCTGGCATAGGCCGGCCAGCTCCCAGTCATGCAAAAATAAGCCACAATTCCGCCCGTTTCCGGAGTCATCTTTGCCTTTATTCGACCATGATCGTCAGCCCAGGGGGCGTTCTCTGCATAAACTGCGGGTTCAGCTGTCAGAATCAGAGGCTCTGCCTCAATTGACGCTTCTGGGTCTGATCATAGGCGTGATTGCCGGGGGCCTGCTGATTGTCTTCCGGGAGCTGCTGTCGTTTGCTACCAGCTTCTGGCTGCCCCTGGGCGATGAGCACTTTGAAACCCTGCCGGCCATTGCCCGCTTTTTTCTCCCCATCGGCGGCGCCCTGGTGATTTACCTGATGTTCAGGTCCGTTCCTGCTCAACAGAGAACCGTTGGCATTCTTCATGTGGTTGAACGACTGACATTTCATAAAGGAAAACTGTCGTTTACCGGAGTGCTCCTGCAGTTCTCTGGAGCACTGACGGCTTTAGCCAGTGGCTTCTCAGTGGGCCGGGAAGGACCGGCGGTGCATATGGGTGCAGGAGCCGGCAGCATTCTCGGACAGAAACTGAAACTGCCGGAAAACACCCTTAACGCCCTGGCTGGGTGTGGAGCCGCTGCAGCCATTTCCGCCTCCTTCAATACGCCCATGGCAGGTGTCATTTTCGCCATGGAAGTCATCGTCCGGAGTTATTCCCTGGGCAGTTTTATCCCGGTGATGGCGGCATCCGTGATGGCGGCGCTGATGTCACAGCTTGTCTATGGCTCCGATCCGGCGTTCGTGGTGCCAGTCATTCCCATGGCTTCACTGACCGAACTGGGGGTGGCGGCACTGGCTGCAATGCTGATTGGCTGTCTGGCCGCAGCCTTTATCCACCTGCAGGTCTTTACCGGCAATAAACGACAGGGAATGTTTTTCAGGCCGCTTCTGCTGGCAGGGGTCCTGATGGGAACAGCCGGCATTTTCCTGCCGGAGCTGATGGGAATTGGCTACGACACCATTGATGCCATTCTCAATGGCCAGGTACACAATCTCAGTTTCCTGTTCATTTTGCTTGCAGGAAAACTGTTGTTAACAGCGGCTGTCACCGGGCTGGGTATCCCCGGGGGCATTATCGGACCTTCCCTGATGATTGGCTGCCTGGCGGGTTCAGCCTTTGGCATAGCAGGAGACCGGCTGTTCAATCTTCCTGATATCAGCAGCGCCTTTCATGCCCTGCTGGGCATGGTGGCAATGATGGCAGCCGTCCTACAGGCGCCTCTGGCAGCTCTGATCACAGTTCTGGAACTGACCCGCAACCCACACATCATCATGCCAGCCATGTTTGCCATAGTGATTGCCTGCCTGGTGGCCGGAAGACTCACCGGCTCACAGGGGGGCCTGGTAGGAAGACAGTTGGCCGCCAGAGGGTATTCACTGCAACAATCGCCAATGTACCAGTGGCTGAGCCGGACAGGTGTCGCCAGCCTGATGGAAACGGATTACAGCATTCTGCCGGCAGAGAAATTTTCTGAATCCTCTGGCAGAGAACCTGACAATCGCTGGATTATCCTGGAGCTGGAAGGCCAGTATACGGCAGTCATCAACAATAATGATCAGGACACCCAAACGCCCCCTGAGCCGGAGAACATGCAGCCTGTCCAGACCATCAGTATCCAGGCCACTCTGCACGACGCCCTGGAAACCATGCAGCGCCACTCTGTCAGCACCCTTTGCGTTTACTCGCTCTCCAGAAAGCAAAAGCATCTTTGTGGCGTCATTAGCCGCGAGGCCATTGAGAAAGAAATCGGTTCGACAATACCCTGATGGGGGATTAGAGTACTGAGTGCCTGAAAATAATAACTAACCACGCGAGATGCACGCATGCTCTGGATTAAAGCCTTTCATATCATTGCCATTGTCTGCTGGTTTGCAGCCCTGTTCTACCTGCCAAGGCTGTTTGTCTACCACGCCATGAGTGACGACGAAACCAGCAGGGAGCGCTTCAAGGTCATGGAACGCAAACTGTATCGTGGCATAGCGCTTCCCTCTATGATCGCCACCCTGGTGCTGGGTTTCTGGCTGTTGAGCTTTAACCCGTCCTATTACATGAGCAGCGGCTGGATGCACGCCAAACTGACCCTGGTGTTCCTGCTGATTGGTTATCACCATCTCTGTGGCGCTTTCATAAAGAAGTTCGCCAGAGACGCCAATACCCGCTCCCACACCTTCTATCGCTGGTTCAATGAAGTGCCGGTATTGTTCCTGGTCGGAATCATTGTCCTGGCCGTTGTCAGGCCGTTCTGAGTCCAGCCCGGAGGCTACCAAGCCATAGCTGCCGGGGACCATGCAGGTCCTGGGGTTTCTGCCGATAAGTTTTAACCGACAGAAGCCCACAGCTCATGGACGAGCCCAATGAACGACATCACGTACAAAGTCCTGTTTGAAGGAAAAATCCTTTCGGGATTTGCTGAAGACCAGGTCAGGGACAACCTCTCGGAACTATTCAATGCCGATGATGAGCGGATTGAGCGGCTGTTTTCAGGAAAGCCCTACACCGTTCGCAAAGAGATTCCCGAATGGAAAGCCCGGGAGTACGAAAAGTCGATACAGACGGCCGGCGGCCAGTGCCGGGTTCTGTCCATGGATGGGGAAAACGAACTGGAGCCAGCCACTGTCGACGATAGTGACCTGACACTGGATGATAGCGAACTGGGTTCCTCCAGCATGATCAGCCGGATGGGTCGCTCCCGCTACCTGGCCATGAGCTGGCTGGTGGTGATCCTGGAAGCCGCCGCCTTCCTGCTCCCCGATTATCTCCCGAGGCTTATCGGTGGCAGCCTGTCCGAAGGCCAGTCCCTGATGCTGGCCATCGCTTTCCATGCCTCCGCAGCATTGTTAACACTTTACCTGGTCATTGCCCGCCTGCATGACATGGATCGCTCCGCCTGGCTGGCGCTGTTCCTGTTGATTCCCGTCCTGAACCTGCTGTTTCTCGTATACCTGGCCCTGGGTCAGGGGACTGAGGACTGGAACCGGTTTGGGGAAGAGCCGGAGCCTCCCGGTTTCTTCGCCATTGTCCTTGGCGCCTATGCGCCCATATTCTCCGTCATGCTTGTAGCCACTGCCGCCTACCTGAGCCAGGACATTCTCATGGCCATGGCAAAGGGTTTGCCGGAACTGGCATCAGCCTGGTTCGACCTTGAGAATCTGCCATAAAGAACTACATTTAGTCATCACATTATGAGCGCAAAAGACGACAGTTCATCATCTTTGTGACGGGCACTATTCACTGTCAACAACCCGATTACAGCGGTTAACACTCGACCACCCAGAAGAACCTGTATACGCATCAATACGCAGTCCATTGACCCAGATCAATGGTTATAATCACGACCCTCACGTCGTTCTGGCCGTTTCCGGCCGGGCCTTATTTCCATCTGAGAAGCAGACTGCGGTTCTTACCTGATCTTTACCGTTTTCAGGCTTCAGGGGATTGAGCTGACGTACGTGATCCCTGCAGGTATCTACCGTTTTTTCCGCCCCGGCTTTAGGTATAGGTTTTATGAGCAAAGACAGCATTCTGGTTATCAACTGCGGCAGTTCATCCCTGAAATTTGCAGTGATTAACCCGAAAACCGAAGAGGAAAGCATCAGCGGTCTGGCTGAACGTCTGGGCAGCAGCGAAGCGGCTCTGCGCTGGACTCTTTATACCAACAAGAGCAACGGTGAGAAAGGCAGCCAGTCTCTGGGACAGGCTGCCCACGAAGCTGCGATTGAAGGCTTGATGGGTCTGCTGCGCAACGAAGGCCTGATCGACTCCATTTCTGCCATCGGCCACCGAGTGGTTCACGGCGGCGAGGCATTCACACAGTCCTGCCTGGTAACTGATGAAGTCCTGAACGCCATTGAGTCTTGCACCCACCTGGCGCCTCTGCACACCCCGGCCAACCTGACAGGTATCCGTGCAGCTCAGAAATTCTTCCCGGGTATGCCCAACACGGTTGTTTTCGACACAGCTTTCCACCAGACCATGCCGGCGGAAGCTTACCTGTACCCGGTTCCACACAATCTGTACAAGGAGCACGGCGTTCGCCGCTACGGTTTCCACGGCACCAGCTACCGCTACGTAGGGCAGGCTGCTGCCGACATGCAGGGCCTGGACATTAACGACAGCGCCATCCTGGTAGCACACCTCGGTAACGGCGCCAGCGCCTGCGCCATCAAGAACGGCAAGTCCATCGACACTACTATGGGTCTGACGCCTCTGGAAGGCCTGGTGATGGGTACCCGCTCCGGAGATGTAGACCCGAACCTGTTCAGCTTCCTGAACAAGAAACTGGGTTACAGCCTGGATGAAATCACTGACATGCTGAACAAGCAGAGCGGCCTTCTGGGTCTGTCCGGAATGGACAGCGACTGCCGTGTAATTGAGAACGCCGCTGCAGAAGGCAACGAACAGGCCCAGCTGACCCTGGACGTATTCTGCCACGTTCTGGCGGAAAAACTGGCTGGCTTTGCTGCCGCCCTAGGCAAGATCGACGCGCTGGTGTTCACCGGCGGTATCGGCGAAAACTCCAGTGTCATTCGCAAGAACGTCCTTGAGCGCCTGAGCATCTTTGGCTTCAAAATGGACGAAAAGCTCAACGAAGAAACTTTCCGCGGCAAGAGCGGTGTGATCACCGAAGCAGGCTCCACAGTGGCCATGGTGGTAGCAACCAACGAAGAGCTGATGATTGCCCGCGATACGCAGGCACTGGTTGCTTAAGCTGGAAACAGCTCTAAAACAGCTTGTTATTTAAACAGGGGGCTTCGGCCTCCTGTTCTGCATCTTGAAGAAAATATCGGAAGCCTACATGCGTACATTTTTTCTTGCTCCTACCCGCTATGGCGTTGGCCTGACCTCCGTCACCCTGGGGCTGGTGCGGGTCCTCGACAAGCTCGGCCTGCGTGTAAAGTTCTTTAAACCCGTCGCCCAGCTGCACGTTAATGACAAAGGCCCGGAGCGTTCCACCAAACTGGTACAGCGCATCATGGACCATGAGCCGCCTGCGCCAATCAGCTCCAACCATGTTGAAGACCTCCTGGGTGACAACAAGGGTGACGAGCTGATGGAAGAGGTCGTCGCTCTGTTCGACGAAGCCTCCATGGGCGCTGAAGTCATGGTGGTTGAAGGTCTGGTTCCTACCCGACAGATGCCCTACGCCAATCGCTTGAACAATGACATGGCCCGTTCCCTGAATGCTGACATTATCCTGGTTTCCGAGCCGGGCGAGGGCAGTCTGGAAGACGTAGCAGACAAGCTTGAAATTGCCGCAGACAGCTTTGGCGGTATCAAGAACCCGAAGGTGATTGGCTACATCCTGAACAAGCTGGGCTCCGAAGCGTTCAGCAAACTAAGGAAAGAAGACGGCGCTCTCAAGCCGCTGCCGGAATTCAGCCATAAAGCCTTCCAGCCCCTGGGTTACATCCCCTGGAATGATGCCCTGTCCTCTCCCCGCACCCTGGATATCTGCAACTATCTGGGCATGGAAATCATCAACGAAGGTGAAATCGCCAACCGTCGTGTCACTTCCTACACTCTGAGTGCACGCACGCCCAGAAACATGATCCATCACCTGAAGCCGGGCAACCTGGTGATTTCCCCTGGAGATCGTGACGACATCATCCTGGCCACAGCCATGGCTGCCCTGAACGGTGTGCCCCTGGCAGGCCTGCTGATCACCAGCGACATCAAGCCATCCGAAGCCGTCATGGAGCTGTGCAACAAGGCGATTGCTACAGGTCTGCCGGTCATGATTACCCAGGAAGACTCCTACAACACTGCGACCCAGCTCGATCGCATGAACAACGAGCTACCACTGGACGACACTGATCGCATAGAAAACGTCATGAACACCCTGGCGGACCACCTCAACGCCGAGTGGTTCAAGGGACACTGTGAAGAGCTGGTTGAACGTCGTCTGTCTCCTCCTGCTTTCCGTTACAACCTGGTCCAGCGCGCCATTGCCGCGAGAAAGCGTGTTGTCCTTCCTGAGGGCGATGAGCCCCGCACTATCCAGGCTGCGGCAATCTGCCAGGAGCGTGGCATTGCCGAATGTATCCTGCTGGGCAAGAAAGAAACCATCGAACAGGTCGCCCGCGATAACGGCATTGAACTGCCTGCCGGCCTGATTATTATGGAACCTGAGCACATCCGTGGCCGTTATGTAGAGCCCATGGTCGAGCTGCGTAAGCACAAGGGGCTGAATGAGCCCATGGCGGAAGCCCAGCTGGAAGACACCGTCGTGCTCGGCACCATGATGCTGGCCCAGGGTGAAGTCGACGGCCTGGTTTCCGGTGCTGTTCACACTACAGCCAGCACGATTCGTCCGGCTTTCCAGCTGATCAAGCCGAGCAGGGATTCCGGTGGTCTGGTTTCCTCCGTTTTTTTCATGCTGCTGCCTGAACAGGTTCTGGTTTACGGTGACTGTGCTGTTAATCCAAACCCGAATGCTGAAGCTCTGGCCAATATCGCCATCCAGAGCGCTGACTCTGCCGTAGCCTTTGGTATTGAGCCCCGTATCGCCATGATCAGCTACAGCACCGGTAGCTCCGGTATCGGTGAAGACGTGGAGCGTGTTCGCGAAGCTACCCGTCTGGTTCGTGAAAAGCGTCCCGATCTGGTGGTTGACGGTCCTATGCAGTACGACGCGGCAACTGTTGAATCTGTTGCCCGCAGCAAGGCTCCTGACAGTGACGTTGCCGGCCGCGCAACTGTGCTCGTCTTCCCTGACCTGAACACAGGTAACACGACTTACAAGGCCGTTCAGCGCAGTGCTGATGTTATCTCTGTAGGTCCAATGCTGCAGGGCCTGAACAAGCCTGTTAACGACCTGTCCCGTGGTGCCCTGGTAGACGACATTGTTTACACCATCGCCCTGACGGCTATCCAGGCTGAAAGCTGACAAAGCGGAACGCCTTTTAAGCAAAAGGGCCGGAACAAGTCCGGCCCTTTTGCTATGCAGACACCCTGAAATCAAAGTTCATCATTTCCCTCATTGAAGCCCTGCATTGTCTGGGGCCCCACCCTGCGCTTTCCTACAGGCAGGTTATAGGCGCCAGCCAGTGGCAGGTCGGCCAGCAGGTGATTAGAGTTCGCCAGATATTGCTGGTCAGCCCGCTCCAGCTCAGACCATGCGCTGTTGCCACAGTGTCTTTTCAGTAATGACTCCATTTCCATTGCCATGGACCCAGACAACCGGGATGAAGTCAGTATTCGAGCCATTCTGTCAATGGCTTCCTGCATGTATGCACTGGGAGTAGGTTCACTGATCTCGTCCAGACCGCAGTATCGGATAGC
The DNA here is from genome assembly GCA_051008495.1 of Endozoicomonas sp. Lineage (GTDB taxonomy): Bacteria > Pseudomonadota > Gammaproteobacteria > Pseudomonadales > Endozoicomonadaceae > Endozoicomonas_A. Next base: position 934 of record JBPCXN010000083.1, on the reverse strand, counting down.
CTCTTCCACATCAGCTATCCGCCACCTGAAATCAGGGTGTCGGTCGGTCATCTCTCTGGCCGCCACACTTACACCTTGCAAAATCCCATTACTTAGCCCGTTTAGCAGCCGGTTGCTGAGCGTCGCGTAATCCGTAAAAAACTCTGAATTGCTTCCTCCTGCCTTAGCCACTTCTTTACAAAAACTCATGCAATTATGCAGCGGGCCGCCCCAGAGCCACTTGTTTTTCGACAGCTGATCCAGCTTACTGAACATACCCTCGGTGTCTTCACAATCAAGATTGATCTCAAATGCCACCTGATTCCCCCATTTCTCCAGGTAGTCCATCATCTGCCGGTCGTTAAGATGTTCAGGGTACCAATTGGCTGAGCTGATCTGCACATAGCGATCATCCCCTACAGCGGGGTCGCCGAAAGCCAGAAGGGCATGACCATACCGATTGGTAGCACCATCCTTCAGCACCACCAGTCTTGGCTTTTTGTAATATTGTTTTTCATGAGGCGGTATGCCTCCGGGATAGGTCACCCCAAGCAAATCCTCGGTATTCTCAGCAATCACTGGACCCAGCAGGGTTTGCCTTGATTCGAAGCTGGGGTTTCGGGGTCTGGCGCTCTCAGCTTTGATCACACTTTCATCACCGGCATGATAGGAAACTTTACTGTCCTGTTTATCAGCGGTCTGCCGCCCCTTGTCATGAGCAGCCACAAACTTTCTGACCAGCAGGTCATCCAGCCGGGAAACTATCTTAATAAGGTTGTATGCCAGAGACACTTTCACCATTAAATAGACTTTTTTCAGCTGCTTCACCATGCGTTCGCCCAGTGACAAATCTGGCTTGCCAGAGTCAAGTGGCTGCTGGTCATTGAGTTTTTTTTCGGGGCTGGAAGTCAGAACCTTGCGGCCTTTCCGGGTTTTACCTGGAGAATCCGCCGTA
>JBPCXN010000082.1:0-15398 GCA_051008495.1 Endozoicomonas sp. | reverse complement strand
ATCTGACAGCGTTAGACTTGATTGACGTAGAATGACTACGCCTGCACAAGTCTGCCTTGCATATGGCCGCTTTACGAACCACTGAACCTATCATTTGCAGCGGGACGGGGTACTAGGTATGGGTACGCATTTGTCAGAATCAAAACAGCAGAAGTGCTTCAACACTGGATTATTATCCGAACGAAAATTATGATGAGAAAAAAGCCCGGATGGATATCGGGCTTCAACGCCTTCAGGATTAAGTAATGGATTCGCAGATTGAAAGGAATCAGCTGCAATTACCGCAGCGTACTCTGGAAGCCCTGTCGTTTTCTGAAATCGATACGACATCGATCGAAAAATGGCTGACGTCTCTTTCCAAGACCGATCTGAAAAAATCGGCCAGGCAGCTCCTGCCGGCTTTGACCGAGATGACTCAGATCAAGCTGGCGCCATCGCACCACCTTTCGCTCACAGAGTTATTCCGGCCGGCAGTTTATTCTACAGTACAGCAGCTCAGTAAAAAAACGCTTGGCGGTATCATTTCCTTTAACGAACAGCAGCAGACCACCTATACGCTTTGTCAGAAACTTCTGGGGGAACTTCTGTGCTCATACAAAGTCGTGGTGCAGACCTGTATCGATAGCAAGGAGCATGACAGCCCCCTGCCAGCTGCACTGCACAGGGCCATGGCCGAAAGTGCCTCCATCCACCTGTTCTGCTGCGAAAATTACCGGCCCACTCCCAATCGCCTCTGGCTTGAAATGCACAGCCTTTACCTGATAGCCCAGGAGCGCGAACTGCTTGATTACCAGCTCGAAGATTCCGAAACCTCCAGGGCCAGAAAACTGAGCTTAGCCGATCAATACAAGCGCTCTTTACTGCTGAGTCGTTGCCGGGCCAACCAGCTGCACCCCAAAGAAATACGGCAGGTTAATACTGCCTTGAGCCTGTGGGCTCCGCACAGCAAACTGCTGGACACCGACAGGAACTGTTATCTGGCAACCAACCTTGATGCCGACCAGGGCCTGAACTACAGCACCGCCGCTCCTGACAGTTCTTCGGCAAAACTCAGGGGGGTAGACGTACGCCTGCTCAAAGCCCACCTGAAAAAACTCAGTGAGTCGACAACCGGTGACAAGCCGGGGGCTCTGACTAAAACAGTGATAGAACATCTTTCTTCGGCCTGGAGTCCGCCAGCCACCAGAAAGCACCAGCGGCAACATAAAAGCGCCGAATGCCTTATATGTACCGGCATGAGCGCCGCACATTTTTATCTATCGAACCTGAACCCCTTTGATGACCTGGTCGCCAATCATACGGATACCGGTCAGGCTGGAAAAAGTGATTTTTCTAGTGACGACGCCTGGTCCAGCGCCCACGACTCACGCCGAAATGACGGCGAAGGATACAACCCAAATGCTTCCAATGCTATTCAGTACTCCACGGAAGAAGAGGGAAAACTGCTTTATCCCAACTATAACTGTAGGGTTCTGAACACCAGTGCCAGCGGTTATTGCCTGAATATAAAAGCGCCCTTTCCCGATCAGCTCAAGATAGGAGAGATAATGGCCATCTGTGAGGACAGTGCTCATCACTGGATGCTCGCCGTTATCCGCTGGCTGCACGTCAGGGACAAAAGTACAGTGACTATCGGTGTAGAGCTGCTGTCTGCGAAAACAAAGCCTTCCGCGGTCACTGTCGTCAAGAAAACCGAGGACAACGTACACTACCAGCGTTGTTTCATTCTTCCGGTTGTTCCCGGAATAAACGCAACGGAAACCATCATTACGCCCATGCTTCAATTCAGGAACGGTATCAAAATCATGCTGCTGTCCGAGGGCAATATCAATAAAGGACAACTGCTGAAGTGCGTCGCCAGTACCGAGAGTTTCAGCCAGTTTGAATTCCGCATCCTGGATGAGCCTCCGTAAAAACCTGGTCCGGTTATAGATCAAGAACAAGCCTTTCCTGCCACTATAGGCACCTATTAGTTAGGCGCATATAGTGGACTTCATCGCGCTTTTTCCCTACAAACCTTGTGTTAAGGTGCAACCCTGTCATCATTGTGCTTATAGAAAAACAAGTAGTTAGGGCACAATGGGTAACGCAGATAATAATAACCAACCGACCCTCCGCCTGCTGGTTCTTGAGAAGTCCAGCAATCGCGCCGAGCATTGGGTGAAGCTGATGCGCAACGCCGGTCTCCCGGCTCGCATTCAGTGGCTACAGACCCTTGAAGAGCTGGAAGAGTCCCTGTCCGGAAGTGTCTGGGACATCATGCTGACGGTCGAAGAAACCCCTTTGCTGACAGCGCAGCAGGCCTTATCAGCCATTCAACGATTGCAACTGGACATTCCCCTGCTGGTTTCACTGGCCAAACCGGACCTGGATCAGAGCGCGTACTGGTTGGAAAAGGGGGCTCATGACACCATTTATGCTCAAAATGAAAACCTTGCTGTCCAGGTACTGCTGAGAGAAAAGTCAGCACTTGATAATCGCCGGGAATTACTCCGTCTTACCAAGGACCTGGAAGAAGCTGAACATCGATGCCAACGACTCATGGAGAGCGCTTCCCAGGCCATTGCCTTTGTGCATGAAGGTATGCACGTTGACGCCAATGAAGAGTATCTGAAATTGTTCGGTTACGCCGATGCTGACGATCTGGCGGGCATGCCCCTGATTGACATGATTGCGGGCAATGACCAGGGGGCGGTGAAAAGCCTGATGAAGGGTGTTCTCAACGGAGCAGAGTCATCCGTCATCCGTTGTTCGTTCAGTGATGCCAGTGGCAACGGGTTCTCCGGCGAACTGACCCTCTCCAATACCTATTTTGATGGAGAAGCCTGTATTCAGGTTCTGGTTAACTCAATGGCCACTGCCGGTGACAGTAACAGCAGTGATAACGACCTGGTTGCCCGGGAGGCTTTCATGACCCTTCTGAATGAAGGCCAGCCGCCCCGGATTCTGGCCTATATCCAGCTGGACAACTATGACCATATTCGCACCGAGTCGGGCATCACCGGATCTCTGGCCACTCATACAGCCATGATACGTCTGCTGTCAGAGCACCTGCAGGAAAGTCCGGTCACGCACTTTTGTGATGAGGTGTATCTTGCCGCACTGGATCACTCTGAGAGCGAAAAAGCCATTGATAGTCTCGATGATCTGAGAAAAGCCATTGAAAACGAGCTGATCCAGTCTAATGAACACACGCTGTACACCTCGGTCAGCATTGGCCTGGCAGGAACCCATCAGGCTGATTCGGTTGACCAGCTTCTGCCGCTGGCCGGCATCGCCAGCGAAATGATCAGAAAAGAGGGTGGCAACAGAGTCGAAGTCTATTCGCAAAGTGCCGTCAATGCCCGCCGGGCTGACAGCGGAGATACCCAGGCCATCATCGCGCAGGCTCTTGATGGCAATGGCTTCCTGCTGTTCTTTCAGCCTGTTATCAGTATCACCGGGGATGGTGATAAGTATTACGAAGTGCTGCTGCGGCTGCGAAGCCCTCAGGGCGGAGAAGTCCCTGCCGGAGAGTTTATCCCAACGGCCCAGGCTGGCGGGTTGATGCCGGACATTGACCGCTGGGTGGTGCGCCAGTCCATAGCCGGTCTGGCCAGGAAGCGACAGGAGGGTGAAGATGTCCGCCTGATGATCCATATCAGCGGAGAGACTCTGGCAGATGGCAAATTTCCGGCCTATCTGGTCCAGTTACTGGATGCAGCACGGTTAACAAGCGACCTGGTTACGCTGCAGATCTCTGAGAAAGATGTACACCAGCGGCTGAAGCAGGCGATCGCTTTCACCAGCAAGGTCCAGAGCCTTGGCGGCAAGATATCCCTGATCCAGTTTGCCGGTGAAACCCTCTCCCTGAAAATCCTGCAACATCTGGCTGTCGACTTCATCAAACTGGACAGTCGCTATTCCAGGGCACTGGACGGCAAGAGCAGCAACCAGCTGAAGAGCCTTCTCAGCAAACTGGCCAAACTCGACAGTAATACCATCATGCCGGGTGTGGAAGATGCGCAGATGATGACCAACCTCTGGCAGTTGGGGGTCGATTATGCCCAGGGCTATTACCTGGAACAGCCAATGGATGCGATGGAGTACGATTTTGACAGCTAATGGCAATGGATAAATGCCCACTGGATTGTCCCGGGGAACCGCCGACTCAAATGTTCAAAGGATCATTTCAGGGCGGCGGCTATGGAACCAGGCGGAGTTGGGCGAAAGGGTCAACAACAGGCGGTAACTTCTTCACTGTCTGAAGCCGATACTTCTCGCCCAGGTATCTTAAAAGGACAAAAAGTCACCCGCAGAACCCCAACGATCAACCTTCCGAGGGGGCCTGGCCTAAAGGGTATTTCTCTGGAACGGCGCAAGGTAAGTGTTCCAGCAATCAAGGAAAGTTATTTCGCCCGCCTTAAAGCCAGGGCAACAGGAAGGCCAACCCCCTGGCAGAGAAGCAAAATTAATGATCTGACCCGCAACCTGGTCGCTTCTATGGGAGAAGCACCGGGGGATTCTACCGCTACCACTACCACTACCACTACTTTCTATAACACCAGAGGTTATAAAGCAAACAAACAAACCAGGGATCAACGGGCAGGCATGATTCTCGTGGAAGTGGGTCTGGCTGAGGTCAGAACCAATAAGAATCATCAACTGGAGTTCATCTACAAACGCCCCCACGACCTCAAACAGCAAATCATGGCAGCAGAGCTGCTCTTCGAAACCATTCCCCTAACTCCCGCTTAACGGCCTGAAGAAGCAAAGGCAGAATGGACTGAAAGGAGCGCCCCCTGTGCTGTTCAGGCAAAATACCTGTGCAAACAACAACGCACCTACAAGGTGCTGCACAGGGACGCCTCCAGATGGTAATTCCAAAACCTGAAAAAATCGACATAGAATTCACCGATGCCAAGCTGACAGGCATGGCGGGTAGCCTGTTCGTGGCCCGGCTTGCCAATCAGCTCAAACTGCCTGACCTGCTCAAAAACCAAATTCATCTCAAAAAACGCAATCGTGGCTGTGACGACAAAGACTCCCTTCTTGGCCTGATTCATAACTTCTGCGCCGGAAATGGAAAACTGTCTGACATGGATGCTCTGCGTGCAGACAAACCGACAGTCAGTCTCCTTGGCCTTGAGGATGTACGCTCCTCCAAGCGCATGGGAGAGTACCTGACGCTATTTAATGCCGATGCGGTGAAAGCCCTGTATTCCGTTGCCCGCAGCCTTTGCCAGCAAATAGCACCTGAGGTGGTACGGCATTTCGTTGAACAAAAAGAGTACTTGCCGGTGTTTCTCGATGGTACTGAGATCGAAGTGACAGGGCGCTACTTTGAACAGGCTGATATTGGCTACAGCGGCAACAAGCAGTACTGGCTTCACAACATTTTCATTGGTCATCTGTGGGTCAGTGGTCGCCTGAACCCCGGAGCCAGCGACGTTTGTATTGGCTGGAAAGAACAGCTCGAAAATGATGTTGCTCCGTTAATCGAACAAGGGGTTCCTGTCTGGGCTCGTATGGATAATGCCTACTACAGGAAAGAGGTTGTCGAATGGTTTGAGCAGAAGCAGTGGGACTTCTCTATCAGTGTGACCAATAGCAACAACTGTCGTCCGGTGCTCGACTGTATTGAAGGGTTGCCCGACAGTGCCTGGACAGCTATTCGCAGCGACGGAACCGAAGAGGCTATCCTCTCCTATCACCGACCAGCCAAATGGGAGCGGGAACAGACCTATGTCGTTACTCGGCGCTGGCACGACGGGCAACAGTGGTTACTTGAGCCACGTTACTGTGTGATCCTGGTGAACAGAATCGATCTGCCGCTGAAAGAGCTGGTCAGGCGTCACCGCGAAAAACAGGGGCAGGAAAATGCTCAGAAAGGGCCGTTAATCGACTTGGATTTACATCATCCACCCTGTAAAAAATTCCACGCCAACCAAGCTTTTTATGCCTGCGGTCAGATTGCTCAAATTTTGCTGAGGGCGTTGCAATACAGGGCGCTACCCAAAGCTGAGAGAAAACATGGAATCCGGCCATTGATCCGGAAACTGGTCCGGTCTGTAGGTCGACTGACATACAGTGGTAAAAAATGGACGTTGAAATTTGTGAAAACAACAGTGGCTCTGGACTGGTTGTGGGAGGCTTCAGAGAGACTGGTGGTGAAGAGAGGTTCAGTCAGCACATAACGCTGACCGAAAACTCTGTTTTTTTGCTGAATGCACAGGTTGCAGGATAGGCCGTGCGTCAAAAACACAGATCAACCTGAGAATTGGATGAAGAATAAACGGAGCAATCATGAACACAAGCTGATGCTGTAAAGTAGACTGCGTCGAGTATAAAAACTGTACTCTGCTATCAAAAGTACAGCCTGTTCGCTCACTGCTTCAAAGTTAAGCGGGAGTTAGGGCACCCTTGTGAAAGCTCACAAGTGGACCCGTATGATTCACTCTGGTGAAGTTATGAGCGTAAGGGATTTGGCTAAGAAAGAAGGGCTTGCTGGAGGCTCCTTCATCTCCAGAACTCTGCGACTTGTAACACTGGCTCCGGATATTCAGGAAGCCATTTTGCAGGCACAACACCCCAGCACACTCATGCTGGCAGACCTGATGAAACACATACCTTTGATTTGGAGTGAACAACGAAAGCTGTTTGGATTTCAACCCAACGTCACTACCTCTCGTGTTACGCAATAAACGACAGAGGTTCCTGCGGATCGGAAACAGGATGTAGAACTACAGTGCAATATTGATTTTCTTAAGCACCAAGAACGATAGTGCTAAATCATTGAAATTTCACCCTATAAAAGTGCGGACCTGCGGAGTTGAAGTCCGCAGACAATAATCGGGCTTCAGAGACAAACGGGGATAGAGAGAGAACCTGTCGGTTAATAGCGGGAATACACAAAAAGACCAAGGTCCGCACTTTTTAATTAAAATTCACGAGATTCAAAAGCAGCGAAGGAAGAAAAAAATAGAAACCCTAAAACGACAAAAAGCCCGGCTCTTATGGGAATGAGACGGACTTTTTTGATATGGCGCACTCGGAAGGATTCGAACCTTCGACCGCTCGGTTCGTAGCCGAGTACTCTATCCAGCTGAGCTACGAGTGCGTTGTTTGGTAATATGTTCTGGCGGTGAGGGAGGGATTCGAACCCTCGGTACGCGCAAACGTACACACACTTTCCAGGCGTGCTCCTTCAGCCACTCGGACACCTCACCGTGTATTTTGCCCTCCGTTGCCGGAGAACGGGGCGTACTTTATACAAAGCCGGCAGACATGGCAACCGTGTTTTCCGTCATGGACGAGCCATAACTCACAGGGGGTTAAGGGAACCCCTTCTTGTTCTGTCCATTGAACACTGATCTAATCAGTCATCCGCTTTCTGTAGCCAACAGGTACTGATCTGCCCTTTGTTAATGAACAGCACTTTCACAGATACCTCTCAGTCTGAAGCTGTAAATGCTCCCATTCGAGAATTTGCCGGGGCCGAAGACAGCAAACTGGAGTTCTACACCAGATCCGTCTGGCACAGGGATTACCAGTGCGATCTGCACACTTGGCTTTCCAGGGGAACTCTCAAGACCGGCAAGTTCAAGCGATCGACCTGTTACTTCCTCTTTATTGAGTACAGGGACCGCTCTGGTGCCAGCAGGTATTTAGAAGAGCGTTTTGACGATCTGCTATGCTGTCTGGATTTCCAGAGGCAGACGGTGCCATCCCTTGTTCTACCGGGAATCCATCCCGGCAAAACCCGGCAGCATCCCATCGGATTCATGCAGCATTGAGTATCATGCTTGGGTTTTCACGCCAAGAATCTCGTCCTTGAACTTTTGAGTCGGTGGCGTTTCACCGATCCAGACTCTGAGCAGCGCATTGAAAAGCCTTTTATCGGGGATGACACCTTTTTTCTCTCCGGCTACAGTGACCTGGGTTCCCTTACCCGGGATGAATTCAATAATACTGGCTTCCCCCCGGTGAATAGCGCCGTCCTGCATGGCAAGAAACTTTTCGAAATCCTTCTGTAAAGCGATCTGTTCTTCTTCTGAGGTATTGATCTGAATGGCTTCATAAAAAGAGTTAGCCACACGACGGGCACTCATCTTGTCAAACAGGAGGGTGAAGGTCATCCGCTGATGACTGTCATCAGCAAGAATTTCGCTACTCACCGAGCTGGGGTTTTGCAGATAAAGGGCGCCAACATAGCCTTTTATAGCCAGATACCAGGTTCTGACTGAAGCCCCCTGGAGTTTGAGAGTCGGGCCATCGCTCTCCACCTTTACCGTCTCAGGGAATTCATACCCTTCCAGAACCACGGCACTGGCAGACGACCAGAACAACATACCCAACACAACTCCGAGCAACTTCTTCATGATGGCATCCCGTCACTTATTTTTTGTTATTGCAGGATAGATACTACCCAAGTATGGCGCTATTGCCTATGAACCGACGTTTACTTTCTTAAAAAGACGACCCTGGCTGTGTAAGAAATTCCAGCTCTTCTGCTGTGCTGCTGCGCCCGAGAATTGAGTTCCTGTGGGGGAAGCGCTGGAACCGGGCGATGATATCGCGATGTTTGATGGCAAAATCCAGGGAACCACTCAAATAGCCCTGCACAGCTCCGGTGCTTTCCCCCACCAGTCGCTCAAATTGACGAACACATTCATCCTGGTCAGGCATCTGCTCACTGTGCATTAGAGGCATGACAAAAAAAGCCTGCTGCAATGGCGGCAAACTCCTGTGCTGCTCCAGCGCCAGTCCTTCCCTGCAGAGTGCCGTAGCCCGTTCGTCATAGTGAAATGACCTTGGGTCCTCCCGATACATGTTCCTGGGAAACTGATCCAGGCAGGTGATGGCTGCAAGCCGCCCTTCCGCCGTTACCGCCCACTCATCGGCCAGGCCTCGGTGCACATCATCCACAAGCCCGGCAAATCGATCCCTGATGTCTTTATCAACCGAGACGTTCTTTTTCCACCAGCGGTTCATCTGCTCTTCGCCCAGCGGCTCACCGGAAAACCAGAAGTCGAGCACGTTCTGGAAGGTTATCGGGCTCGTCATGCAACACTTCTCCTTTGCTTATCAGCGATATTGTGGCAACCGCAATGCGGTCAACCATACTTAATTACACCAACTATTGAAATTGCTGCGAATGACTCCAGATAGTCAGTAGTAATGCTTCATTCCATCCATCATTTGGCACGATACAGATACACCATGACTGAAAAGGATACCCCAGACCCAGAAGTTATTTCCGGGAATGACAATGGTGAAGACACTGGTACCGGCCTGCTATTGCCGGAACAGGCGCTTCCAGACAAACTCTATCTCATCCCGGTTTCCAACCGTCCATTCTTCCCTGCCCAGGTGCAACCACTGGTTTTCAGCAGCGAAGAGTGGTCAGAAACTCTGCAGAGGGTCGCCCAGAACCCTCAGAAAGCCATTGGCCTCTCTTATGTCGCCGGAATGCCGGGCGGGGACGTGGCTCCGGAAGATTTCCCCGAAGTGGGCTGTACCGTCAAGATCCACAATATTGTTGAAGAGGGCGATCAGATCCAGTTCATCGCCCTCGGCATGCAGCGATTTCGCATCAAGCAGTGGCTGCGCAAGCGCCCGCCTTACCTGGTGCAGGTGGAATACCCGGAAAACATCCAGGACGATACCGACGAAATCAAGGCTTATGCCCTGGCACTGATCCAGGCTATCAAGGAACTGATCCCGCTTAACCCTCTTTACAGTGAAGAGCTGAAGAATTATCTCAACCGCTTCAGCCCGAAAGACCCTTCACCACTGGCTGATTTCGCTGCCGCCATTACCACGGCCCCCGGACAGGACCTGCAGGAAGTACTGGAAACACTGCCAGTACAGCGACGCATGGAAAAAGTGCTGGTACTGATCCGCAAGGAACAGGAGGTAGCGCGGCTGCAGGGAGAGATCAACGCCGAGGTCAACCGCAAAATCAGCAAGCACCAGCGCGAGTTTTTCCTCAAGGAACAGCTGAAAGTCATCCAGAAAGAGCTGGGCATTTCCAAGGATGACCGTACTGCAGAGATCGAAGAGTTTGAATCCCGGCTGGAAACGCTGGAAGTCCCGAAGGCGGCCCGGAAAAAAATCGACGACGAGCTGAAAAAGCTTTCTATCCTGGAAACCGGCTCCCCGGAGTTTGCCATTTGCCGGAATTACCTGGACTGGGCGACATCCATCCCCTGGGGACGCTACTCAGAAGACAACTTCGACCTGGCCCGTGCCAGGACAATGCTGAATGAAGACCACGATGGCCTGGATGACGTCAAGGATCGCATTGTTGAATTCCTGGCAGTCGGGGCTTTCAAGAAGGAAATTGCCGGCTCCATCATGCTGCTGGCTGGGCCTCCAGGCGTGGGTAAGACCTCCATTGGCCGGTCTGTGGCCAGGGCTCTGGGCAGAAAATTCTACCGTTTCAGCCTTGGTGGTATGCAGGACGAGGCAGAGATCAAGGGGCATCGCCGGACCTACGTTGGCGCACTGCCCGGCAAGCTGGTCCAGGCGCTCAAGGAAGTTGATGTCGCTAACCCTGTGATCATGCTGGACGAAATCGACAAAATAGGCGCGTCTTACCGCGGCGACCCGGCTTCCGCACTGCTTGAAGTGCTGGACCCGGAGCAGAACAGCGAATTCCTGGATCATTACCTGGATATGCGCATTGACCTGTCCAAGGTCCTGTTTGTCAGTACGGCCAACCAGCTCGATACCATTCCCGGGCCGTTGCTCGACCGCATGGACGTTATTCGTCTGTCTGGTTATATCACCGAGGAAAAGCTGGCCATAGCCAGGAACCACCTGTGGCCCAAGCAGCTTAAGAAAGCCGGGCTGAAGAAAAGTCAGCTGAAGGTCTCAGATGCCACCCTGAAACGCGTCATAGAGGGCTATGCCCGCGAGGCTGGTGTTCGGAACCTGGAAAAAATGCTGCAGAAGATCATCCGCAAGGCGGTGGTCAAGCTCCTGGAAGGCAAACAGAAGAGTCTGACAATCTCCGCCAGGAACCTGGAAGATTTCCTGGGAGCGCCCTACTTCCGCAAGGAAAAGCGCATCCAGGGCGTCGGTGTCGTCACTGGGCTGGCCTGGACCTCCATGGGTGGAGCCACTCTGCCCGTGGAAGCCGGCCTGGTCCACAGACAGCGAGCGGGTTTCAAATTGACCGGCAAGCTGGGCGACGTGATGAAAGAGTCTGCTGAGATCGCCTACAGCTATGTCGCCAGCAAGGTGGACAAATACAGAGTCTCAAAAGACTTCTTCGAGAAAGCCTTTATTCACCTGCATGTTCCGGAAGGCGCCACGCCCAAGGACGGTCCCAGCGCCGGTATAACCATGGCCACAGCACTGATTTCCCTGGCCAGCGGCAGACGTCCGCAGAATATTGCCATGACCGGGGAATTGACGCTTACTGGGAGAGTTCTGGCTGTTGGCGGCATCCGGGAAAAAGTCATTGCAGCCCGACGCCAGGGTATTACCGAGATGATCATGCCAGAGGAGTGCCGCAGGGACTATGACGAACTCCCGGACTATATCCGGGAAGGCCTCAGTGTCCACTTCGCCAGCCGCTATGACGAAGTCTTCGACATAGCCTTCCGTGAGAAGCCTGTGACCGGGAAAACCAGGGAAAGGAAATAAAGCCCTAAACGAACTGTGCCGCCTCGCGTGAGGCGGCACAGTATTAATACTCAAGCAACGAGGGAGACCCCCGTTCGGACACTTTAGTGAGCAAGTTAGTTATAATCCCCTTCATCCTGCCTGTCCACCCATTCCTAAGACTGTATATCCATAACAACAACCGATGTTATCTACCCATTTGACCAGCTTTTTCCAATGATATTCAACAAGTTGCTCCAGCGCAGGGAACACAGCAGGTTGCGGATTGTTGGCTAGACTCAGTAAAAGAGGCTGAAATCAACGGACAAGCTGTAGGCCACAGCAACCAGAGGTTATATGGACCCTCGAATTCAAAGGACTGGCTCCAGTGTCCCCCAATCAGAGACAACTCCCCCACCTGCTCCTGAAGAGTCACACCGGGCCTCGGGCCTTAATCGCCAGATCAGAGAAACCGAAACTCACGGGAGGAAACTGGAGAGCAGGTCTGAAGACCTTTCACACCCCTTGCCCAGAAGTGAGCCTATCGAAGACAAAGAAGTAACCGAAGTGGCGCCGCAAACCTGGTTTGACTATCTGAGAAGTAAAATAGGCTGGGGCACCGTCACGACAACAAAAGCTGAAACAAGATTACCACCTCATCCTGAACACTCTTCCCCAGGGCAGGCACAGGGCCTGGGCAACAGAAATGTCGGCGCCATTGGCGGCTTTTTCGAAACCGTCGGAAGTTTTTTGAGTAAAGGAGCATCAGCCATCGGCATGGCCTGGAACAAAGGCAGCTCTGCGTTTGACAGCCTGGTTAACAACACCATCAGTTCCGGAGCCCGGAGCCTGATCAGCTCAAAAGCCGGTGTCGATTTCGATCTGAATAACGAAGACTGGCAGAGTGTCCTGGGGCTTGTGATGCACTCAGTGGTTGGCAGCGACTCGGTCCCTGACTATAAGGACTATGTCATCCCGAAACTCACCAAAAAAAATGAAGATGGCCTGCCACTGGTGGCTCGCAATATTACCCTGAATGCCCGTCCAACTCCGATAAACCTGCCTTCGGCCACGGTAAAAGATCAGCAAACCATCAGAAGTATCGATATCCGCCAGCTTGAGTGCGATGTTGAGCTTCCCAGGCCGGGTCGCCCGCCCCTGCTGCTCCATGTTTCACTGCTGAATGGCAAGGCGACAATAGGTACCGACCTGGTAAAGAATCTGACCAATGCCTCAGCCAAAGAGCTGAATGACATCATTTCAGTGGGTGGTAGGAATACTGTCCTGCGGGAAGACAACACCGCCCTGCAGCTTTCGGCAGAAGAACTGTCCATTGACTATGACCAACTGGGAACAAGGGTTCTCCCATCAAAAGCACAACAGTCAGAGAAAGATACAACCTGCCTCACTGGCTTTAATAATGGCAAACTCACCTTTCATGATTTCCGCCTGGGCCACCCTGTTAACATTCTTCGCAGATCCTCAGACCAGAGCACATATGCCAGTTTCTCAGGGTTCAGCGTTGAGAACTCTGCCGACCTGCCCACCCTGGTTGATGTGGATTCCGTTGACTTGAAAGGCCTGGACAAACAGAACAACGGCTCCTTCTCCTGCAAATTAAAACTGCATCCGGAGCAACTGGTTCACAACCGGGCTCTGGCATTTCTGGTGAAAGGTCTTTTCGGAAAGACAGTAGCACTGGATATCGACGCCCCTGTCATAAAGGGCGAGATGTCCTTTGCGGATCTCAAAAAAGGAATTTCGATTCGAACCACTTCCCGGATGATTCGCTGGGCCGTCGAGACAGTACTGGCCATGCCAGGGACGCGGGTAACCTGTTCGGAATCGGGCCAAACACAGCTGCAGCTGTCTGTATCCAAAGATATTATGCGCTACTTCCCTTTTATTAAACGCCTTGCCTTCATTCACAGAATCCCCATCATCAAACGACTGTCCAGCTTCAACCTGGCTGTTCCTCTTCCCTTGAAAGGCATAATGGCCACGCAGAGCCAGGGCAAGGTTGTCTTATCAGAATTACTGGGTGGTATAGGAGAAAAGTTCAAATTACTGGGTGATATAGGAGAGAATTTAAAAACCTCTGACGTACTACCCGGCACTCTGCACCTGACGACGCCTGAACTGGAAGAAATGGCGTTGGAGGCCAGCAATGGAAGCCTGCCCCATTGTCTGGAGCTGCTCGATAGAGCCCAAACACTGATATCTGAAGGGCATTTCAATGAAGCCGCAAGAGCTCTGAAGGCTATTCCTGTCGAGCAGTATGTCGCAATGATCAGGCAGCCTGATACCAGTATCAGACCCCTCATTCACCAGGCTGCACACATTCTGGCCCCCATGGATAGCCAAAAAGCCACCCAGATCTATATAGAGCTGCTTCGGAGCCTCAGACCTGACGATGACTTTACCGAAGTCAACGACGCACGCTGGCTGACCAGTAAGGCTGAACGCATTAAACCGGACACGGCTGAAAACCGGATTCTGCTATGCGATGTGCTGGAAATGGCCTGCAAGCTGGACCCACATGCAGGAGCCCTGACGCAACTGGCCAGGCTGACTCCCGACCATTATCCGGCCACCAGCCTGGCCAGCCTTATCGGCAAGCTGATACATTCGGGTCACTTCGCTGATCCTCTGGTTCTGACTTCAACAATAGAGATACTGGAACCGAGGCTGGGCAAAGCCATAATACCGCTGCTCGAAGAATACCCGATCGCCCCACTTGTCGACCTGGTCAAAAGCCGCAACCTTAACTCCAGAACTATACTGAACAGCCTGGTCCAGTGCTTTGAAAAGTACGGCCTGTCTTCCATGGCCGCAGATATCCACCTGGAATTGAATGAACCAGCCAAAGCCCGGGTTATTCTCGAGCGGGCAATCGACAGGGGTGACTGCTCAGCTTTTGCCCGGAAGATACGCTCAGATCTTGACCAGGTCAGCTTCGACCGAACCGCTGCAGAGCAGGTTGCCCGGAACCTGCTACTGGTTCTGACCGGGAAAAAACACAGTGAAGACATGCAGAAGACAGCCCAGGGGCTTCTCATCGAACTCTGGGACAAAGCTCACGCCATGGGTATTGGCAGTGCCCTTTTAATCAAGCCGGCAACCAGTTCTGACGCCAGCCCTATCTCTGCGATGGTTACACGACTCTTCACTGTTACAGAGCAGGAATATGAAGACCTGTCAGCCCTGGATTCTGTTCTGGACTCGTTGAAGGAGCAGCTTAAACCGGCTGAAACCAGTGAATCGACAGCGCTCGAAGAAAAAGCCCTGATCTCGGTTTTCAGGCAGTTGTTGAGTGATCTTGAAGAGAGAAACAGTGACGCCCTGTTCCAGGATGCTGAAGACCTGACTGCTGATGAAGTTGAGCAGAGCCTGGAAGCTGTCGACGAAACATCTGTCGACCTGCCGCCTCTATCGCCCACTTTCCTGGAGTTCATCCCTGACACCAAGGCATTCGTTCCAGGCTCTATTACCCGGATGTCGTCATCTCCTGAACTTAATTCGCCTGATTTCGAGCTTACTGAACTCGAGCAGAATCTTTTCGGTTCGCCTTCCGTACAGTTGCCTGTTACTGAAATCAGCACTTCACAAAGCAGCAACAGTGAACCAGAGGATGATGACGATGAATACTTTGACGCCGAAGAGCTTACAGTAGCCCCCTTTCCAGCGAAACCAGTCACAGTCACTGAAAATCCTCTGCTTACGGAATCAGTCGGGAGCCATGAGGAAACCAGCGCCATCAGCCGGGAACAGCTTATTTCCAGTAATGCCCCAACCCTTCCAAGCCT
>JBPCXN010000081.1:0-2723 GCA_051008495.1 Endozoicomonas sp. | reverse complement strand
ACCAGGTGCTGGGGTGCTGCAGGGCATTGATGCTCTTTTCCATGGGGCGCAGGATGCGGTGCTCGTTGGCGTCCGGGTAATAGCGATCCGGTGATTGGTTGACGATCCGCCAGGCTTCCCCTTCAGGCGACTGCTCGGTTTCCAGCTGCTGTGCCCGCTGCTCACCAAACGACTGCAGACCATCAAAGTCTTCATTCTGGTAATAGCCTTCCAGCTTTTGACGATGGAGACTGTCTGAAGGTTTTTCCAGGATCAGGTTGGGTATCGCGCTGGCAATGGTTCCTGGATTTCTCGCCACCGCTTCGGTTTTCTGGTTCATCTGATTCAACCAGTTGGACTGGGTATGCCGTTCGAAAGTGCGGATGGCTTCCTGTGTGGTGTCTGCCACAACGCCATGAACGTAGAACACGACGATGCCAGCACAGAATGTGTTGAGAGTTGTTTGAATCATTGGCCGACGGCGGTCTGACAACAATCCCGATACTGCCAGACCAGATACATAGCGTCGTCTTTACCCAGTGGATGTCGGTGCATGCCCCAGGTAGCCGCAGAGGCACCAATCCAGTGGGCGTTGTGTTTCTCCGGTTCCGGCCAGAACATACTCATCTTGTACTGGCTCTTGGGCAGCCAGGGCGTAATGTGACTGTGGCACAGGGCTTCCTCGCCGAGGGTTTTTCTGCCAAGCCCGATACGGTGTAGCTTGGCCAGCGCCCGTGTAGCCAGCAGACTGGTGTTGTCAGCAAAGTGTCCGTAGGTGCTGGTAAAACCGGATAACGGATAAAGAGAACCCCAGCTTCCGGCGCACCAGTGCAGGCTGTCCATGGGTTGTCCATTCAGGGCTGCCAGTCCATCAGCAGTGCAGGCGTTCATCGCCGCAGGGTTGGCATAGGCGGCAAGGTCAGGGGATAACAACGCCGCCAGCTCCGGATGATTCCAGGAAGGATCAACTTCCGATAAATTCATCAGATCAAAATCCACCAGGTCACTGCTGCAGCCACCGATGCCAGTGTACATGTTCAGCATTTCAATCAGCGGCAGGCTGTAGACATGGGCATGAAGATAAGTCAGTCCCTTGGGGATATTCGCTGAGCCCAGCGTACCCCAACGACGCTGGTCAACGATCGGCAGACGGTGACCGCCCAATGCCATCAGACAGCCCGGACTGCGGGTCAGCTCGATCAGCCTTTGAGGTCGCCAGAAACCGGTGGTGACGCCGGGGTGAAACATGCCTGCGCTGTCTTCACAGAAACACAGCCCTGTGCGGGATTTGGCTCTTTCTTTGGGCTCTTTGCCAGAGCCCAGCTTCGCCAGTCCTATGCGGATGGGAAACAGCTCTTTCCAGGGTACAGAGGTCATCAGTTTTTCAGACAAAATCGGCACACTCTGGCACAGGGCTTTGGAGGGATTGTCTGGGGTTTCCAGCGCATTGGCTGGCTGTGCAGTGCTGGATATTAAAGCTCTTAACCATGAAACCCTGTCAACCGCTGAAAACTGCGATACGGCTTCGGTAGTGACTCGCCAGTGATTCGGGTTTTCCGGTGTCAGCAGTACCGGCAGGCCGTTGATCTGAAAGCGGTGGATTAATTCCGGGGGCAACAGGTACATCGGATGCTGATGCCAAATAGCGGGCAATTTCTGAACGTGCTGGAATGACCAGTCTGACACCATCACCACCGCATCCGGGTAGTGCTGTAACCACGGGATCACGGCTTTCTGTTGTTGATTGTCGCTTATATCCAGGGCAATGATGAGGGTATGCCAGCGTCCCGATAATGGAGCGATGTGTGTGTCAGTACTGCGGCTGGTTGGCAGTCTAATGCCGTAGGAAAAGGTTTTATTGTGTAACCGCTGCTGCGCTTTGCTCTGGGCTTGCTGCCAATCCTGTTGTTGTAAACGATGCCTCAAAACGGCCAACAAGTCAGGCTCGCTGATCGGATAAGTGGTGCCATAAGTGCCGATATTGCCCCGTTTGCCCGCCTGATACTGCCGCTTCAACCAGTCAGTAGACGTGACACCAAAGGCCGTGAGCTGGGTGTCACCGTTGACCACCAGTGACAATGCCGGTACCCGGTCAATGCCGTTTTCCAGAAAGGCCACCGGGTTAATGGCAATGCCTTGGGTTTCATTCGTTCTTATGATCCGTGCCTGCCAGCGGGCAACACTGTTGCATAAGTTTTTATCCTGAGCTTCCATCCCCCTGACCAGAACAGAGACTTCAGGACTGTCAGTGGCTTCCTGCATCACCTGAATCAGAGTGGGCTCACCCAGGCTGGTTGAAACAAACAGCAGGAATGAATGGTCAGGTATACCCAGAGCAGGGGCTTCAGCCGCGCAAATAGCGCAAAGTCCTATGAGCCAGAGAGCTCTCACTGGCTTCTCAGAACATCGACCCGCTGGCGCTCGTCAGGGCGGGTCAGATAATGCCAGACGGCCCGGGTCGCTTGAACGTCCGCCAGGGCCCGATGGGCACGACCTTGCCATTGGTGCCTGACATAGCGGCTGGCCTTGTCCAGCTTCTGCCACTGGTAGTTACCATAGCGGGCATTCCACTCGCCGTAATGTTCGGCAAAGGCCAGCATGCAGCACTGTACACGACGGGCGGTGCCCAGTTCGAGATTCAGGTACTGGCTGTCGTAAGCCCTGTTGTAGATGACCACCTCCTGACCCTGGAACAGTCTGAGGATATGGGGGCGCAGTTCGTCATAGCAGGGGGCTCTGGCGAC
>JBPCXN010000080.1:0-8250 GCA_051008495.1 Endozoicomonas sp. | reverse complement strand
CAAGTCTAACGCTGTCAGATGGCCGCTTTACGAACCATCCTTCGGACTCAAGGCAGAGCACTCATCTCTGCGTTCCAGCTGATTGAAAGACATAAAGTATTCCTGCACAGCTGCGCCTTGACCTGAGCGCTCTGCCTTGAGCTGAACCTATCATTTGCAGGCGGACGGGGTACTAGAATGATCTGGACTGGAGATAACGATCGTAATCAGGAATCAACCTCTCATGGGATTCACTGAGCATGGACGAAGAGAAGATGAAATCTGCGGAGCTCTGGTTACATGCTACAGGTATGTTCCATACGGCAGCAATTCGCAGCAGGGCTTTGACATCGGGATCATGGGGCTGAGACTCAAAGGGATCCCAGAAAAACACCAGAAGATCGAGACGGTTTTCTGAAATCAGAGCCCCAATCTGCTGATCTCCCCCCAGGGGGCCACTGATAAACTTGTTGATCGGCAAGCCCAACCTTTTTTCCAGCATACTGCCAGTGGTACCAGTGGCAAAGAGTTCATTCTCTGCCAACTGCTCCCGGTGACGCAAAGCCCAGTCGAGCAGCTCATCTTTCTTGTTGTCATGAGCCACCAGCGCAATGCGCTTTTTCACTGACACGGAATGTCTCTTGTATTCCATC
The DNA here is from genome assembly GCA_051008495.1 of Endozoicomonas sp. Lineage (GTDB taxonomy): Bacteria > Pseudomonadota > Gammaproteobacteria > Pseudomonadales > Endozoicomonadaceae > Endozoicomonas_A. The sequence goes on along the minus strand of JBPCXN010000080.1, from coordinate 7,618 downwards.
TGAAACCCCGAAGATTGAGTTTGATTCTGAAGGGCTTTGTTTAACCCTCTCTTGCCTGCCCTGTCAAATAAGACACTTGCGCCAAATCAACGAAAGGTCACTTTTTCTACAACTACATTCTACAACCGCATTCTACAACCACATTGTTTCGTGCCACGCAGATTGAGCCGCGGCACCTTTATAGTTGTGACGGAAGAACAAATCAGAACATCGACAGACTTCAATTTACAGGGCAACAGAAACAGAACTTATCTGCAGAAAACCGCTCCCGACACCTGCTCACAATGGCAACCAGGTGGCGGAAACCGGAACCAGCCTCAGGACAGAAACTGGATCATGACACCGGCAGCAACGGCAGAGCCTATAACACCGGCAACGTTTGGCCCCATGGCATGCATGAGCAGGAAGTTTTGCGGATTGGCTTCAAGGCCCAGTTTATTGGAAACACGGGCTGCCATTGGCACAGCAGAAACCCCGGCGGACCCAATCAACGGGTTCACTTTATGCTGACTGACGCGGTTCATCAGTTTTGCCATCAGCACACCAGTCGCAGTTCCGATACAGAATGCCACGATTCCCAGGGACAGGATACCCAGCGTCTCAGCCTGAAGGAACTTGTCCGCCACCAGCTTGGAACCAACAGACAGACCGAGAAAGATTGTCACAATGTTAATCAGCGCATTCTGGGCCGTGTCCGAAAGGCGCTCGACAACACCGCACTCTTTCATCAGGTTGCCGAAGCAGAACATTCCAAGCAGAGGCGCCGCACTGGGTAGTAACAGAGCCACCAGAATCAGGAGCATCAATGGAAAGACGATCTTCTCCGTTTTGCTGACAGTCCGCAGCTGGGTCATCACGATACGGCGCTCTTCCTCAGTCGTCAGCGCCTTCATAATAGGCGGCTGAATCAGTGGTACCAGTGCCATATAGGAGTATGCCGCCACAGCTATAGCTCCAAGCAAGTGCGGCGAAAGCACACTGGAGACGTAAATCGCCGTCGGGCCATCCGCTCCACCAATAATTCCAATCGCTGCTGCATCCGCCAGGCTGAACGACATAATCCCGCTCATGTTGAGCGCCAGCGCTCCCAGGACAGTGGCAAATATACCGAACTGGGCGGCAGCCCCGAGGAACAGTGTTTTGGGGTTAGCCAGCAGCGGACCAAAGTCGGTCATGGCTCCCACACCCATGAAAATAAGCAAGGGAGCAACGCCACTGGCAATAGCCACGTCGTAGAACTGATACAAGACACCATTTGTGTATCTGGCATCAGCAACGACAGCATCTACGGCAGACCGGGCCACACTGCCCGCTTCAGCATAAGCCGTCAGCACCTCTTTCCCGCTTCCCAGGTCAGCCCCCAGTATCGCAACAATTGCCTCCATCACCTGGGGCTTTGCCTGGTAAACCGCCATCTCGATACCGGAGTAAGCCAGGCCGGCTTCAGGGATATTCGCCAGAATACCCCCGAAGCCAATCGGCACCAGCAACAGTGGCTCAAACTGTTTACGAATGGCCAGGTACAACAGCACAATTCCAACAACAATCATGGCCAGCTGTCCGCCGGTCATGTTGTACAGGCCGGAACCCTGCCAGAGATCAATGATCTTATCCATCAGTGCACTCCATAGCAGCCCTTATCAGGCGATGGCCAGCAATGTATCGCCAACGGCCACGCTGTCCCCGTCCTTAACATCCACAGACGTTATCCTTCCGGCACGGGGAGCCCGAACTTCCGTCTCCATCTTCATGGCTTCCAGGACCAGCAGAACGTCGCCTTCCTCAACAGACTGACCGGAAGCCACATTGACCTTCCAGATATTTCCAGCCAGTGGTGCCGGTAGAGGCTCACCTTCATCCGCTGGAGCAGCCGCCACAGGTGCCGCAGTGCCCGGGACACTGACAGCAGCCACTTCACCGCCTTCAGTCACTTCAACCACATAGCTGTTGCCATTGACTTTGACACTGTATACACCAGTATCAGTGGCAGCTTTGGCTGCAGCAGGGGCACTTGCCGGAGTTGCGACTTCAGGCTCACTGCCTGGGGCTGGCTCGAACGCATCGGGATTGCCACGATTCTCTATGAACTTAAGACCGACCTGTGGGAACAGGGCATATGTCAGCACATCATCAACGACATCCGTCGCCAGACTGAGCCCTTTATCTGAAGCTATACCTTTGAGCTCATCTGTCAGCCGATCCATTTCAGACTCCAGCAAATCCGCCGGACGACAGGTGATTGCTTCCGCACCGTCCAGTACGCGATCCTGCAACTCCTGGTTAAAGGGAGCCGGGGCAGCGCCATATTCCCCTTTGAGAATGCCCTGGGTTTCCTTGGAGATGCTCTTATAGCGCTCGCCGGTCAGAACATTCAGTACGGACTGGCTACCGACAATCTGTGAAGTGGGTGTCACCAGCGCGATCATGCCCAGATCTTCACGAACCCTGGGGATTTCCTTCAGTACCTCATCAAACTTGTCGCTGGCGCCCTGCTCTTTCAGCTGGTTTTCCATGTTGGTCAGCATGCCACCTGGCACCTGGGCCACCAGAATCCGGCCGTCAACACCACGAAGAGCACCTTCGAACTTGGCGTATTTCTTTCTCACTCCACGGAAATAAGCGGCAATCTCTTCCAGCTGGTTCAGGTCCAGTCCGGTATCCCGCTCTGTGTCGGCCATGGCTGCGACAATCGCCTCAGTGGGTGAATGACCGTATGTCATGGACATGGAAGAAATAGCGGTATCAACCCGGTCAATGCCTGCCTCGATAGCTTTCAGCAATGACATGGAAGACAGCCCGGAGGTTGCATGGCAGTGCAGCTGGATTTCCAGATCGGTTTCTTTCTTTAGGCGGGAGACCAGCTCATAGGATTCCGTCGGCGTAATGATGCCCGACATATCTTTGATGCACAGTGAGTCTGCGCCCAGGTCTTCGATCTGCTTGGCCAGGTCTATCCACATATCCCGGGTATGGACCGGACTTGTTGTATACGACAGAGTACCCTGCGCATGAGCCCCCTCACGCTTGACCGCCGCCATGGCCTGCTTCAGGTTGCGCGGGTCATTCATGGCGTCAAAGACACGGAATACATCCATGCCATTGGCCACCGCACGCTCAACAAACTTGTCTACGACATCGTCCGCATAGTGGCGGTAACCGAGAAGATTCTGTCCACGCAACAGCATCTGCTGCCGGGTGTTTGGCATGGCTTTTTTCAATGCCCGCAGACGTTCCCATGGATCTTCTCCCAGGAAACGAATGCAGGAATCAAAAGTAGCTCCTCCCCAGGTTTCCAGTGACCAGAAGCCTACCTGATCCAGCTTTTCGGCAATGGGCAGCATATCTTCCAGCCGCATACGAGTAGCAAACAGCGACTGATGGGAATCCCTCAATACCACATCGGTGATTCCCAGTGGACTTTTTACGTCAGACATCAGCAACGATCTCCCCCTTTAGGCAAATAGCAACGTTGGCCTGGCCATGCTTTTTTTAAAGCATGGGTCTGCGACTTGTCTTCTTATGAAGCGCAGTCCAGCCCAACAAGCGAAATTGGCGCCGGTTTTACCGGTTTGTTTTCAAGGCTTCTTTTTGCGATGCATGCGAACGGCTGCAGTGATGGCTGCAACCAGTTCGTTATCATCAGCAGACTTATTGGCAGATCTTGGTCGATCAGGCAGGGCTGCTGGCACAGGATCCGGAAAAAAACGGGCAACAGTTCTGGACATCAGAGTGGTGGTGAAAACCAGCGCGGTAAGGAACAGGAATACAAACCCCATTCCATACATCATCAGGCTTAAGCCTTCTGTCATCAGATCAGGCGTGGACATAGCAAGTCAGATCCTTTCATTATTCTGTAGAAAGATGCCCCTGAAGCAAGATCATTGCATCGACCAAACGGGTTACCTTCTTCTTTCTTTGTGCTTTTTTTGTGCTTTCCTGGCACTTTGCGGGCCAGAATTTACCGCTTCAGGCCGCAATAAGCAATTTCCGACATAACAGGATTCATGCTTTATTTTACATCTCGCATTCTGCATCATTTCATCCGTATTTTCCTCGACACAGATCAATGTTTTCACCTGCCAACATACCGTCAGAACCAGACACCGCTGCCAGAATGCAACAACCCGCAACGGCGTCAAATAACTTGCTGTAACCTCAGTTTCTGTTAGATTTTAAAACTTTTGCCCGGCCATTATGAAAATCACCCTGGCTCCCATGGAGGGAGTTGTCGATTACCTGTTGAGGGAACTCCTGACTGAAGTCGGGGGCATAGACCTGTGCGTTACCGAATTTGTCCGGATCACTGACACCCGTCTGCCATCAGCCACCTTCTTTCGCATCTGTCCCGAACTGCATCACGGCTGCAGGACTAGAAGTGGAACGCCTGTTCATATTCAACTGCTGGGCAACAATCCACGCCTGATGGGCTGGAACGCCGCCAAAGCGGCCAGTCTGGGTGCCGCCGGCATTGACCTGAACTTTGGCTGTCCGGCAAAAACGGTTAACCGGCATAAAGGCGGAGCCGTGTTGCTGAAAGAGCCGGAACTGATCCATGACATCGTCAAGGCTGTCCGTGAAGCTGTGCCTGAGAATGTGTCGGTTACAGCCAAAATGCGGCTTGGCTACCTGGACAGTGATCTGGCCCTGGAGAATGCCAAAGCCATTGAAGCGGCAGGAGCATCCGGGCTGGCGATCCACGCCAGAACCAAACTGCAGGGTTACCGCCCACCTGCTCACTGGCATGAACTGGTTGCCATTTGCGAGGCCGTAAAAATCCCTGTAACAGCCAATGGCGACATCTTTACTGTTGATGACGCCCATCGCTGTCGAAGCGAAAGCGGTTGCAGCGATATCATGATCGGACGGGGCATACTCCGGGACCCGGGCCTTCCTTCGGCCATAGTCACCAGCATGGAAGACAACTGCCCTGACCGGCAATGGGAACGCTGCCTGGACATTCTGCGGAGATTCACCAGCAAAGTAGTCCACACTCCTGAGCATCCGGATCAGGAACACCCCTATTTTATCAACAACCCCAGGCGCTACCTTGACGGCCGGCTGAAGCAGTGGTTGAGCATGATGAGCAAAAGCTCGGACCGGGCCAGGGAGTTATTTGACCGGATCAAGACCGAAACCAGCATCAATGGCATTTCCCGAATCATGCAGGAGGCCCTGTGACAGAGAGCCATAATAAAAGACAGACCTCTGATGAAGTGACAGGCAGTAACCAGCGAAAGAGCAGCATCACCTCCGCCAGCATTGACTGGCGAAGTGATGGTCATCCGGTTTCCAGCAAATACGGTGACATCTATTACTCAACGGCTTCAGGAATAGAAGAAATCCGGCACACCTTTATTCAACACAACCAGCTGCCGCAACGGTTTCAGGCTCTCGCCACCGGCGACCTGTTCTCTATTGGGGAAACCGGTTTTGGCACGGGTTTGAACTTTCTGTGTACCTGGAAGCTCTTTGAAGAACAGGCTGCGCCCGGCACCCGCCTGCGCTTCATTTCCACCGAAAAATACCCACTCAGCCAGCAGGATCTGGCCCGGGCCCTGGCCCTGTGGCCGGAGTTCGAACATTACTCAAAACAGCTGCTTGGCACCTACCGAACAGCCACGCCCGGACATCAACACTTTATATTCGACGATGGTCGTGTTTGCCTGACCCTGCTCATTGGCGACGTTCTGGCAACGCTGCCAGACCTTGAAGGTAAGGTCGACGCCTGGTTCCTCGACGGCTTTAATCCTTCCAAAAACCCTGACATGTGGCAGCCAGAACTGTTCAGAACCATGGCCGGTAAAAGTCATCCGGGAACCAGCTATGCCACGTTCACCGCTGCAAGGCGGGTACGGGATGGGCTATCAGAAGCAGGTTTCAGCGTTGTGAAAACTCCTGGGTTTGGCAAGAAGCGGGAGATGATCAAAGGCATTCTCAAGTATCCAGCACCGGAACACCATGACCGACCTCTCTGGTATCAAAAGCCCGACCAAACTGTTGAAGGCAATAGAGAAGCTGTAGTTATCGGTGCGGGCCTGGCCGGTGCCAGCACCGCCTGGTCTCTGGCGATCAGAGGCTGGAAAGTGCGCCTGATTGACCGACATAATGGGATGGCGCAGGAAGCATCCGGCAATCCACAGGGCATCCTGTACGCCAAGCTGTCCGCCAATGAAACATCACTGAGCCGTTTTATTCTTCAGGGCTACCAGTACAGCATCAACCTGCTAAGACAGGTTTCAGAAGCTGCTGACAATCTCTGGCACCCATGCGGGGTTATTCAACTCAGTACGACCGATAAAGTTCGTGCCCGTCACCAGGAGCTGGCTAAAACCTTTCCGGACGAAATATTGAGATTGGAGAGCAGTGAAACGCTGTCAGCGATAGTCGGCATACCAGTAAACCATGACGGTCTGTTTTTTCCGGAAGCAGGCTGGGTCAACCCGCCCGGTTTATGCAAAACCCTGGCGGCACACCCGAACATTCAACTGGAAACCGGTATCGAGGTTAAAGGGCTGGAAAAAATCGATGACGACTGGCTGATAAAAACCGCCGATGGTGAATACTGTCGTACGAAAACCGTCATCCTGGCAGGCGGCACCTCATCAAACAAACTGGAGCCGTTCAATCACCTGCCTCTGAAAGCCATCAGGGGGCAGATCTCCGAGATTTCTGTCACTGATGAGAGCAGCAAGCTCAAGAGTTGTGTTTGTGCTGACGGCTATGCCGCCCCTGCTTTTGACGGACGCCATACTATTGGTGCCACTTTTGACTTTGGTGACTCCTCACAGGAAGTCAGCAGTGAGAGTCATGAGCAGAACCTGTCCATGCAGGCCCAATGGCTTCCAGGTCTTTTCGAGGCGTTCAGCGGCAGCCAAGCAAGGGTTACAGGGGGAAGAGTTGGCTTCCGTTGCACGACACCCGATTATTTACCCGTAGTAGGGGCAGCGGTCGATCCTGAGCAATTCGCTAAAGACTTCGCCATGCTGCGCAAGAACGTCAAATACTCTTTTGCGCAGACACCGGCTTATCTGCAAGGTCTTTACATCAATGCGGGCCATGGCTCCCGGGGGTTAATCACCTGCCCATTGTCTGGTGAAATCCTGGCCTCAATGATCAGCAACGAGCCATCGCCAGTTCCGGGGTCACTTCTTGACCAGCTGAACCCTACGCGCTTTCTGGTGCGCGCTCTGGCTCGAAACATGCTCTAGAGCATAAGTGCTTTGCGCTTTTTGATATGAATTACCCGCAAAACAACAGGTATATCTACTCAGGGCGGACGCCTGGAGCGGCAACTATCTTACTGCTTACCGGTTTACTACTCCTGAAGGACACTCGTTCAGCAAACTGCGTCCGGACAGTTCTCCCCTCTTCGAGACTGTCCGGTTTTTTTTGCCTGAAAAACGACAATTCTAGTACCCCGTCCGCCTGCAAATGATAGGTTCAGCTCAAGGCAGAGCACTCAAGTCAAGGCGCAGCTGTGCAGGAATACTTTATGTCTTTCAATCAGCTGGAACGCAGAGATGAGTGCTCTGCCTTGAGTCCGAAGGATGGTTCGTAAAGCGGCCATCTGACAGCGTTAGACTTGATTGACGTAGAATGACTACGCCTGCACAAGTCT
>JBPCXN010000079.1:0-10208 GCA_051008495.1 Endozoicomonas sp. | reverse complement strand
TCGATTTTCAGTTTCACAAAAACGCACCCGACAGGTGAAATCCTGAGAGGGATGTATTTTACCCTTCAGAGCTTGCTCTGTCTGGGTTTCAGGAGATTATTATCGATTTGAAGTCACGGATTCAGGTAGTAGTCGATTGCCCCGAAACTGGCTGAAAATTACGACTGGAGTGGCACTCATGAAAATTCTGAACAGTATATCCAGGCTCACCACCGGTATCAGTCCGTTTACCACTCTCAGTCTGACACTTTTGACCATACTGTTTATTTTACAAATGTAGGCGCCCCTATCGTGTAGCCTTATCGACGCTAGGCTCCAGTACCGATACAAAAATTACGGTTAGACTGATGTTGTTGGAGGGCGAAGGTGCTGTTGAGTAGTAACTGGCGTGTTAAAGTAGAGGTCGAATTATCTAGCCTGGAATCAAGTCAGGACAAACCATGTTGAAATCGATCCGACTGGACAATGTCACAGTGTTTAAACAGGCTGACTTAAGCTTGTGCAATGGGATTAATGTGATTATTGGTGAGAATGGCTGTGGTAAATCCCATCTGCTTAAAGTTGCTTATGCTGCTTTGGCAGTTGGCGCTCCTGCGCCTGACCAGGTGTCTCTTCGTAACTCAGCACCTACAAAACGGCTGCTCCAAAGAGCGTACGGTGAAAAACTGATTAACATCTTTCGTCCGGCTCTCTTCGGACGGCTAGTGCGCCGGGATGAAAGCCAGTGTTCAATGCAGTTTGAATGCGTAGACAGCAATGTTTCAGTCAATTTTGAATTTTCTTCCAGAGCAGGCTCGGATGTAAAAATCTCCAAATTGCCTAAACAGTGGCTGGCAACCAAACCTGTTTTTTTTCCTGCAAGAGAGTTGATGACTTCTTATAGCTGGCTACCAAGTCTCTACAAGAACTATCATGTTGAAATTGATGAATCTTATGTTGATACCTGTGACTTACTGGGTGCCTTACCTGTAAAAGGTGAGCGGGAGAAAAAAGCCAGAGAACTTCTGAGGCCCATTGAAGAAGCCATGGGGGGGGCGCTTGTTCTAGATATAAACGGACGCTTTTTCCTGCAAACGAGTAAGACTGAGAAAACTGAGGTATCCATGCTCGCAGAAGGCCTTCGCAAGTTGGCCATGATGGCCCGTTTGATTGCCAATGGGACTTTACTGGATGGTGGCTGTTTATTCTGGGATGAACCAGAAGCCAATCTCAACCCAAAACTGATCAAGGTGTTGGCAAAAGCCGTCCTCGCTTTGTCAGCTAGCGGTGTTCAGGTTATTCTAGCGACTCACTCATTATTCCTGCTGAGAGAGATAGAAATCCTCTCCCTTGGAAAAGCATTTAACAAGCTTGAGCAGCGCTATTTTGCACTCAAACCGACAAGGCATAGTGGTGTTGTAGTAGAGCAAGGGTACTCTGTTGAAGATCTGGCTACTTTGGTGTTGCTAGATGAGGAGCTGGCTCAGTCAGATCGGTATTTAGACGAGGAGTAGCTCTATGGCAGAATTTGTGGAGGGAAAGTTAAAGTTCACTTTTCCTGAGGTGTCTTATTCCGCCACTCAGTATGATAGCTGGTCTTTTTATCGCAATCAGCTTTCCAACAATGCATTTGGTGGTTCCAAAGCTGTGGATTTTATCTGTGTCGAAGATGGCGTGACCTGGCTGATTGAGGTCAAAGATTATCGTCGAGACAGGCGAACCAAAGCGATAGATTTGCCATTGGAAGTTGCCCAAAAAGTGCGAGATACTCTGGCTGGACTCGCTGCAGCTCGTTGTAATGCAAACGACTCAGAGGAAGAGAGAATTGCCATTCTTTGTCTCATCCAAAAGAGACTCAGGGTGGTATTGCATTTGGAACAGCCAGCCAACCCCGGTAAGTTGTTTCCACAGGCTATTGATCCAGCGAAGGCAAAACAAAAGCTGAAACAACTGTTGAAAGCCGTTGATCCGCACCCTCTGGTTGTAGATAAAAACAGGCTGCCTGCCACTGTTCACTGGCAGGTGGAAAGTGTTTCCAGTGACTCAGCCTCTTCTGTGTAGCCATACTTCTCAAAATAGAGAATGTCCAGCCATGTGCACTTCAGCTTCATTCATCGAAGCGTTACACGCAAAGTGGTCAGTATGGAAAAATAGTTCTGAACGTATAGAAACATACTGAGGGACGCAGAGGCAATCGCTGAATTTTATATTATCGGCAGACCCGAGCTCATTGAGTTGTCCACAACCGCACTGCGATTCTATTTCCTGGCGCCACCACTGATGGGGCTGAATATGATCATCGCTAACCTGTTCCAGGCAACTGCCCGTCCTGGCCAGGCGACCCTGTTGTCGATCGGTCGTGGGTTCCTGTTTGTAGTACTGGGGCTTGTAATATTGCCCCAGTTCTTTCCAAAAAGGGGATCTGGGCCAGCATTCTGTTTGCGGAAGTGTTGACCGCTGTCTTCAGTATCGCGTTACTTGTGCAGTTTATGCGTGCCCAGGTTCAGCACTGCGACAGGGATACAGCGTGCACTGAAACAGCCTGAAAAAGCGAACTTAATTGATGTTTTAGAGCAAAGCCCTGGGTAATGAAGCTCGGGGCTATTGCATCGGGTCGTTCCTGCTCTGTCGTAAGCATCAATAAAATTCATAATACTGGATTCATAAAATAAATTTCTAAAATACCCATGGGATGAATACACTGGGCCAATAAAAGCAGGCTCAGGGAATCAGGGAGTGTGGTGAATGTCTGAGGTCTATTTTGTCCGGCACGGGCAGGCATCTTTTGGCGCAGCAAATTACGACAAACTCTCCCCTCTGGGACATCAGCAGTCCGAATGGCTGGGGCAGTACTTCCATGAACGCGAAGTCCAGTTTGACCGTGTATTGCTGGGCGATCTTGTTCGTCACCGGGAAACGCTTGACGGAATTCTGAAAGGGATGTCATTGACTGGCAGTAACCCTCCGCTTACTCAGATTTGCCCTGAATTGAATGAGTTTGCCTTCGGGCAGCTTTTGCAGGCGTATCTCACGGCTTTTCCTGGGGAGTCAGTACCAGAGAATCCGTCCCCGGAAGTCTTCTTTAAATACCTCAGAAAAGCCATGCAGCTTTGGGCCAGGAACGAACTGGATGGCCCTGAAAGCTGGCACTCTTTTGAAGGCCGTGTGTTGGAAATACTGCAGTTGCTTCAGCACCAATGCAGGGGCGAACGGGTGTTAGTGGTCAGTTCGGGGGGAGCCATTGCCATGGCCCTGGTAAAAATACTCAAGGCTCCAAAGGAAACTGTTGTCGAGTTGAACCTGCAAACCCGCAACACAGCTGTTTCTCATTGCTATTTTAACGAGAGAAGCATGCGTCTCACCAGTTTCAACCATGTGCCCCATCTTGACATATCCGGGCGCCTGGACTGCATCACATACAGTTAGCCCGAAACGAATAAGCATAAGAAGAAACAGAGGGAACCCTGATGGATTTTGAATACACCGACAAGGTCAAAGGTCTCATAGAGCAGGTTCGCGGCTTTATTAACGAGCATATTCTGCCGAATGAGCAGCTGATTCATGACCAGATAGAAAAAAACCGCTGGCAAACCCCGCCCATGGTGGAAGAATTGAAAGCCAGGGCAAAAGCGGAAGGCTTGTGGAATTTCTTTCTGCCTGAAAGCTATCTGCCTTATGGCGCAGGGCTCACCAATCTGGAATATGCCCCATTGGCGGAAGAGATGGGGCGCAGTCACTTTGCTTCAGAGGTCTTCAACTGTTCTGCACCAGATACCGGGAACATGGAAGTGCTGGCGAAGTACGGCAATGAAGAACAGAAAAAGCAGTGGCTGGAGCCCCTGTTAGCCGGGGAAATACGTTCTGCTTTCGTCATGACCGAGCCAGAAGTGGCTTCCAGTGACGCTACCAATATTGCCACCAGCATTACCCGTGAAGGGGATGACTATGTCATCAATGGTCGTAAGTTCTATGCAAGCGGCGCCTGTCGTCAGAGCTGTGAAATCATGATCGTTATGGGGAAAACAGACCCTGACAGTCCTGACCGTTACCGGCAGCAGTCCCAGATTCTTGTGCCCACAAATACACCAGGCGTAAACATCGTGCGACCCATGAAAGTATTTGGCTATGACGATGCTCCCGAAGGTCATGCGGAAATCGTCTTCGACAATGTGCGTGTGCCTGTGAGCAATTTGATCCTGGGTGAAGGGCGGGGCTTTGAGGTTGCTCAGGGGCGCCTGGGGCCGGGACGGATTCATCACTGCATGCGCTCTATTGGCATGGCCCAGAGGGCCCTGGAAATGATGGCGCAACGCAGTAATGAGCGGGTTGTCTTTGGCCAGCCTCTCAGCAAGAATCAATCGGTTCGTGAGGATCTGGCAATGTCAGCCTGCCAGATTGAACAGGCGCGGCTGATGACCCTGAAGGCCGCTCACAAAATGGATACTGTCGGCAACAAGGAAGCCAGGGATTTGATCGCGATGATCAAGATTGTCGCCCCGAATATGGCGCTGGATGTTATTGACCGTGCCATTCAGATATATGGTGCTGCCGGAGTCAGTCAGGACACTGTGCTGGCCATGGCTTATGCACACCAGCGCACCCTGCGACTGGCCGACGGTCCTGACCAGGTACATATGATGCAGCTGGGGCGCAACATCGCTGCGAAATTTGCTAATTAAGACTAACGCCGTATAAAAAGAAGAAAGAGGTCGTGATGTCTCAGGTTGATACACTCGATACGGAAAAACTGGCCAGCTACCTGGAAGCCAGCATAGAAGGGTTTAAGGGCCCGATGACTGCCGAGAAGTTTCCCGGTGGCCAGTCTAATCCAACCTTTAAGCTCACGGCAGCGTCCGGCACTTATGTGCTGCGCCGCCAGCCGCCAGGCGCCCTGCTGAAATCTGCCCATGCCGTGGACCGTGAATTCAGGGTTATTCAAGCGTTGCACGGATCAGATGTTCCTGTTGCCAGGGCTTATCACCTGTGTGAAGACCGTGATGTCATTGGCTCCATGTTTTATGTCATGGAGTATTGCGAAGGCAATATTCATTGGGACGCGGCACTGGTCAATGTCGATAGTAACGAAACCCGCACAGCCATGTACGACGAAATGAATCGCGTCCTGGTTGCTTTGCACAGAGTCGACATTAATGCTGTAGGGTTAAGTGATTTTGGCAAGCCGGGTAACTATTTTGAACGCCAGGTGAGTCGCTGGACCCGGCAGTACCGGGCGGCGGAAACACGCACCATTGCCGCCATGGATGGATTGATCCAATGGCTTGAGGCCAATGTGCCAGCCGATGATGGCCGTATATCCCTGGTACATGGCGATTACCGCCTGGACAACATGGTCTTCAGTAAAGACAACAGCAGGGTAATCGCCGTTCTGGACTGGGAGTTATCCACACTTGGGCATCCGTTTGCGGACCTTGCCTATCAATGTATGCAGCTGCGCCTTCCGGCAATGACAGGCAACGCTGGCAGTATGTTCGGGTTGAAGGGCATTGATCGTTCCAGTCTTGGCATTCCCAGTGAAGAAGAGTATGTCGCCCGTTACTGCCAGGGCATGGGTATTGGAGGGATTGAAAAGTGGGAGTTCTACCTGGCGTTCAGCTTCTTCCGGCTTGCAGCTATCCTGCAGGGTGTAGCGAAACGTGCCCTGGATGGCAATGCCTCCAGCAGGCACGCGGCTCGCTACGGTGCCATGGTTGAACCCCTGGTGAGTGAAGCCATTCAGTTGATTGAATAACAGTCTTGGGATCAATCAGTCGAAAGCTGTTGCTACTGCAGGTGCAGAGTATCAGTCATGATTTGGAATGATGTACATTACTATCAAAAATAGGGCTGCGCTTATCAGAGCCGTGACTGAGTGGAAATTTAGTGGTCCTGGCTTCTGCCTATACTCGTTCGCTTCTGTTCCCTCTGGAAGTTGATGTATCTCAACTTCCAGAGGGGCTGATGATTCAACAGACGTTTCAGGTGTTGTTTCGATAGTTCCTGCTGATGAACTGGATATTTCTGGTGGTGGGTAAAAAGCGACTGGAGGCGAGGTGAACATGATTGGCGGCAGGTGGCTGGTGACTGAAGGCAGAATGGGAATTTCGGGGGGACGGGCATGCACTCTTATGATGCTGCAGCTATATTCATGACCAATGCAATATGGGGTAAAACCCAGGAGAAAGAACTGGCCCTCGGCAGTTTTTCCCATAACAGGGTGGAAGGAGGCTCCTGTCGCTCTCAAGCAGTAAAGCTCTGTGCAAACAGGGGCTCCTGTTTCATAGCTGAAATGCAAATGAGCTAATTTTTTACTGTCCTGAATTTTATACGTTATCTGATGTTTTTTAGAACGATAAAGAGTGGGCAGAGAATCTTTAATCCGATCCTCGGCTATGCTGATTGCCGGAAGCTTGGTAATGGGGGCAGAATTTGCCAGTGGCAATGTTACTATGTCTGTGTCTGAACCGTTTGATATGCGCTCAGCAATTCTATGAGGCAGTGTTCTTATATAACCCACTCCTCCAGGTCGGCTTCGAGTAAAAACTTTTATGACAGGGGTGTCATAGGCAGACAGTTCCAGCGGTTGACCATTAGTACCGATCTTATTCAGATAGTCCTGAACTCTGCTGGCTTGTTTGGGGCTCACGAGAATTGCACCATCAGAATCAATGAACCCGTCGCCGATGTAGGTTTGGTATTCTTCGCTTCCCGATTCTGGCCCGCCGAAAATCTCGTAAACCAGCGCAAGTACCACAAAGTGCTGACCGGGAGAGCCTTGGTGATAGTGATCTGCAGAGGCAGTAACAGACCCGGCCAGCAAACCGGTGAACAGTGCTGTGAGGCCGGGAAGCAGCTTTTTGACTGTCAACATGTTGAAAACCTGCATTCTAATGAACCCAGAAAAAACATAGATTATAACGAACCCTTTTGTACCAGCGCCTGACAATGAATCAGCAGGATGCTACCTGTGTGCTCTGTTCCAAGGCTAGATGTTAATAGACCACAAACTCTTGACCTGTCTACAGCTTCATGGTTTAGGCTTGCCGCTATCGTTTGATAACGGGAGCTGACGATGTACCGTATTTCCCAGCTTGCCGACCTTGCCGGGCTATCACGTTCAACACTCCTGTACTACGAGAAGCTGGGGCTGATTCAGTCTCGACGCAGTGCCAATGGCTATCGCTATTATGGTCAGGCTGACCTTCAGAGACTTAACCTGATACAGCAACTGCAGGCGGGAGGATTGACACTTCAGGAATGCAAGGCATGCCTTGAGTCACGCCTTGACCGTGAGCAGCTTGAGCGCAGGCTGGCGTCACTTGATGATGAAATCGCCAGGAAACAGAAGGCGCGCGATTTACTCTCTTCCCTGCTGGGGAAAGACGGCGCGCGCATGCGAGAGTGGCACTGCCAGCTGGAAAGTACGGCGCCTGACGCCCATTTTGACTGGCTGATGAAACAGGGCTATAGCGAAAAGGATGCCCTGCGGCTGCGCTGGCTTTCGAGAGATTTTTATATGCATGAACAATACATGAAAGATTTTGAAGTGATTTTTTCCGGGCTGGACCACCTGGGTCCGGGGTCCGAAAGTGATACACTGAGAGCGTTGGCTTCTGTGCCTGAAGAAGTGTCAGACATTCTTGATATCGGCTGTGGTACTGGCGCGTCCAGCCTGGTACTCGCCCAGCATCGGCAGGCTGATATTGTTGCGCTGGATAATGACGCAATCAGTCTGAAAACTCTTGAGGCCAGGGTAGAACGCCTCTCCCCTGGCGGTAGCATTGAAATCTGCTGCGCCAGCATGTTTTCACCGCCCTTTGGCGATGCGGCCTTTGACCTGCTCTGGTGTGAAGGCAGTGTTTATATCATGGGGTTTCACAAGGCTCTGAAGCAGTGGCGAAACCTGATCAAACCCGGTGGTTATTTGATGGTCAGTGACCTTGTCTGGACGCAGAACCAGCCACCGGAAGAGATTAAACATTTCTGGTCAAAAGAATATCCCGATATGACCGGGATTCAGGATCGACTCCGTCAGGCTGAAGAGCTGGGCTACGTGGTAATTGACCACTTCCTGCAGGGACAGGAAGCCTGGGACAACTACATCGAACCTCTGGATGCTCGAACTAAAGAGCTTGAGTCGTCTATGGTCGGGTCGCAGGCACTGAATGACATAAGAGATGAACTGAAAATTCTTCGGCGCTTTGACGGAAATTTCTCTTACATGATGATGGTGCTCAGGAAAGACTGAGCCAACACCTTTTTAGAAGTAGTGTTATGCAGATACGCAAAGAGACCCCTGGGGATATTAATCAAATCCGTGAGCTGAACTATGCAGCGTTTAAAGATCATCCTCACCATGAGCCGGGCGCTGAACCAACAGAGCACCTGATTGTTGACAGGCTGAGACAGGATGGAGAGTTGACTTTATCTCTGGTGGCGGAAGAAAACGGAGAAATTCTGGGGCATGTTGCCCTGTCTCCAGTCAGGATCAATGGCGAAGACCTGAACTGGTTTGGCCTTGGACCTGTTGCGGTATTCCCAGTGATGCAGGGTAAGGGGGTAGGTTCAAAACTGATTCGTGCCGCACTGGAACAACTTCAGCAGCAGGGTGCAGCCGGATTTGTGGTGATGGGTGATCCAGCTTATTACCAGCGTTTTGGCTTCAGGCATATTGAAGAGATAGTTTTTCCCGGTGTACCTGCTGAGTACTTCTTGACCATGCTGTTGACCGATGAGATTCCAGGTGGCGATGTAAGTTTCCATCCGGCGTTTTACTGATTACCCTTGAGAGGAAGTAGGTGGCTTTTACCCAGCTCTATACAGGTAGAGACAATTTCTTTTTGGAAGTTGAGGTCATCGGGTGTGATCAGGCTGTTTTTTATTCAGATTTATTTCAGTATCCCCGGAACTGCGGTGATCTTGTTAGAGACAGTATCCACCTTGTGCTGGCAATGCGAAGTAAAGCCTTCAATAGCTGAAGCCACGGCATGAAAATACCGTGGTTTCATTCAGGGGGGCATTCAACGATGGCTTTCCTGGGGAGGCTGCCTCTGGACTGGCTCTATATAAGAGTCAGTCATACAGTATTTTGGTGATGAAAGTGGAAAGGCGTCTTGGTAGAAGCCGGGTCACCAGGAAAATGACTGATTTATAAAAAAAGCCTGGGATGACAAAAGGTTTTCGCCCCAGCTGGGAAATGGCAGCTGAAACGACGGCATCTCTTGATAACAGAGGCTGTCGTGGCCCTCGCATATCACTGACAACCTGGTTGCCCATATTAGTATCTGTTGGTCCTGGGGCCAGCGCCAGAACATCAACGTTAAACGGCTTCAGCTCCTGATACATGGCTTCGGACAGAAGCTGAATATAGCCTTTGCTGGCCGAGTATTGCGCAAAATGGCAGGAAGCAAAGAATCCGGCAATGCTGGAAACAAAGATGATGCCGCCGCTCTTCTTTGACTTCATGATTTTAGCGAAGTGATGGGCCAGGCGGGTTGGGGCCGTCATATTAACCTGCATAAGATTATCCAGTTGAGCCCACTCCTGCTGGTCAAAGGGCGCATGATACTCAACGCCAGCATTGGGAATTAACAATCCTATGTCAAGATTGTTGGTTTTTTCTATAACGTGTTCAACCTCGTTCAACTGGCTCATGTCTGCCGGAATAGTGCGGCACTCTATGCTGTGCTGTGAAGACAGCTCAGAAGCCAGTTGGTCCAGTTGCTCCTTACGACGTGCAACAAGTACTAAATTAAAGCCTTTACGGGCCAGGTGTTTGGCAAAAGTTTCACCAATGCCTGTGCTGGCGCCAGTGATTAAGGCCCAGGGTCCATAGGTTTGCAGAAAAGCTTGATTAGTCATTTTCTTGTTGATGTAACCATTTTTTTGAAATGCAGACGCACGCTATCATAGAAAGGCGAAGATGATTCTGATTTGGATCGTTGTTATCGATGTTGGCAGGCTTGCAAAGTAAAGCAATGAGAGCAAAACAAAGTCAACCGATAACAAATTCCGGGTAGAGGGGCAAACCTGTGATCTTGATAGCCTACAGGTCTAGTCATCACTGAAATCGATTGATGAGAAATCACAGGTTTAGCCCACTACCCGGGTGGGCTTGACAGCATACGATGACCAGCAGCGCGGTATAGACGACAACAAGGGCTACGGAGCAGTGCGTGGTGGGAATGACTTTAGGGGGTACTAATGCTTGAATTCGTCGTGTGAAGAGAGTA
>JBPCXN010000078.1:0-7676 GCA_051008495.1 Endozoicomonas sp. | reverse complement strand
TCATCTTTAATCGGCACGTATTTCAGGGCGTAGTGCTCTGTTCCCCGGCTGACCTCAAAGACGATGCCATAGGCTCCCCTGCCCAGCACACGGATAACAGCCAGATCCCTGAAATCCGGGCTGGATGGCAGGACTGCGCGAAGGTGGTCTATGAGTTCCATATCTGAAGCGTTTATCAGCCAGCCCGGGTCGTGAAGCTCATACCCGTATTCTGCCGGAGGCTGTTCCAGGCTCTGTTGTTCCTGAAGTGTTGCACTAGCCGCACCAATATCATGGTGGCTCGGTAACGCCGGATTCTCCAGGGACTGGCCAACTCCCGGCAGTTGGAGATCCAGAACCTGTCTACTGATGAGTGGATTCAGAAGAACATCATAGACATGTTGAACATGAAGGGGGGACAGGGGTTGTTCCAGCTGCAAATAGTCTCTCAGGATCGGATTGCTTGTGGAGCGGGCCGTGTACTCAATAACGTCAAAGAGGGAAGTATCGAAGTTGGCCCTGTCATCAAGCAGTTGCCAGATCCCCTTGAAACCGCCGCTGTCCAGTGCCTTGTAAATTAATACACTGCCCATGATGGCTTTTATGAATGGGTGGGATTGGGGAAGGCCCTGGGCCCACAATATGGACAGCACCAGCCCCTTGGATAAAAGCCCTGGCTGTTCCAGATCAGCCCAGCTGGCATCGTCGTTGCCATAAGTCCGCAGGTTGCCCAGAAAAGCCTGAAGGCTGGACTGAAAATCAGGCTCCAGGTGTCTCAAAATGACAGTCAGCAACTCACTGCTGTCTAAAGAAAGGGTGGCAGAGTGCCTTAATATTTCGATAACCTGCTCGTCTTTTGAGCGCTCATATAGCTTTTCATTGACTATTTCTCTCAGGGGACGTCGCCTGACTGGGACTGGCGCATTGGTTGCGCCTCCTGGTGGCGGCTGATTACCGGCGGCTGTGCTGGAGAGAGCCCCCTGTCCTGTTGAAGGGTCCTGTTCTTCTATCGGGTGGTTTTGGGGGGCTTCCTGCAGATGGTCCTGCTGTCGCTCATTCTCCCCGGTAGCTCTGCTGTGATCTGGCAGTGAAATGACACCGGGAACTTCTTCTGTTATCGGGTCCTGCCCGGGTAAACTGGCCAGCACCATGGCCAGCGAGCGTTTTAGTAAAAGTGCCTGAAGCTCCCCGGTATTCTGCTTAATCTGCTCCAGAAATTGCTCCAGAGTTTGGTTGTCATAACTGCCAGTGCCCGCAGTTATCATTCCTTCTTCGCTGATGGCTCTGAGGGCCGAATAAGTCCGGTTCAGTAATTCCAGCCTGTCCAGCGCGCTTCGCAAGCTATCGAGGGAGTGGTAGGCACTGCCGGTACTATTGTCAGCAATGGGCTGCCAGCCGGTAGCTGCTCTCAGGGTCAGTTCGTAGAGTGTCTGCAGTGTGGTTTCCAGCGAGATGTGTTCTGGCGGTAAGCTCTCAATCTTGTCCAGTAACTGGCTGATCTCCCCATGACCGGACTGGTGCAGCGGGTCCAGGGTCTGCTGATCGAGCAGGTCATTGAGTTCCATCTGCAGGCTTTCAAACGTCTGCCATTTTGAAGATAAATATCGTACAAAGAACTGCAGCAGGGGCGGTGAGAGGTGAATGCCGTGTTTGACCAGCAGTTGCCATTGCTCCAGGCTCAGAGACAGTGATTGAACATCTCCATCCAGATTGAGTTGAACGACGACAGTGTTCTGTCCGGGGTCAACAGCATAATGCAGGGGTAGATCCGGGGTATTGGTTTCAAAGAAGGATTCGTCGGGTAGCAACAAGCCTGGCAGGACGATGAACATCTTGGCATCCGGGAGCACCATTCTTGGGGGTCTCTTGCCGAAGTGATCATAGGGGCTACTATAGTGACCGGTTGTGGCAAAGAGTTCGCTGCCTTTCCTGTGTGTGTGCCTGGGCAGCGTATGGTTGGACTTTAGTACTGAATCATGAGTATTGGTCACGAGGGGGTAGGAAACTGCAGCGAGCCTTCCTGAAACTTCCAGCTCCCCGTCGTCGATCACTTTTCCCTGACTGCAGCCGGGATTGAAGCGCCCGCCAAAAACTTCAAGCAATGCTTTCTCAGACGGCGTATTCAGTTGTAGCTGGCAGAGCACCTGATCCTCACCCTGAGACAACAGGTAAGGAACCTGTTGGCAACTGTTGACGATGACCGCACCCCTGGCCAGTACTTCGGACAGAAGCAGGCTGTCGGCAGTTCCGTTGAAGCAGAGTTCCACCGAAGCAGGTGATTTATCAATCTCCCAGAGCAGCTTCAGTAACTGAGGAGGATGGGGAAGGCCGGCTTTCCTCCCTGGACTCAGATGGTGGATGATTTGGTCAAATTCTGGAGGCGGGTTAGCACTGGCTGCCGACAGCTGTTGCTGCCGGGTTAACCGGATTCGCCGGGGAGTGAGATTATTGGTTGTCAGCTGACTCTTTACCAGCCAGGCCCGGTCTGCAACATAAGTAGCTGGAAGTTCACTCCAAACGAAGTCAGGCAAGGCCCTGCCAGCCTGGCAGAACAGGAGCAGGGCGAAAGTGAGCAAATAGCAGAAATATAACTCGCCAGTGCCTGTCTTCATGGTTATTGTGTCCCGGAAGAGTGCTTGCCAGCCACTTCTTCCAGGCTGCTTCAGATTCCATCAGGACTGATCAGCATAGCCCACAATTCGACAGGTCAGCTTTACTGGCTGGCGGTGTAGGCTCTGATGGCTGCTCCTATTTCGGCATTTTGCGGGAATCGCCGCAATGCCTGCCTGAGAACTTCCAGGGCCTGAGCTTTGTCACCGACGGTGTGCAGGGCTACACCGTAAACGTAAACATAGCGACTGTTGCCAGGAGCAAAATCCGCTGCAGATTTCAGGTATACCAGCGCCTTCCTGTATTGCTTCTGCCGCACCAGGAGCAGGCCCATGGCGTGGTTAAGTTCCGCTGACCCAGGCTCCTGGCCGAGCCCTTGTTGAAGAATGTTTTGCTCCTTATCCTGCCTTCCCTGATGGCGATAAAGGTCAGCCAGGTTGACGTAAGCCGGTGCTGTGTAGGGTTCAAGGCGGATGGCTTCAAGGTATTCCGCTTCAGCCTGGTGGTACTGGTTCATGGCGCGGTACAGTTGTCCCAGGTTCATTCTGGCTGGCGCCCGGTCGGCGCTGAGGCGCTGGGCATCAATATAGTCGACGACTGCCGTCTGGCGCTTGGCCCTCTGCGGTTCAGACAACTGCGTAGCCGGTACATCGGCCAGTAACTTGCCCACCTGTTGACGCACCATCCTGGATTTGTCGTCCAGAAGAGGCAGCAACAGGTCGGGCTTATACTGCACCGGAAGGTTATTCAGGGCGCCGAGCGCGCCAAGGCGAACCAGCGGATCTGGGTCCTTGAGGTTTGCGCGGATGAGTGGCAGCGTTTCTGTCGATAGATAGGGCTCCATCCTGTCCAGTGCTGAAGCCCGGATCATCGGGGCGTAATCCTTGTCAGCAATGACGGCTTCAAGCTTGGGGATAGCATCTTGGGTACCGGTTTTAGCGGCATGAAAAGCCGTGCCAAATTCTGGCCGGTTGCGCCACTCTTTACCCAGCCATCCGTCAAGGCTTGTTGCAGCCCAGGCGTTGTCTTTATCCGTATGACAGAGCACGCAGGCATTGGGGGAGCCAATGCTGACACTGAGGTCTGGCCTGGGTGTTTTAAAACTGTGGTCTCGCCTGGGGTCCACCACCATAAAGGTCTTTTCCGGCATATGGCAATCCACACATTGCGAGCCTCGAGTACCCGGCTTATGAAATGTATGCGTAACTGTGTCGTACTTTGAAGGCAGGTGACACTGTGCACATATCTGATTACCAGGCGCCTTTAACTTGTTGCTATGCGGGTTGTGGCAGTTGGAGCAGGTTACTCCTGCCTGGAACATTTTGCTCTGTTTGAAAGAGCCGTAGACAAACACCTCTTCTTTAATCTGGCCATCGTCTTCGTACAGCACATCCCTCAGCAGTTCTGGCATAAAACTGTCTGTCAGGGGCTTGTTGACCGGTGTCGAGGCTGCTATCTGCTGCCTTCTTGAATGGCACTGGCCGCAGGTTTCAATCTGCTGCTGCGGGTTGGACGTCAGCGGCTGGGCAATAGTTGCATCCCTGGGAAAATGCCAGAGGTTGCTGTCGGACAGATCGACAGCAAGTCCCTTGTTTCTGTACTCGCTTTTCACGCCACTGGCCCAGTCAATATGGCGTTGGCCTGAGCCATGACAGCTTTCACAGCCGGCACCACTTTCCTGCCATTGCGTGTGATAACTGCTGGTCTTTTCGTCATAGTTTTTCTGGTAGCCGGTAGTGTGGCATTCCAGGCAGTTCAGGTTGGCGTTCTGCTGGTTTGAAGTCCAGTGGAATGGGCTGCTGAACTCAATCTGCTGATCCGGGTAGAGGTGAATCCAGCGCTGGCCGCCTTCCTTCTGTGGGCGCGTATCCCAGGCAATGCCCAGAGTTTGTAACCGCCCCCCCTGGTACTCAATCAGATACTGCTGCAGAGGGTAATCACCGATGGTGTATTTCACTTTATAGGTTTTCAGTTGGCCGTCAGGCCCATCGGTTTGCACCAGGAACTGGTCTTTTTCCCGGAAAAAACGACTGGTGACGCCGTTATAAAGAAATCGACTGTCGTTGAAATCACCGAATACAGAATCTTCCTGGGGTTGTTGCAGTGCTGTTCGGTGCTGGCTGGAGAACCAGTCCTGGTACTGAGGCTGATGGCAACTGGCGCAGGCTTTACTGCCTGTAAAACCACTGTCTTGCAGTTTGGCGCTGGCAGTCTGAAGTGACGGTAGCAGGCAGGCGAGCAGGGCTGTCTGGAGTACTCTGATTATTACTGCTTTCATCCGGGTACAGGCATTCTGATTATTATTGGGGCGATAGTACATCACTTGCGCTGGTCAGGGGAATGCCCCGGTTTCACCACGCTCTTTCTATCGTCCCCTCAAGCATGGGGCTGGCTAAAGTCGGTTCTTTGCGTGCCGACTGAGTATTAATCTGCCGCATTCGCTGGCCGCCTTTGATAAACCTGTCCCGGAAAGATGAATAAAATGTTTCAATTATGAAATATTTCTGTCTTCTGTTCGGTCGTACCTTTTGAGGAAGAGCATGAGTCAACGGCTTTCGCGCAAGGGCCATCCTCTGTTGCTGGTGATGCTGCTGGCGATAGCCCTTGTCCTTGCTGCTTTGCCTTACCGGAAGGCTCTGTTTCCGGTGAACAAGTCCTTAAAACAGGTGGCTCTTGAACTGGACGGTCATTATCAGATCTTTCGGCCGGACGGTGCAGGCCCTTTCCCGGCCGTCCTGGTCTACCATGGCTGTGGCGGGCCATCGGCGGGGCTGGCCGAACCCCGGGGAGACTGGCTCCGGAAGCAGGGATACG
Organism: Endozoicomonas sp.; assembly: GCA_051008495.1. Lineage (GTDB taxonomy): Bacteria > Pseudomonadota > Gammaproteobacteria > Pseudomonadales > Endozoicomonadaceae > Endozoicomonas_A. The sequence goes on along the minus strand of JBPCXN010000078.1, from coordinate 2,273 downwards.
TAGCGATCATGGTGGACAGTTTTACCGGGCGACTGCTGACGGAGCGGGATGTCTGCAACGGTTATGCGCTCTGGGGCAGTGAGCGGGCTGCCGATGTGCTGGCAAGCCTCGATTATGCCCGGCAGCTACCTTATGTTGATGCCAGCCGCCTGGCGTTGCTTGGTTATTCTCATGGTGGCTGGGCTGTTCTGGATGTGCTGGCCCATGGAGCTGAATCAAAAGCGGAAGGTGATGAGCTGAAACCTTCCCTAGCAGGTGTCCGGGCGGTATCCACTTTTTATCCCTATTGTGAGTTCCCCGCCCGGTTTCGGTACCAGTGGAAAGTGGCTATGCCGGTGCTTTCACTGCTGGCCGGAGAGGATTCCATGGTCAATACCCGTGCCTGTGTGGAGGTCCTTGGCAAGTGGCGACAGCAGGGGTTGCCGATTGATGTGGAGGTCTATTCCGGGGTGGATCACGGCTTTGACGGACCGACCAGCATGAATACCTGGAACCGTGAAGTAGCGAATAAGGCGCTGCAATCCCTGGCGGGCTTTCTGGCAAGACACCTGAAAGAGCTTCATCCTCCAGCCTCTGAAGAAAAGCGGGCAGCAAGCTTGTAGTCTTTTTTATCTATATCAACACGCCTGTAAGATATGAGACAATCCGCTCTCATAATTGACTTTATACGACAGGGTGGTGCTATTTGTGAGTGGCCAGCGGAAGTCCGTTGACCGTCTGAAACAGGCGGCAGTCAGATTATTTGTGAAAAAGCCCGGGGCCAGCCTGGCTGAGGTGGCTGAAGAGGCCGGTGTTGGTCGGGCGACCCTGCACAGGCACTTTGCCAGCAGGGAGATACTGCTGCTGGCCCTGCAGAAAGAGTGTCATGATGCCATTGAGAAGGCATTCTCGGAGGTGTTTAGCCGTTATGTGGACTACAACCGAGAACAGCTGCTGGAAGCCATCGGCGTTTTCGTCAATCTTGGCAGTGAATACAGCTTCCTGGGCAGGGACTGGGAACTGACGGACAGCAGTGACATCTCCACAAAGGTTTCCCGTCAGCAGCTGGAGTGGGAGAGCTATCTCTACACCATGGTGAAGCAGCAGGTGCTTCGTTCGGATCTGCCCATCGGCTGGATCAAGGCGGGGATTGACGGGCTGGTGATGGCGGCCTGGCAGGCCATTGATGAGCAGGAGCTGGGGGCCAAGCAGGCCGATCGACTGACACGGGAAGCAGCTGAAAGGGCCTTTTTCCTGCCTGAAGAGGGGAGTCACTGACCCATCAAGTATTTGGGCAACTCCGGGTTGAGCGTCGTTCTCAGTGGTTTTTCTTTCTGATAGAAACGGCCTCCCTGGCGGGTCCGGACAAAAGTCAGCTGGTCGCCTTCCCGGACATCCGGCCAGATGGCAACCCGTTGAACCTTAAACTACTCGTCTTTATATCCCCCTCTTTTCAGCATTGCTCTTATTGCCGGTCTATTTTCAGCTTCCCGGCAAAGTTTTTTTGATAAATCAACTCTTTCCGTTAGCTCTTCAAGTATCCTGTTGCGCTCCTTAACATCAGTAATCTGCTGCGTCATTTCTTCTAGTTTTTGGTGGGATAACCCGGCAATTTTCTGTAAAGACATGTAGACGCTGCACTCTCTATCGTTAATGGACATGCCTTTGAATAAGTCGTGAATTCCTTCGCCTCTTTTGAGCACTGAATAATGCGCCTGGTAGGCTAATGGCGGGGTCAACACTTTTTCAACAAAATCACTAAAATCAATATTGTCAGGGACTGTCCAATGATCATGAAAAGCCATACCAAAATCGATTGAGACAAAACTTCTTTTACTGTGCTCTTTATCAACCTGAACCAGGTAATTACCTCTTTTCAGGGAGTCAGCATCGCCCAGAAAAAAACGGCGCATTACATAAGCTGATGCCGGGTTATTTTCACCATCGTAGGTCAAATCATTACCGAATTCCTTACTGGCAAGATGCGAGTGCTCAATGTGTTGATTCGCTACACAGTGTTCGTCTTGCTCATCGTCATAACTGTACCCGTGGTGCATCTGCTCGGCTAACCCCCAATTACCGGAACAATAGGTGTTACCACTGAGCATGACTAGACGATTGAGCTTTCCAGCCAGAACCTCCTTTTCAACAAGCAGCTGTGTATTACGGTAGTAAAGTGCCTTGGTTTTGCTACCGGTCAAACGGTAAACCAGGGATACAAAGAATCGCTTGGTTTTTTCCAGACGACTTATCTGACCAGGTTTTTTGACATGCCAGATGCCCGAAACCCCTCT
>JBPCXN010000077.1:0-17814 GCA_051008495.1 Endozoicomonas sp. | reverse complement strand
GGTTGGTGAAGAGCTGCTGGGGCGGGTAATAGATGGTATTGGTCGTCCACTGGATGGAAAAGGCGCGCTGGCGAACCGCGAGTCTACCTGCCTGGATGGGCAGGCCATCAATCCGTTGAAAAGGCGTGCCATCGAAGAGCCGTTAAATGTTGGTATTCGTGCAATTAACGGCCTGTTGACGGTGGGTAAGGGGCAGAGGCTTGGTCTGTTCGCCGGCAGTGGTGTCGGTAAGAGTGTCCTGCTGGGCATGATGACCCGGTTTACCAGTGCTGAAGTCACCGTGGTCGGACTGGTGGGTGAGCGTGGCCGGGAAGTTCGGGAATTTATTGAGCAGAGTCTTGGTGAAGAAGGCCTTAAAAAAGCTGTCGTTGTTGCTGCTCCGGCAGACAGTTCGCCAGTTATGAGGTTGCGTGCCTCCAGGCTCTGTCACCGGATTGCCGAGCACTTTCGGGACCAGGGCAAGGATGTCTTGTTACTGATGGATTCTCTCACACGTTTCGCCCAGGCGCAGCGTGAGATCGCCCTGGCTGTGGGCGAGCCGCCAGCCACCAAGGGTTATCCGCCCTCCGTGTTCAGCATGCTGCCGTCTCTTGTCGAGCGGGCCGGTAATGGTGAAGGGGGGCAGGGCAGTATGACGGCTTTTTACACGGTGCTTTCCGAGGGGGATGATCAGCAGGATCCTGTGGCTGACTCGGCCCGGGCGATCCTTGATGGTCACTTCGTGCTGAGCCGTGAGCTGGCTGAGTCCGGCCATTACCCTGCCATTGACGTTGAACAGTCGGTCAGCAGGGTTATGCCCCAGGTGGTCAGCGAGCACCATATGCTAATGGCTCAGAACTTCAGGAAAACCCTGGCGCTCTATAACAGGAACCGGGAACTGATGACACTGGGCGCTTACCGTAAGGGTACTGATGCGGCCATCGACAAGGCCGTGGCGATGTACCCTGCGCTGGCAGGCCTGTTGACCCAGGGGATGAATGAGTCTGCTGGCTTTGACTCCTCCATTCAGCGCTTACAGGGGTTGTTTCCAGGGGTGGTTTCCAAGGGTAGCTAAATGAAAAAAAAGAAGCAGTTGGATCGTCTGATACAGATCCGGGAAGTGGTGTGTGAGAAGGTGAAAGAGGGTCTTTTCAGGGCGCAGACAAAGTTAACCCAGGAAGAGATGACGCTTGAGCAGCTGCTGGCTTATCAGCAGAGTTATGCCTGGCAGAAGGATCGCAAGGCTTCGGGGTTGGCTCTGAGCAGTGCCCAGATGATGGCTGTGAATGTCGGCAAAGCTGTACAGCACCAGCGCCAGCAAGTGGCGGTTCAAACCGCTAATTGCCGTTCAGCCCAGGAGAACTATGTGGTGGAAAAGCGGCAGTTGCGGACTGCCGAGGTGTTGCTGGAGAAGCATCAGTCGGTGCTGGATCGTAAGGCGGAAAAAGCTGAGCAGAATCTACAGGATGAATTTTCTGCCCGGATTTTTTATTCGGCATAGATTCGTTGTCCGCTTTCCGCTTTCCGCTTTCCGCTTTTCGCTTTTCGCTTTTCGCTTCCGTTGCTCGTATGAGCATCAAGCTTCGGGAAGCGGTGCCCAGGCTTCCATGCTCCCGCGTGGGAGTCCTACTCTTGCAGCCAGCAAAATCAAGGATATGCGTTCCCACGCGGGAGCATGGGAACGAGTTGATCTACGGTTCTTACGGAAAGCGGAAAGCGGAAGGCGATAAAATTACGCCTGAACCTGCAGTGTTGAAGTGGCTTGATTGATGCTCTTTCCTTTTGAGGAATAGCTGTGTCGCTCTTCCGTATTGATCTGCATCTGGCTCAGCAGTTTTTCCGTTACTTTCTGTTGAAGTTTCAGGGTGCGGCCATTGATCAGGTTGATCTGTTTGCACTCCTCCACCAGGTTCAACAGTTCGTCCCATTCAGCGCTGGTGTCTTCAAAAAGCTTCCCCTGCAATCCTTCGATAAATTCCTCCATGCCTTCCGGAGTGTTGTCCAGACCCATGTCGCTCAGGGCTCCGGAGCGTTTCTGTCTGTTGCTGCGGGCTGTTTCCAGAAGGCTGGTGATGATTCGGGCAGTGTCGCCTAACGTGTGGGACTCTCTTGCGATCAGCTGTTGCTGCTGCTGTTCCAGAGTTTCCAGTAGATCTGTGTAGGTGTTCAGGTCGTCGTTTATCGTAGCGATAACAATGGCGATGATGCTTTGGTGCGACATGGCGGCAATCAGTTGTCAAACAAGGTAAGTTCAAACTCAAGCATTTTCTGTGCCAGACGTTCGTAGTCGATGGTCAGTTCTCCGTCTTCGATCGCCTGACGAATGGCTTCCACCTTGGCGTCATCGACTTCAGGTGCCTGATTGGCGACTTCTTCCGCCCTGGCCAGAAGGGACGATGTGTCACTCACGGTCACACTGCTTTCAGTGCTGGTTTTTGCACTGCCTGCTTTTTTGTTCGCAGTGGTGCGAATGGTCTGCAGTGGTTGGATATCGGTGATTATGCTCATTACGGACGCCTCAATCGCTCTCAGTTCGTTGACGGCCCTGTCCGTCAGCTTTTACCCTTTCATGGCGGAAAGGTCGCTCAATTATAATCTGTTTTCCGGAAACGGCAGTAGTCAGCAAAAGTTAAACCGGGCAGCCTGTTTACGGAACCTCTACCAGGGTGTTTCCGGAAACGTTGTCTTGGATAACAGTGCCCTGTATGACTTTGCCGCTGGACAGGTTTCGGACCCGGATCTGCTCATTGAGTGTGCCGTTTTCCAGCGCTTCCCCCGGCATGCTGATCTCAAAGCCCTGGTCGCGTACCACCAGGGCAACTCGATTTCCCCGCTGGATAGCATGGGTGGATCTCAGCATGATGGGGGTGAGAACATCACCGGTTCTTACTCTTCTGGCAATCTGCCGGTTTTCCAGTTGTTCTCTGCTGGTCAGAAAACCCCGCCGCAACTCGCCAATATCTCTCTCTTCCAGCCTTGTGTCGCCTGAGGAGGGGGTGTCTCCCGCGCTCATTTCACGACGACTTACCAGTACCGGAATGTACAGGCTGATCTGTCCCTTAACAAACACTGACCAGCGTTCGGGGTATTGGCAGCTTACCCGCAGGCGTTGGGGGCCGGCAGATTCGTCGGTAATGAAGTCGATGTCTGGCTTGTCTTTGCAGCCACTGAGTCGGAGACCTCTGGGTAGTGCGTCCACGCTCACTTCATAACGACTGGCGTTATGAGAGTCGGTCAGCCTTTCCGCTTTATCTTCCAGGGCCTGGGTGGCGGCATTCTGCAGCTGTTGAAGGAACAGTGCCTGGTTGTCATCTGCTGAACCGGTCATTGAAAAGCAGCAGAGTAATAGAGCCAGGTGCAGTCGGCCTTTTATGGAGCGAGTCAGGTAGCTATTCATTAAGGTACAAATACGTAGGAAGTGGATTTCCGCCTCTTTACACAACACCCGGCAGTCATCTGAACCGGGCAGCCATCATAGCAGCCCCTGTATGAAAGGCTATTGCTGTCAGCCGCTATTTTCACGGCTTTGTGCTCTTTGCTGTCCCCGCTGGAAGTCGTTCAGGCTGACTGCGAGCGGATCACATCTTTATTTTGTTTTCTGGCATATCTATTGCATTGTCGTCTTTCTGTTTCTCTGTAGCCTGATGCCATCTGGTAGCAGACTCAATTAAATCATTCTGTCCGGCATGGATTTTCGTGACGCGGTCAGGGTGAACAGAAAGAGGTTTAAATGGCCATTACTTTTGAAAATGCCCTGGGAGTGCTGCCATCCACCTTGCAGTACCGTTCCAGTCGGGCGGAAGTGCTGGCGGGCAATATCGCCAATGTCGACACGCCGGGTTACCAGGCCAGAGACCTGGATTTCAAGACCGTGTTCGACCAGCAACTTGGGCAGGGGCAGGTTCGGCTGACCATGCAGCAGACCAACCCAAGACATATCACCCTTCCCGGCAATCCAGAGCTGGAAGCCGCCGTCACAGAGAAAGAATCACAACAGCCTTCTGCTGATGGTAACAGTGTTGACCTGGGTCATGAGCAGGGCGCCTTCATGCGGAACAGGATGGAGTTTGAAACCAGCTTCACCTTCCTGAACATGAAGATGAAAGGGCTGCAACAGGCCATCGTCGGTTAATGAATTATTAAAGATACGGATGTAAGAAGTCTTCCATGTCACTGAACAGAATTTACGACATTGCCGGGTCCAGCCTCTCTGCCCAGACCCTGCGCCTCAATACCATTGCCAGCAACATGGCCAATGCTGAAACAGCAGCGGCCAGTCCACAGGAAGCATACAAAGCCCGCAGACCGGTGTTTTCCGAGTTGCTTGAGCGCAGTCAGTCAGAGATTGGCAGCCAGGTTTCGGTTGATCAGGTGATGCAAAGCACTGCCGACCCATTGCTGCGTTATGAGCCGGATAACCCACTGGCCAATGATGAAGGCTATGTCTACTACCCCAACGTCAATGTTGTGGAAGAAATGGCGGACATGATGAGTGCCACGCGCAGCTATCAGACCAGTGTCGAGGTCATGGCCAATGCGCGCAGCATGCAGGAAAAACTGTTGTCTCTGGGGCGCTGATTCTTGTCTTTATCTCATCGAATAAGCGCATCCCTGCTGGTATTACTGTTGGCATTTTCGGCGCTGCAGCCGGTTTCGGCCAGTAGCGGCCTCGATTCTGACGCCTTTATGAAAATGCTGCTGACCCAGCTCCAGTACCAGGACCCTACCGCGCCCATGGATCAGACGGCGATGGTTCAGCAATTGTCCAGTCTGACCATGATGGAGCAGAACGCTGAACTGGTGGCGGCCATGAACTCGCTTCGGGATCAGGTCTATCAGTCCCAGGGGTTGTATGCCTCAAACCTTGTCGGTAAAGAGGTAATGGTTATCGCCAACCTGTTCAAAGTAGAAGACGGTCGTCATCCGAATGGTGAAGTACTTCTCAACTTTGCCGCCAGTGACCTGAGGATCGAGGTCTATGAAGAGGGTAAACAGCCTGATACAGATGATCCTGTCGCCACCATGGAGCTGGGTGAACAGCTTGAAAGTGGTGGTGTGGACTATGACCTTGCCAATCTCAAAAAGCCTCTGAAAGACGGCACCTACATGATGTACGCCTACGCCAAGGTGGATGGGCAGGACCTTGAGCAGCCTATCGTTCAGCGCAGTGTTGTCCTCAGTGTCGTAATACCTGGCGGTGGTCAGGATGTGCTGGTGGACGTGAAAGGTATTGGTCTTGTGCCGCTGTACGCTATTACTGAATTCCAGGGTGACTATATACCCGGCGATGGGCCCGGTGGCGGAGGAGATGATGAGAAACCAGTGCAGCCCCTGCCGCCTCATAAAGACCCACTAGCCATGGCAGCCCAGGCAGGTCTAATGAAGACCTACAAGCGTGACGGCGAGGTCTGGACCAAAAACCCGTTTTTCAACCAGTCGGATGTCAGTAAGACGGCTACACGCAAGCCTCCGACCATCCGTGAAACCATGTTCAGAACAGTCCGCTGATGATCAGTGGGCTGCGACGTATTAATGAAGACTAATCTGGAGGACGTTCCTCAATGTCAATGAATACTGCTGTCAGTGGTTTGCAGGCGGCCAACCAAGACCTGAATACCATCAGTAATAACATCGCCAATGCCAACACCGTTGGCTACAAGTCGATGAATGTCCAGTTTGCGGATGTCTATTCAGCCACCAGCGCCAGCGGTGGTGTCTATGTGTCTGATATTCAGACAGACTTCGCCCAGGGCACCACGCTCTATACCAGCAGCGCCACTGACCTGGCTATCAGTGGTGACGGCTTCTTTATTATGGAAGATGCCAACGGCCAGCAGTATTACACCAGGGCTGGGAATTTCAGTACTGACAAGGATGGAAACCTGGTCAATGCCCAGGGGCAAAAGGTGATGGGCTTCGCGGTAGATGCTAACGGCAAACCCATTGAAGGCCAGCTGGTACCCCTGGAGGTCAATAATGCTGACCTGCCTGCTCAGGCGACCACTAAGGCCAGTATCGGTGCGAATCTGGATGCCCGTGAAGAAGTGATAGACCGTGAAGATAATAGTTTTGACCCGGATGACACCGCTTCTTACCACTCCACCACCACAACAACGCTTTACGACAGCCAGGGTAATGAGCAACAGGTGACCGCGTACTACACCAAGGTGGGGGAGAACGAGTGGGATGTGTATTACAAGTCCGGTGATCAGCAGATAGGCCCGGAAACCATGGTTTTTGGTTCGGATGGCAAGCTTGAGACTCCGGCTTCCGGCGATTTTACTCTGGATCTGGACTTTGGCAACGGCTCTGCAGCTATGGAGCTGAAGATGGATGTGTCCGCCATAACCCAGTTTGGTAATGACTTTTCCGTTAGTTCCAATACCCAGAACGGCTTTGCCGCGGGTAATTTCTACGGCATTTCCATTGCCGAAGATGGAGCTATTGTGGCCACATACTCCAACGGCCAGAGCGAGATTCAAGGGTATGTAGCGCTTGCCACTTTCCCCAATAATGGCGGGCTTCAGGCTGCCGGGAACACCAGTTATTCCTCAACCATGGAGTCCGGTGATCCAATGCTTGGTCTTGCCGGGTCCGGCAAGTCTGGCACCCTGACCGGCGGTGCCCTGGAAAACTCCAACGTGGATATGAGTATGGAGCTGGTGGATATGATCGTCGCCCAGAGTGCCTACCAGGCCAACACCAAGACCATCTCTACCTTTAACGAAAACACCCGGACGCTGATGAACAGTATCTAATGGATAACGCACTTTATACCGCACTCAGTGGTGCGACCCGTTCCATGGAAACCCAGCGAGTCTACGCCAACAACCTGGCCAATATGTCGACGCCCGGGTTTCGAGCGGATTATCTCAACGCCATGGCTCAGACAGTGCCCGGAGAAGGTTTTGATACCCGGGTGCAGTCCCGGATTGGCGAGCAGTGGACGGATATGGCTGGAGGTCCTTTAAATCGTACTGACCAGCCTCTGGACCTCGCCATTGAGGGAGAAGGCTGGTTCTCGGTTCAGGATGCCAACGGTGAGGAAGCCTACACTCGCGCGGGCAGTTTGCGTGTAGATGGTGAGGGTGTGCTTCGGACTGCCAGCGGACTGGTGGTTGTCAGTGATGCCGGCCCGGCAATGTTGCCGCCTTTTGACAGGGTTGAGGTGGGCAGTGACGGGCGCATCTGGGTAAAGCTCGAAGGTGCGGCTGAATCGGAATTGGCGGAAGTCAGTTTCCTGAAGCTGGTCAACCCGCCGGCGGATCAGCTCAGCAAGGGCGAGGATGGTCTGTTTCGTCTTCCTGACGGTGAAGAGGCGCTCATTGATCCGGAAGTAACGGTTGTGTCCGGCTACCTGGAAGGCAGCAATGTCAACGCCGTTAAAGAAATGGTGTCGTTTATCAACCTGAGCCGGAATTTCGAGATGCAGCTGAAGGTCATGCGGTCGGTTGAGACTGTGGCTGAGGCTGGTGACAAGTTGTTACGTGCTTGATTATTCGTAGGTCGGATTAGGGTTCGTGCCCGTAATCCGACCTACGGTTTTCGTGCTCTTTACAGTTAAAGATTTGAAGGTCAAGAGTTTATGAATCCTGCATTATGGACAGGCCAGACAGGCCTTACCGCCCAGGACAAGCAGCTATCGGTTATTTCCAATAACCTGGCCAATGTCAACACGGTTGGCTTCAAGCGCGACCGGGTGGTGTTTGAAGACCTGTTCTACCAGGTTCAGCGTCAGCCAGGTGCTGAGAATACTGAGGGTAACGAGATTCCCAACGGGATCCAGATGGGTACAGGTGTTCGTGTTGCCGGTACCCAGAAAGTGTTTACTGTGGGTTCTTATCAGACGACAACCGACGCCCTGGATATGGCCATTGAAGGCCAGGGTTTTTTCCAGGTGATGCAGGCTGACGGCACCATGGCTTACACCCGCAACGGCCAGTTTCAACTGAACTCCACCGGTGAAATAGTCACGGCCAACGGTTACCCCATGGAGCCGGCGATCCAGGTGCCGGAAGATGCGCTGAGCATTACCATTGGTGCTGACGGTATTGTCAGTGCAAATCTGGCGGGCGATCCTAACCCTCAGGAGATCGGCCAGGTCCTGCTGGCTAACTTTGTCAATCCGGCTGGCCTGGCGGCGCTGGGCTCCAACCTGTTCGCAGAAACGGCGTCCAGCGGCCAGCCTTTCGAGGCGATTCCTGGAGAAGAAGGTGTTGGTGAAGTGAAGCAGTACACCCTGGAGTCTTCCAACGTCAACATGGTGGAGGAGATGGTGAGCATGATCACTGCCCAGCGTGGTTATGAAATGAACGCCAAAGTGATTTCCGCAGCGGACGAGATGCTGCGCTTTGCCAACCAGATTCTGTAACGGAGAACATGATGGTTCGATACCTGCTGCCGCTGCTCCTGTTGCTGGGGGGCTGTTCTGCAATACCGGAGAAGCCGGTGGAAAAAGTCGATTGGACGCCGCCCCCGCTGCCCGAGCCGGAGCCGCAGCAGGTGGTGAATGGCAGTCTGTATAACTCGATCTACTCCAATAACCTGTTTGCTGACCGAATGGCTTACCGGGTCGGCGATATCCTGACCGTGGATCTTGATGAGAGAACTCGCTCCAGCACCAGTGCCGGTACCCGCACCAGCAAAAGCAGTGGTATGGATATGCCGGCACCGGTGATCTGGGGGGAGGCCGGAAAATCTTCTAACCTTGGCATGGATCGCAGTTTCAAGGGTGATGGATCGAGTTCCCAGGAGAACATGCTGAGCGGCTCCATCACGGTTTCCGTTATCGAGGTGCTGCCCAATGGCGCATTGGTTGTTCGGGGAGAGAAAGGTATTCGTCTGAACCAGGGCGATGAATACATCCGAATTTCCGGCATTCTGCGGGCGGAGGATATTACTTCCGAGAACACCGTCTCCTCTCAGCGGCTGGCCAATGCCCGGATCTCCTATTTTGGCGAAGGGCCTTTGGCCGATGCCAATGAGCAGGGCTGGATGACCCGGTTCTTTAACAGTCCCAAGTTCCCGATGTAATGGCGTAGTCAAAGAAACATGTTGACGATAATCAAATCAGCCGGGAGATTGATTCCCGGTTTTCGGAAAGCGCTGATCTGTTTCGGGCTTTTTGCTGGTATAGGGTTGCTGTCTTCTGATGCCAGTGCCTCACGGCTGCTGGACCTGGTGGACATCACCGGTGTCAGAAACAACCAGTTAGTGGGCTACGGCCTTGTGGTTGGTCTGGATGGTACCGGTGACCGTACCCGGCAGACCGAATTCACCTCTCAGTCCCTGAACAATATGCTGCGCCAGCTGGGTATCCAGCTGCCACCGGGCACAGACCCCAACCTGAAGAATGTTGCGGCAGTGTCCGTTACCGCCACTCTGCCGCCTTTCGCCGGAGCTGGTCAGGAGCTGGATGTAACTGTGTCGTCTATTGGTGATGCCAGTAGCCTGCAGGGGGGGACACTGCTGATGTCCCAGCTCAAGGGTGTTGATGGCAATGTTTACGCCATTGCCCAGGGTAACCTGGTGGTAACCGGGATTAACGCCCGGGGCCGCGACGGCTCCAGCGTAACGGTGAATATTCCCACTGTCGCCCGTATTCCCAATGGCGGCATTATTGAGCGGGAAGTGTCGAGCAATTTTTCCGCCAAGGAGCATATTGTCCTGAACCTGCGTGAGCCGAGCTTTACCACCGCAGGTAATATTGTCCGTGCCATCAATGATAAATTTGGTATTGGTACCGCCATGGCGGAGAACGGTGTCCGGGTGCGTGTCAATGCTCCTGCCGATGCCAGCCAGCGTGTCGCTTACATGTCCGTGATGGAGAGGATGGAGGTGGATGAGGCTGACGCCATGGCCAAAGTGGTCATCAACAGTCGCACCGGAACTGTCGTCATGAATGAGCATGTGAGGGTGAGGACTGCTGCGGTCAGTCACGGTAACCTGGTAGTGACCATTCGAGAAGATTTTAATGTTAGCCAGCCCGCAGGTGGTCCTCTCGGTGCAGGGGAAACAGTTGTGACGCCTAACAGTGACATCGTCGTTGATCAGGGAGATAAGCACCTGTTTATGATGTCGGAAGGTAGCTCGCTGCAGGATGTGGTCAACGCCATTAATCGTGTTGGTGCGACTCCGGCGGATCTGATGGCGGTTCTTCAGGCGCTGAAAGAAGCAGGTTCCCTCAAGGCTGAACTGGTGGTGATATAGTACTCCGCCTGCTTGCATATGATTTGTTCAGTGGTTCGTAAAGCGGCCATATGCAAGGCAGGTTTGCGCAGGCGTAGTCATTCTAACGCAGTCAGATGTCCGCTTTACGAACCACCCGCAGGGCTCAAGCCAGAGCCACCATTTCTGTGTTGCAGCTGATTGAAATACGGTAGGTATTCCTGCACAGCTGCGCCTTGATCTGGGGGCTCTGGCTTAAGCTGAACATATCAATTGCAAACAGGCGAAGTACCTATGGATACGATTTCTCTTCAAAGCCGAACAATGTTTGACCAGGCTTCCGGTGTTGCCAGGGGGCAAAATGATCAGCATGCACTCAAGACAGCGGCCCGGGATTTTGAGGCGCTGATGCTTGAGCAGATGATGAAAAGCATGCGTGAGGCCAGCGAGGTGCTGGCTGATGACAGTCTGTTCAGCAGTCGTGAGCAGACGCTGTGGCGGGAATGGCAGGATACCCAGCTGGCCATAGAAATGTCCCGCGGACAGGGCCTGGGACTGGCCGATCAGATTGTCGCCCAGGTTGAGAGCATCCAGGGGTAGCATTTTTCCGCTTTCCGCTTTCCGCTTTCCGCTTTCCGCTTTCCGCTTTCCGCTTTCCGTATTTCTTTCGGGGTGCGGGCAACGGAAGGCGGGAGGCGAACCTTCTGATCAGGCAACTGCATCCAGTGGGGTTTGTTCCTGGTCTGTTTCCCTGAGAGTGTCGCCTTCCTTTCTAACGGTGGTTGATTCCTCTGCCATAGTTCCCTCAATCGTAGCTCTTTCTATCACAGCTCCCTCAGTGGTTTTACTGATCGTTTCACCCTCTTCCAGATCTTCTGCCCGGTTTCTGGGAATGAATGCCGGGGCTACATTGGGCCAGCTGCGCGCCACGCTGGTGAAGCGGGCGACCGGGAACTGATTAGTAAAGCGAAGGAAGCCCTGCATATGCGCAAGATTGATGATCTGGTTGGGAGTGACAATCGGGCTGGACAGCTGGCGCTGTGTGGTTTGCTTCTCGTCTTTATGGTTGTAACTGACTTCTGTCTTTTCCACTGTCTGGCGAAAGCCCAGCTTGGTGGATATCCAGTTGGCGGTGCCATGGTCATTGGTGTGCAGCGCCACCCAGCTTTCACAGGAGCGGGTGATGGTCTGGGTAGTCTCCAGGCCATAGAGTTCGTTGAAACGATTGGTTGAGTTCATGCTCAATACGGCGCAGGTGCCGATTTTGCGCGATTGCAGAACCAGGTTCTCCAGTGACGGGATTCTGTTCAGGGTGTTGATGTCGTCGACTACATAGAATGTGCGCCTCAGGTGGTCTGCGGGCAGGCTGCATAGTGTGCTGGCGGCAAACTCCAGCCAGACAGTCATCAATGGGCGCAGAATATCCATTTCATCGGAATGGGTGCCGATAAAAAGACAGCTGTCGTCGTTTTCATTGAAGGCCCAGCGCCTGACCGAGAACCGGAAACTGTCACTGGAGAGTTCCTTGAGGGGTTCTACGCAGGAAAGCAGGTGCCCGCGTATGCTGATGCAGGCCTTCTCTTCGTAAATGGCCACCAGGGCGGCGGCTTCTGTGTCCTGGAGAATGCTGTAGATAGTGTCGCTGTCGATCTTTTCGATACGATTAATCAGGGCTTCTGTGCTAGGGGTGCCTTCTTCTGCCAGTTGCTCGGCCAGGTGCGCCAGAACCAGTCTTGAGCCTATTGACCAGTCATTTTCTCCGGCCTGTTCCGGGATCAGGGCGGTGGCCATGCGCACGTAATCGTGATGGCGACGGCACTCACACCAGATATCCCAGGAAGCACTCCTGGCGTCCATGGGGTTCAGGATGATGTCTTTGCCCGGACGATAGAAGTGGCTGATGAATTCGCCATTGACGTCATAGATCACCGCCTTGCGCCTGGCCTTGCGGATGCCGCCGAGAATCTCTTTGATGTTCATGGTTTTTCCTGAGCCAGCTGAGCCGGTCAGGATGATGTGGGTGGTATCGCACTTACCGGGGAGGGGGATGCCGGCAATGCTCAGGCGGGTGCTGCAGGCTTTATCCTGGGTCGATTGTCGCAGCTCCATGCCTTCGATAATCCGGTCCTTGTCGGCCTTGATGGCTTTCTTTTTCTCAATGATCTGGTTGGTTGTGCGAAGAAGCAGGTGGCAGAAAAACCAGAAGCAAAAGAGCATCAGGATGCTGGCCGAGAGCTTTAACAGGGTAATCAGGGCTTTGTTCTGGAATTCCCGGTTCTGTACCAGGTCGGTACTGTTGATCCGTGTGGTGTTGCCGCTTTCGTCTGGCAGGGTGATCGGGAATTCGTCATGGCCAATGGCTGAAAAAAAAATGGCCTCGGCAAAACCTTTGGATATGGCCCGTTCATGGGAGCTGGTAATGCCGAAGAATAAGCCTATGGCGAAAATCATGGAGATAAGCGGTACTGCTCTCCTCAGTAGTTTTTTTTCCGGTGCTTGCATGGGTGATGGCTTCCGAAGGTGAGCGAATGTCCGGGTAAGGTTAAGGGGGGGGCCCGGAATAGCTTGATTGTGTCTAGCAAACGACCAGGGTAAAAAAAACTTAAAGAAATCCTTTTTTGTTGTTTACAGGGTAATCACCATTCCAGGCTGTAACGGTTTCCCAAGAGTATGAAGAATAAAGGGATTTCAGGCATGAACGCTGCCTCGTTGTCCCTGATAGTGACCAGTAATAATATCGCCAACGCTTCGGTGCCGGGTTATTCCCGCCAGCAGGCCATGTTCACCACTACGCCCACAGGCAGTGAGCATGTCAGTGAGGTGCGGTTCCGGCCGGATTGATGACCAGCTGGGTGATATCGATACCCAGTTGAGGGGGGTGACCAGTGAGGCCAATGCCTTGATGAAGCAGCTGGCCCGACCTGAACAGTGAGATCCTGAAGCAGGAGGCGTCAGGTGGTGCCTCCGCGCATCATCTGGACCAGCGTGACCAGGCTGTGCAGCAATTGTCCGAACTGGTGGGTATGGAGGTGGTCTGAAAAAACAGAGCTTGAGTTGTTATATAAAATAGTTCTAAAAGACATGCCCGCCTATCAGACATAAATATTTTCGTAGGTTTGTTTTTCAAGCGCTGCTTAGCTAAACCTATTTGTAACGGCGCTGAGATTAGGATTACTCAGCCCTCATCTAGAAGCTCACAGGCTACAGGAGTACTACAGCCATGAAGAAACAAATAGCTACTTTATTTGCCGCCGCATTTCTTATTTTCTCCACCCCCTCTTTCGCAGAGAAAAAACAGAAGCTCGAAACAGTTAATGTAAATAGTGCAACAGTTCAACAGCTAGATGAGAACCTTCTGGGAGTAGGCAAGAAAATCGCCCAGGAAATCGTTAGTTACCGGGAAGAGCGTGGTCCTTTCAAATCCATGGATGATTTCGAAAAGGTCAAGTATGTTGGCTCTTCTGTCATCAAGAAAAACGAAACTCGAATCGTTTTTGAATAATTCAGAATTTCTCTGCTCAAATGCCTGCAAGCATCCTGCTTGTGGGCTTTTTTTTACCTACAGGCAGCAGATATAACTTAATCTAATAACATTGTCTGACCTGGCAGTGATCCTGGTATGAAGGAGGTTCGTATAACGATTGAACTGGAAATGTATGGCTGCCTTCTCATAAGCTGAGATACAGGTTGATCAAAAGGAGTTCGTAATGGCGATAGTTCCTCTCCCGGAACCGACACAGGAAATCAGCCTGGGCATCAGCGCCTGTCTGGCTGGTCAGAAGGTTCGTTACAACGGTGAGCATAAGCGCTCCAGCTACTGTATGAACCAGCTCTCAAGGCACTTCCAGTTCAAACCGGTCTGCCCCGAGGTTGGCATAGGAATGAGCACCCCCAGGTCTCCCATAAGACTTGTTGGCGATATTGACAGCTACCGGGTCAAAGGCACTGATGACCCTGAGCTTGATGTCACCGATCAGCTTTATCAGTACGGAGAGAGCAAGGCCAGGGAGCTGCACGACATCAGTGGCTACATTCTAATGCAGAAGTCTCCCAGCTGCGGCATGGAACGGGTCAAGGTTTATCATGCCAATGGCCATCCGCTGGGTAAGGGTGAGCCCGGAATGTACGCCAAAGCCCTGATGGAAACGAACCCATTGTTGCCAGTGGAAGAAGACGGGCGCCTTCATGACCCGGTTCTGAGAGAGAACTTTTTCAGTAGAGTGTTTGCTTACCACCGCTGGCACAGGGATGTAGTCAATAACCCTTCCTATCAGGCTGTTGAACAGTTCCATGCTCTTCATAAATACATTCTGATGGCTCACGACCCGAAAAATTATTCTTCACTGGGCCGGATAGTGGCGCAGGGTAACAAGGTATCCCTGGAAGATTTGATGTCAGAATATTTCTCCCTGTTCATGAAGACCATGAAGCTCAAGGCCAACAGGAAAACGCACACCAATGTCATGCTGCACCTGCTGGGTTATCTCAAGCGTACGGTGAGTGGCGAAGACAGACAGCAGATTCTGGAATTAATTGAGGAGTACCGACAGGGTATCTTGCCCCTGGTGGCGCCCATGTCCCTGTTGAGGCACTTTATCAAGAGGCATGGCAGCGACTACATCAAGAGTCAGTACTACCTTATGCCTCACCCGGAAGAGCTTGGTTTGAGAAACAGTATTTGATTCTGGCTTTGGGCATTAAAAAATGTTGGTGATAGTTAATCAGGCCAGCGCTTATACTTTTCGGCTTTACGCACTTTTTCTAGCAAGACCAGATACTCTTGTTCGGTATTTATCCCCATATCGAACCATACTCGAAGTACTCTTTTCAATATATCGACTTGGAATTTACTCTTGAATATGATCTTGAGAAAATACACCCTTGTCGCTTTTGCTGACCCACCTTTCAGGATATCAGGCCATAGATCTTTCACATCCACAGGCCAATTAATGTCCATAAGAGCCAAGGCCTCAGCATTCATTTTCTCCTGTGTTCTTGACGTTAAATCTTCCAGATCAAACTCTCGATCCAGTGCAGCTAGTTGTTCTTCATCGGATGGTTTTTTTTTCGGCGGCTTCTTCTGAGCCATTGAAGCATAAGACCCAGTGCCTCTGGTTTTACCATCAGGCTTGCCTTGTGATTCTCCAACAGCTCCCGGACAAACCTTCTGGCTCTGAGGAGAAACAAGCGGCGGAAATTCTTCATGATGAGTAACAGGGGGGGGATTACGGCTAGCTTGTTGACTTTCTATTTTAATGTGGTCTTGGTTTATTGATTTATCAGCTGTATGAAGCTTCGAAGCAGATGTGACTTTTTTCGCGGTATAGGGGGCGCCTGGACCTTGAAAAGGGAAATGGCTGAATTCAGTTTCTTGCTGAAAGTGTGCTCCCCTTCCCCGGGCAGACTGTACAATTGTAACGACAGAAGCCGAAGCAGGCTGTTTTGTTTTCGTACTCTCTTTTTTTGGATGGCTCGTCGGAATCTTTGGGGGCGCTTTATGGGGAGGCATAGGTGTTGGGTTCAACGCAGGGCTTGAGGCTGACGTACTTATTGGACTAAATACCGTACCCGTCATCATTTTGCCAGTGGTAGTCCTGGTAAACGATCCAGACTTAGTTTTTGTTGGAGCCTGTCTAGGGGTTTTTGCTGGGGCTATTTTCTGATGACCCACTCCCACTTTATTATCAGGTTGTCTCTGGTCGTATCTCTGTTGCCACCTGCGGGTATTAGCACCCCGCTGATGTCTTGCCATCATTGCCTGATGCATGCCCGGGATGCGGCCAAATATTGATGGAATGCCGTGCAACGACAGGCCAGAAAAAACCACTGAAAAGTGATTATTCCATTCCGCACTGAAGGCTGGCTCGATGTCATTCTCTGACAGGCTAAAAGGCTCCAGCGAACCTGTCTGGTGACTACCAGTCAAAACCACGTTGTCGTAGCTCTCTACAGCCTTAAGCAGTTCAACGCCTTCTTGGCTGAGTTTATGAATGCCCGTATGAATATATGAGCGCTCACCAGTCAGAGAAATCACGCTGATCACCAGATAACCATCTTTATCAAAATCAATCAGGATAGTTAACGGGCTGTTGTCTTCCTTTCTATCAGCCATTCCCCCCAGAGTCCTGTCGTGACAGGAGTCGTGCAAACCGGAGCATTTTCGAGAGGGCTCATTAGAACGAACCAAAGATATTCTTGTTTGGGCAGGTGGTGTCTTTTCAGGTTGAATCAGGCTCTCCCGCAGATCAATAAACAGGATGCCAAAAGTGGATTCCTGGGAGAAAGCCGAGAAAATACCGTGTCGACTCACCTGGAGCTGCAACTCAGTATGTTGGTTTGAAGTGCTCTGGCTGAGCACGCTGACGTTATAGCAGCCCGGAGGGTTAACACTCAACTCAGGGCTATCGATCCTGAGCAAAATGTCTGGAGTGCTGATGTCCTGCCTGGAAATATAAAGATGCTTTCTCTGTATTTCCGGCAAGATAGTCTGTTTGCCCGAAAAGCGATGATCAGGTTGAATAATTTCAGGCTCAATTCCAAGAGTTCCAAGAGGAAATAGTGCATCAGACAGGTGATTCGCTTTGGGGTAGACCATGCTGTCAAAAGCAAGAGCTACATCTGGGCTGATTGCTGTATGAAAACAGATGGTCAGGCATAGATTAAAACAGTACTTGCTGACAGAATGCACAAGTGTTTACCCTATTTTAATGTCAATATCTGGCCTTGACCATCAACTCTGGTGCCCCTTCGAAAGCTCGCCTGCATAAAGATAGCTAAATAACCTGATTTGTAAATTTGACCAGTTCTACTGAGCTTTAGGTCGATCAGCCTATTCTCGGTCAGGTTCCTGGGGCCTGACCGAGAATAGGCAATCTGTTAAGATATGCCTCAAAAGCCAGCTCAACCGGCTCCTGTGAAACGTTATGGTGCCAGCCTCAATCCATTACGGTTTTCTTTCTTCTATTGCCACTTCAATACTGTGAGTGTCATCACTGACCATGACATGACCGTCCTGAATGGTGCAGTGGAGAGTCATGCTCCGCTGCGCCATTTCTGCCATAGCTTTGGTGCTCTGTTCGCTGATGTTGCGGATGGACAGGTTGTCAAAGCGGGACAGCTTTCCTTTTGACTGCTCCCACCATATGTCGGTGGTTCTGCCACCGTAGTTGTACAGAACGACCGCCCGGGAGCGGCCGCAGGCTTTTCGAATGCGTTTTTCGTCGGGTTGCCCCAGGTCAATCCACAGTTCGATCTCATCACTGTAGTTTTTCTGCCAGAGGTCGGGTTCGTCGTCGGTACTGATGCCTTTGGTAAACACCAGCTGTTCATGGGCATGCAGGGCAAAAGCGAGAATACGTATCATCATCCGCTCATCGGTTTCGGACGGATGAAGGGCAATGGTCAGGGTATGGTTCTGATAGTAATGCCGATCCATATCGGCAATTTGAAGTTCTGCTTTGAAGATAGTGGCTTTGAGCGCCATAGATGCAACAGCCTGATTGAATGTAAACGACAGGATTCTAACGGAGGGGCAGACTCTTTCCTAGGAGCCTGACCGAGAATGAGCCACTGACAGTCTCAGTGGCCCTCCATCAAATAGATCGGTTAAAATTCAACCAGCTTTTCCTGCCATGAAGACCAAATTTTGGCATTTTTGCTCAATTCGGC
>JBPCXN010000076.1:0-9142 GCA_051008495.1 Endozoicomonas sp. | reverse complement strand
CGGATTCCCATCAGGGCCAGAGGTTAACGCCTCACTAACAGGCCGAATATATGATTGCAGTTACTTTTGTTTGCAAATCAACAAAACAGGCTCTTGCAAAACGGGGCGGACCATATAAGGCTCCTAGGTCCAGCCGTTCGGCATAACTGTAGATCAGGTTTTCTATTGCACGGGCACTGTCTGACATCCCATCACTCCTTTTTTTATCACCTATTACAGATCTGCAGATCCGCCGGGGGGAAATTTCCAGAATGAGCACCAGTCACCAAAGCTGACCTTGAGAGCAGGCTTAGAGGCTGTTTATACTGCTCCCTATAAGAACAATAACAAATTCAGGCTGTTGGCATGACTGATGTATTAAAGCACCAGACCGATGGCTCCGTTCTGCTCAGTACCCTGGCCAATGCTGTCCGGTCGCTGTCAGCACAGGGGCTTTCTGTTCACGCACTTCTGCAGGGTACCGGTATCGAACCCGGACAGTTGAACATTGATCGCAGCAACCGTCAGCTTGTGCCGTTCAGCACGCTCATGAAGATATACGACCATGCTGTGCTTTCGAGCCCACACAGGGATCTTGGGCTGCGCCTGGGAGTTGCCTCTGACCATAGTTTTTACGGTGTTCTGGGCTACATCATGTTGTCCGCCGCCACCGCCATTGATGCCATCAATCTTGCCCTGCGTTATCAGAAAATCATTCTCGGGTCATTACTGACCCTGTCACTGCACGTTGAAAGAGGCGCCGGCATCGTTCGCCTGAATCACTGCCCGGGCAAAACACCGGGAGAGGTTCTGTATATTGAGCAGCTGTTTTCCGGCTTTCTGCAGTTCAACAATGTCATGACAGGCAAGGTGGCTGAAATGAACGAGGTTCGCCTGAGCTATCCAGACCCGGGATACCGAACCAGTTACGAACACATCTTTAAGTGTCCGGTGCACTTCGATGCCGCTTATAACGAGATGGTTTTCGGTACGGATATCCTTGGTGCTCCCCTGCCCAACGCCGACCCCATGGTACTGGAAGCCTGCCTGGCCATTTCAGAGAAACTTGTGACTGCGTTCGACGAAGAGTCCTCCTTTGCCTCTCAGATAGCATCGCTGCTGCAGAAATACTGGGAGACAAAACCGGACATGCAGGACATCGCCAGCCTGCTAGACTGCGACGTGCGCACGGTCCGGCGCAAACTGAAAACCGAGGGAACCAGCTTCAGGAACATTAAGGATCAGGTCCGGCAGAAGATCGCCATCAGCGAACTGAAAAACACCAGCAAGACCATCCAGGAGATTGCCAGGAAGGTGGGCTACGCCGAAGCCGGTAACTTCAGGCGGGCCTTTATGAAGTGGACAGGCAGGCACCCGGGCTTTTACCGCAATTAAGAATTTATAGGTTGGTAGTTACCAGGTTGACTAGAGTCACATAACTGTCAACTGAATCATCAGACAAACGTCACGAAGCTGTATGAAGAATCCGGAGATCTTTCTGAAATCACCGGAAGTGCTGGCCCTGATCGGGCTGTTGGCCATTTCCGCGATTCTTGTCGGGATACTGACCAAAAAGATGTCCCCCGTCGCCGCCATGGTGCTGATTCCGGTTCTGGCGGCGTTGCTGGCCGGCTTCCCCCTGAATGACGTCAGTGATTTTGCGGTCAGGGGCGTTCAGCAGCTGGCTCCGGTAACAGGGATGTTTGTATTTGCCATTCTGTTCTTTGGCATCATAAAGGACGCCGGCACACTAACCCCGATCATCAACGGGATTCTGCATCTGGCCGGCAGGCGCCCCTCAAGGATCATTCTTGGTACATCTGTACTTGCCAGCATTGTTCATCTTGATGGCTCCGGTGCAGTAACCTTTCTGGTCACCATTCCGGCAGTCCTCCCCCTGTTCCAGCGCCTGAAACTCGATAAGCGCATTCTTGCCTGTGTTGTAGCCATGGCGGCGGGGACAGCCAACATGCTGCCCTGGGGAGGACCAACCCTGCGAGCCGCCTCGTCTCTGCAGATATCCATGAGCGAACTGTACTTGCCCATTCTGCCCGTGCAGCTGACCGGCCTGTTATTTGTTTACCTAGTGGCCTGGCATCTTGGCCGGAGAGAAGAAAAACGTCTGGGGCTGATATCCAACGATTCAGGCAGCCATGGTTTTGTCCGGGATGAAGCAGAAGAAACACCACCAGCAGGCAGATTCTGGCTGAATGTTATCCTGGTTTTCACAGTGCTTGGCGTCATGATCACCGGAGTCGTGGCGCCAATCCTCAGTTTTATGCTGGGCACTGTCACCGCGCTGATGATCAACTACCCCTCAATCAATGATCAGCGCCAGCGCCTTGATACACACGCGCAGGCCGCCCTGATGATGGCCACGTTACTGTTTGCGGCAGGCGTCTTTACCGGGATCATGAGAGAGACACAGATACTGGCGGCCATGGCAACGTCTGCCGGAGGATGGATTCCTGTGACAGCAGCCGGTTTTCTGCCGGTCATTCTGGCGGTTTTCGCCATGCCCCTGAGCCTGCTGTTTGACCCTGACTCCTTTTACTTTGGCATCCTGCCAGTGCTGGCCGAGGTTGGCAGCCTGTCCGGCATCAGCCCGGTAACAATGGGCCAGGCAGCCCTTCTTGGCCAGATGACCACTGGTTTCCCGGTCAGCCCGCTGACCGGGTCGACCTTTCTGTTAACCAGCCTGTGTGGTGTTGAGCTGGCAGACCACCAGCGTTTTTCCATTCCTTTCCTGTGGGCAACCTCCCTCATTATGACTCTGGCAGCGGTGGCCCTGGGTATTTTCACCTTATAAAACAGGCGACCATGGCCGTGGATGACACCCATGAAAAAAGTACGAATCGGTTGTGGCGCCGGTTTTTCAGGTGACCGCATTGAGCCGGCAGCAGAGCTGGCAGAAAAAGGCGGCCTCCAGTATCTGGTGTTCGAGTGTCTGGCTGAACGGACCATTGCCCTTGCCCACCAGGCCCGGATGCTATCAGCAGAAAGTGGTTACGATCCTTTGCTGGAAGCCCGCTTTCACGCGGTGCTTGAAACCTGTGTGCAGAACGGGATTTGTATCATCACCAACATGGGCGCCGCCAACCCTGAAGCTGCAGCCAGGCGGGTAGTTTCTGTCGCCGGGCAGCTGGGGCTGTCAGGTTTGAAGGTTGCCATTGTCACCGGAGATGACGTCAGCCAGCTGGTGCTGGCCGCCAACCTGGTGCTTGATGACATTGGCCTGCCCGTGCAACAGCTGGGAGACCGGTTTGTTTCAGCCAACGCCTATCTTGGCTCTGCCCCACTGGTGCAGGCCCTGGCCCAGGAGCCCGATGTCATCATTACTGGCCGTGTGGCTGATCCGTCATTATTCCTGGCGCCGATGATTCATGAATTCGGCTGGACAGCAGCAGAGCTGCTGGGACGCGGCACTATTGTCGGCCACCTTCTGGAATGTGCCGGCCAGGTCACCGGCGGGTATTTTGCCGATCCCGGCCTTAAGGATGTGGCCGGACTGGCCCGCCTTGGCTTTCCCCTGGCAGAGGTCTGCCAGGATGGCAGCGCCATTATCACCAAAGCAGAGAACACAGGGGGTAAAGTCACCGTCGCCACCTGCAAAGAGCAGTTGCTTTATGAGATTCATAACCCCTCTGCCTATCTCACTCCCGATGTCAGTGCAGACTTTCGCGGTGTCAGCCTGGCCCAGGAGGGGGCGGACCGGGTTTATGTCACCGGTGGTGGTGGCCATGCCGCCCCGGAAACCTTGAAGGTTTCGGTCAGCTACCAGAATGGCTTCCATGGTGAAGGCCAGATTTCCTATGCCGGTTCCGGGGCCAGGGCCAGGGCGCAACTGGCGCTGGCGATTATCCAGGAACGCCTGAACATTGTCGGGATTGCAACGGAGAGCCTGCGCTTCGATCTTATCGGTTCAGACTCATTGCATGGCCCTGCCATTTCCGACCTGGGCCGGGAACCTTACGAAGTTCGTGTCCGGGTTGCAGCACACACACTGAAACGGCAAGACGCCATTGCCATCGGTAACGAGATAGAAGCTCTCTATACCAACGGCCCTGCCGGAGGCGGCGGTGCTGTGAAAAGCGTGAAGCCGGTCATCACCATGGACTCTGCAGCCATTGATCGCTGTGCTGTTAAACCGCAAATCCACTACCTGGAAACCTGAACCATGAAACTTGGCGAACTGGCTCATGCCCGCGCCGGGGATAAAGGCAATACCGTCAATATCGCAGTCTTCGTATACCGGGATGAAGATTTTCATTTAGTAAAGGAGCGGTTGACTGCAGAAAAAGTGCAAGGGCATTTCCAGGAAATAGTCACCGGCACCGTCTACCGTTATGAGCTGCCAGAACTCGGTGGACTGAACTTTGTTCTTGAGGGGGCGCTTGGTGGTGGCGTAACCCGCTCTACAGCTCTCGATAGCCACGGAAAAGCACTGAGTTCAGCCATACTCAGTATCGAGCTGGAAAATGACTGACCAGGAATCGATATGCACGATGACTGTCGCTTTCTAAACCACTCAATAAAGTTATTAAAATATATTTTATATATGTTTTTATTCTTAAAAATCGTAAATGTCCCTTTCCCACCCGCTATTGCTCTTATCAGGCACCATGTAAAAAGAAACATGTCCGATTTTCACCTGTTTTTCCCTAAAAACGGCAAACTCTGACTCAGTCGTTTATCATCAGTCCTCTTCCTGTCATTGACCTGTCATTCTTCTCCCACCTAATCTGACCCCTGACGTTCATTTTTCGAGCCTGGCGCCTGCTGCCATAAGACTCTGTTGTATCCGGGGCTGCCTGCTTTTTCTCGAAAGTCGTCACCTGAAAAGAATAATAATTACGGAGTCGAATATGAGAACGACTTACGGCCAACAACTGTCCAGTATCTTTCTGGGGTTGTTGCTCTCTTCCTCTGCTGCAGCCCAGACATTCTGTCCAGGAGCTTCCTATCTTGCCACCAGCTGTCGTGACGGCGTATGCCGGGCCGATGCCGGGGAGAATGCCCTGACCTGTCCCGAAGACTGTGCGGACAAAAGCACCCAGGTGGTGGCTTACTACGCCCAGGGAACCAGCTGCCCTCCCACAAACATTTATGAACCTGACAGCGTTTCTGAACTTCAGGAGGTTATCAGCACCATCGCTAGCAATGGTCGCAAGATCAGAGCGTCCGGCACCAGCCACTCGGCGACGGATATCATCTGTCCAGACAACAATGGCGATGTCGTCCGTTCGAAGAACCTGACCAGCATCGGCCCGGTCGAGCCCTTTGAAAATTATCCGCTGACCGTTGAGATCGAGAGTGGTGTGAAGTTCCAGCACCTGCAGGAAAACCTGGCGAAACAGGGCCTGAGCCATGGTATCGCCTCCACCGGCTTTGGTGGCATCTCTCTTGGCGGCGCCATTGCTACCGGCGCCCACGGTTCCTCCCTGAAATCCTCCGCCACGATTTCTTCTTATGTCGTAGCGCTTGATGTGGTAGGACCTGAAGGTAAAGTCACCACTTACTCCGAAGGCACCACAGGCAAGAATGACCCGGATTTGTGGAAAGCTCTCAAAACCAATCTCGGTCTGCTTGGTTTCGTGGCACGTATTCGCCTCAAGGTGGAGCCGCAATCCAATATGCGGATGGAAGTTCGTTATGTTGATGAAGACACTTTTGTCAACTCACCCACCGGTGTTGCCGATGCAGTAGCAGACTGTGACTACGTGTTCCTGAACTGGTTCCCGGGACAGGATAATGTTCAGTACCTCTGTGGCAATCGCACGACAGACGCCGCTGATAGTCCTTACGCCCAAAACCAGTTGTTTACCCCCTCACTTTCCGGCTTCGAGCGAGACAATGCCATCACCGGCCTGCAACTGGCCATGTGTGACGACAACCTCAAGTGCTTAGTTGAAAACACTCGTTTCCAGAAGTACTTAGATAACCCGCCATTGGTGATCACCACTGACGACACACCTCAGGCTGGCGTTGTCTCCCATCACAGCACCCTGGTTGGGCCACTGCACCGGATGATCACCATTCAGGAAGAAGTGCTGTTCAACAAAGCCGTGAAGTTTTCACAGCTTGAGTATGAAGGCGGCATGCCCTTGAGCCAGGTCCAGGGTGCCGTTCAATACCTGAAGTCGATCTATGACCGTGATGATGTCTGCCAGCCGCTGGTGGGCACCCTGATGCGTTTCGACATTGCCGATGACGGCCTGATCGCCTCTGGCAACCACGCCCGGGCAGGCCTCGCCCCAGGAGAAAAAGTGGTTCACCTGGAGTTTGTAGAATTCATGGGGTATGGCCTGGAGCCGGATGGTCTTGAGAAGTGGGTTAATACTCCATACAGAGAGATCATCACACACCTGATCACAAACTTTAATTTCTGGCCGCACTGGGGCAAGAATGATGAGTGGGTGTTTACCGATCCCTCGGTCATGACCAGAAACAGTGGAGAGCGCCAACTCTTCAATACCCAGGTTGCCAAGCTTGATCCCTACGGTGTCTTCTCAACTGAGTCGTCCCGCCGGAATGGCTTCGCATCGCCAAAAGAAGGGCAGGACTTCGCCGAGGTTTACTACGGCGAGTGTGTCAATGAAGACAGTGACGGTGACGGCCTCAATAACTGTGTTGACCGCCTGCCCGATGACTTCTCCGGCATGTACGCCCGTATCGACGACGATGGTGTATTCAGCGGTACCTGTAATGCTGCCGACAGCTGGACTGAAATGAGGAATAATTTCGGTGCTGACCAGCAACAGCACATGAGTGCTGGCTGGGATTACGAGACCAAGAATCACAGCTATCACGCCAACTCCTATAACTGGAGTCCGGCCTGGCCCAAGAGTGGTGGACGCAGCTGGGAAGTGATGCTTTCCGGTGAGTTCACAGCGGAAACCAGTGGTCGCTACTGCTTCAGCCAGGAAAATGGCTCAACCGGCAGCGGTATCGCCAGCGGCTGGAATGCCTGCGGCCAGGTCTGGGTGGACAAGTCCCGGGTTGCGGAAGTGGGTTACAGGAGCGATAAGAAACCCCAGGGTTGTGTCGACCTGGTGAAAGGCCAGAAGGTTCGACTGGATATTTATAACCGTCACCATAACGCCAACCTGTCCCGCAGCTTTATCTCCCACCCCAAGTGGTGCTATGGCGGTACCGAAGATTGTACACCAAACCGCCCGATCAAGCAGAACGACCTGCGTTCTCTCGAATCACTGTAACTCTTCAGTAGTTACAGACCTGTCCTCTCTGGGCCACTGAGTGGCCCTTTTTTTCGGCAGTTGCCTGCTGCAGGAATATCTATAGAATAACTTCGATTAGAAGAATAATGGACTGACAATGCGACTTCGCATGCTGAAGGATCTGGTATCTGCCTTTCTGTTATGGCTGACCTTTTCGGCCTTCTCCTTTGGAAATGAGCAGCCTGTCGTCAATATCGTTGACAGCAGCTCCCCGACATTCCATGACAAAATTGAAATGCTGCGCGACTCCGATGGCAAGCTGACCATCAGCGAAGTTTTGTCTGATGAAGCGGCGTTCTCTCCTGTCAAGGCATTCCCGGCCCTTGGGTATACCCGGGATGTAGGCTGGTTTCGTTTCCATCTGTCCAGGAAACCGGAAGCGCCAGCCAGCTGGGTGTTGAAACTTGCCCCTTCCTATCTTGATCATGCCTTTGTGTGGCTGGTGCACGAAGGACAAATCATCACCAGAAAAGACCTTGGACGTCGTGATGGCCCTGGCCAGGGTTACTTCCTTCCTGACGCCCGCAGACCCTTGTCCACCTGCCTGAAGGACAAACGACGGTCTACATACGTGTCAAGAGTGGTACGACTCTTGCCATGATGCCGGTACTGTTGCAACCGGGGGAGTTCCTCCGCAATGATGAAGTCAGTACTTTCAAACTGGGCCTGTTCACCGGGGTGATGGGCCTGGTTTTTCTTTTTAACCTCATGTGCTGGTTGGTCACCCGGAAAATACTCTACGGGCTTTTCGCCGGCTATGTTGGTTTTGGCCTGCTCTCGGTCATGGACGGCTCTGGTCTGATATCCAGCTACATCTGGTCCGAATGGTCATCACTGCCCGGCCGTACACTGTCGGTATTTCTGGGTTTCACCTGGGCTTTCTGCCAGGCTTTTTTTTGTCCGGTTTTATATTCCCAGAAAACAGTATCCTCTGGTTTACTGGCTACAGATGATGGTTATCAGCACAGCTGTCATTAGCATTTTTTCAGGTTTCTCAGCAGGCTATGCCTACAGCTATGTCGCTGAAGCTCTGACGGCTCTGGGTATGGCAGCCACAATCCTGACCCTGTGGCCAATCTGGAATATCCTCAGGAGCAATCCGTCACGCACTGAACTGGCGCTGGCCCTGGCTTATATCCCACACGCCCTTTTCCTTATTCCCAATATATTGTTTACATCCGGATTACTGCCGCCATCCCTGTTCAACATGCTTGGGGTTGTCCAGGGATCCATGCTGCAAATCACCCTTCTGCAGATCGCCTTGCTGTTTAAACTGCGCGATATACAGCTGGAACGAAACCAGGCCGTGGAAAAAGCCATCAAGGCCGATTCTGCACTGGACAGGGAGCGTCAGGTCAGGGATGAGCAATCCCGTTTCCTGTCGATGATCACCCATGAAATCAGAACCCCACTGGCGGTGATTGACATGGCCGTGCAGTCCATCCGGGTTCTGGATGGTGATATCAAAGACACTGCCCGGGAGGTCCGTTACAGCCGCATTCAAAGCGCCGTCAAGAGAATGGCAACACTGATGGAACTGGGACTGAAAAAGGATGGCGTAGCCGCCAAGGTGTGGACTCCGGATGACCAGGTGGATCTGGTTCAACTCTCTCAGAACCTGCACAAGGATTTTCCAACGGATGAACTGACGCGCATAGAGCTGGACTGCCAGACCGGGTCGGCTGAAATGACCGGTAACACCGCAGCCCTGAAGCTGACGTTTTTCAACCTGGTCGAGAATGCCCTGAAATACAGTGGTGACAGGGCTCCTCTGACACTCCCCGTCCTATCAAACGAGGGTTCTTGGATCGCTCCAAGAGTTTCCTGTTTCAACGTTCGATGCTCAGAGAACAGCTTGGTTATCGCATAAAAGTTCCCATGATGAGAACTTTTACGGTGACGAACCAACCCAAGTTCTCCAAGAC
>JBPCXN010000075.1:0-44346 GCA_051008495.1 Endozoicomonas sp. | reverse complement strand
TGCAGCATAAAAGCAAAGAAAAAAGCCGAATTGAGCAAAAATGCCAAAATTTGGTCTTCATGGCAGGAAAAGCTGGTTGAATTTTAACCGATCTATTTGATGGAGGGCCACTGAGACTGTCAGTGGCCCATTCTCGGTCTAAGGCTCCTAGGAGCCTGACTCGCCTGGAAGATATGAATTGGAAAACACTGGACAAACCATCAACACAGGTTTCCTGCTCAGCCGCCATAGCCGTGACCGGGGTGGAAGAACGGAAATCACCCTGTGGCTGGTCACAGATACAGGGCCAGCACGTTTACTGGTGGAGAATGAAAAGCCTGTTTTCTTTATTCCCGTTGAGTACAGAGAGCTGGCCACAGACCTTCTTCAGCAATCGGCCATTTCCCATGAGTTAAAGCCTCTTGAGCTGAAGACATTCCAGCTGCAGCTGATCAGTGCCTGTTATTTTCCGACTCTGGACGCTTTCTACCGGGCTCAGGATCTGCTGAAAGCCCGGGACATTGAAGTTCTGGAAGCGGATATACGACTGCACGACCGTTATCTGATGGAGAGATTTGTTACCGGTGCCATGCAGTTTACCGGTGAGCCGGTTCGGAAGAACGGTTACCGTGAATATCGATACGCACGCATAAAACCGGCTGAATATGTTCCACCTTTCAAAGTTGTCTCTCTGGATATCGAATGTTCCGCCAGGGGCGAGCTGTACTCCATTGGCTTGTCGGGACTGGATGCCGACACTGTCCTGATGATTGGCCAGCCGGCTGATGCTGCGGACAATGAACAGTCAGACTGGATTCAATGGGTAGAAGATGAAAAAGCCCTTCTTCTGGCACTGATAGAAGCCATCGCTGAAAGAAACCCGGATATTATTATTGGCTGGAACGTCATCAACTTCGACTTCCGGCTGCTGCTGAAACGTGCAGAGAAACAGGGTATCCGACTGCAGATTGGCCGTGGCCGGCAGGCAGCGAGCTGGCGGGATCGCCCCGGAGATTCCGGACAGGGGTATATCACCGTGCCGGGCAGAATGGTGATTGACGGCATTGACGCCCTGAAAGCCGCCACCTACCAGTTTGACAGTTTCAGCCTGGAGTCTGTCGCCAGGACATTGCTGAACAAAGGCAAAGCGACAGAAGACGTAGACAATCGCATGGCAATCATCACCCGTGATTTCCATCACAACAAGGTTAAGCTGGCCCGCTACAACCTGGAAGACTGTTGCCTGGTGGAAGAGATATTCAGCCATACCCGGCTACTTGATTACCTGCGACTTAGAAGCCAGCTCACCGGCCTGGAGCTGGATCGAATGGGTGGTTCGGTCGCGGCATTCACCAACCTGTACCTGCCCCGGTTGCATCGCGCGGGTTATATCGCACCCAACCTGCCTGAAGGAGGTGGACTGGCGAGCCCTGGCGGCTACGTGATGGATTCCTTCCCTGGGCTCTACCGCAATGTCCTGGTGCTGGACTTCAAAAGCCTCTACCCATCGATCATTCGGACTTTCAAGATTGATCCGCTGGGGTTGATCGAAGGCCTGCAAGAGCCAGAAGACGCGATTCCCGGCTTTCGTGGCGCCCTGTTTTCGAGAACAAAACACTTCCTTCCGGACATCATTACATCTCTCTGGCAGCAAAGGGATGAAGCCAAGCTGGAGAAAGACGCGGCCCGCTCCCATGCCATCAAAATCCTGATGAACTCCTTTTATGGTGTGCTGGGTTCCGGTGGCTGCCGGTTCTACGACACCCGTCTTGCCAGTTCGATCACTCTCCGTGGCCATGAAATCATGCTGGAAACAGCCCGCTGGATCGATGAAGCAGGTTACAAGGTCATATACGGCGATACCGACTCTACCTTTGTACTGCTTGATGAAGACCTGGATACAGAACAGGCCAACGACATCGGTAATACTCTTGCAAAAGAGATCAATGAACGCTGGCAGAAGAAGCTCCGGGATGAACTGGAGCTGGACTGCCAGCTGGAGATGGAGTTTGAGACACATTATTCAAGATTTCTGATGCCCACTATTCGAGGCTCGGAGACCGGCAGCAAAAAGCGCTATGCCGGGCTGAAGACGACACCGGATGGTGAAGAGCTGGTTTTCAAGGGGCTGGAAACCGTCCGTTCGGACTGGACGACCCTGGCCAAGTCCTTTCAGACCAAACTCTTTACCAGGGTGTTTGCCGACCAGTCTCCCGTAAAGGTAGTCAGGGATTACGTACAGCAGACTCTCTCTGGAGAGCGTGATGAGCAGCTGATTTACCGGAAAAGGCTGAGGCGGAAACTGGATCAGTATGTGAAGAATGTTCCACCCCAGGTCAAGGCCGCCCGGCAGGCCGATGAATACAACCGGGAAAAAGGCAAGTCTCTTAGATACCAGAACCGTGGCTGGGTCAGCTACGTCATCACAGTTAATGGCCCCGAGACAGTGGAATACCTCAAGAGCCCGATTGACTACCAGCACTATATCAACAAGCAGTTGAAGCCGGTTGCTGATGGCATACTGCCGTTTGTCGGACTGGATTTCACGCAGCTGACCGATGATCAGCTGGGGCTGTTCTGATCCAGCCAGTCACAGATGATTGCTTCAGGTATGTTGATTCAGCAGATCATTTAGGAACCCTACATCCGAACCAGGAAATCATTATAAATGATACCAAATATCATTATGTATTATTTTAAGTGATTCCAAGCTCTATGTTACTTTGCCTGTACAGAATTCAGGTAGCTGTGGCGAGTATTCCGGAAAGCAAGCCTGCACAAGACTTCCATGCAAGAGAGTTGATACCAGTGAGCATCGATAACTGATGATCAAACGAGAAGATACACCAGCCCTGCTCACCGGGTTGATGGCGACTTTCGCCGGGCTCGGTGTGGCGCGCTTTGCCTTTACCCCTTTGATACCTGAACTGATTCACCAGGCCTGGTTTCACGACAGCCAGGCTGTCTACCTTGGTGCCGCCGCCCTGCTGGGCTATCTGGCCGGAGCACTGTCCGGTAACCGGATTTCACAACGCATGTCGCTGCGCCCGCTGATGAGACTCTGCTTTCTAGGCGTTGCCATGAGCTTTGTAGCCTGTGCCCTGCCCGGTTCGTTTGAATGGTTCTTTCTATGGCGATTCATCGCCGGCGCCTGTGGAGCCATTCTGATGGTGGTCGGACCGTCTACAGCACTTACTGCAACGCCTGAATCCCGGCGCACTGAAGTGGGGGCCTATGTTTTTACGGGTATTGGTCTGGGTGCGGCTCTGTCTGCCCTGGTAATGCCAATGCTCCTGCAATACAGCTTGTCATTGACCTGGCTGACTCTGGCTGGGCTTGCGGCACTGGCGGGGCTGATATGCGACAAAAGCCTTGCAAGGCTTTCAAGACCACAAGGCCGACCATCCGTTTCAGCAACGACATCAACTGCACACGTTTATTCACGCTGGGCGCTGGTTGTCGTTCTGGTGGCCTATGCCCTTGATGCGATCGGCTACGTGCCTCATACGGTTTTCTGGGTCGACTTTCTCGATCGCGAGAAAGCCCTGGGAATGCAGGCTGCTTCAACCCAGTGGGTGGTGTTTGGCATGGGGGCAGTCTGTGGACCTTTCATTGCCGGAGCGCTGGCCAAACGAATTGGCTGGGGCTCTGGTCTTATTCTGGCGTTCTGCGCGAAAGCTCTGGCGGTCAGCCTGCCACTGTTGTCGGTTGATCTGTATAGCAGAACTCTGTCGTCCTTTGTCGTGGGCGCAATGGTTCCAGCCATTGTTGCTCTCACATCCGGACGAATTGCGGAACTGGTGGGCCCCGCTGAACATAAACGCTATTGGGGTACGGCAACTGCAGTCTTTGCCGTAGCCCAGGCATTTTCCGGTCATGGCCTGTCAACACTCTACGGAGTGCTGGAAAGCTATTTCCTCCTGTTTTTAATCGGGTCCGTTACCCTGGCTGTTGCGGCATTGCTGCTTGCTCTGAGTCAGACTGCATCAGGGCAACGGACTTCTAGTACATGAATTCAATGAGTTTGACGTGTTCAGGTCAAATCCATTGAATCCATGTACTAGTTAAGGTGAGGACTGTTGATGAAACTGTTTTTGAATACCACTTCTCCCTACGCCCGCGTCATACGCATCTTTTTGCAGGAGAGAGGCCTGTCCGATTGCGTAGAGCTGGTCTGGTGCGATCCCTGGAGTGATGATGAACAACTGCTCAGGGAAAACCCCGTTGGCAAAATTCCCGCACTGGTGACCGACTCGGGCATTCCCATCAGCGAATCTCTGTTGATCGCTAATTACCTGAATGACCTGGGTCAGGGTCAAAACCTGATTCCCATTGACAGAAAAGATGCCATTTATCACCTCACCGGCCTGGGACAGGGATTAATGGACGCCTCCTTCACAACGGTTATTTCCCGAAAATACTCAGGCAATGAAGAAGACAGCCAGGTACTGGGCCAGCGCAGGCAGCGGGCCATTCAGCGCACATTGCAACGACTGGAAGGCAACATTGATCAGCATTCTGATACTGCACTGTCACTGGGGGACATTGTGGTGGCAGTTGCTCTTGACTACCTGCTGTTTCGCCTGCCTGAACTGGATAGCGCCAATCAGTTCCCCGGGCTGGAAGCATGGCGTAAAAACATTACTCAACGCCCGAGTTTCGAAAGCACCGCATTTAAGCAATAAACAGCAACCACCTGCAGCCAGTTGGTCTGAAAAACATTGAGTCTATTAGAGCCCAGCTGACGAATGGTCAGCCGGGGTAGTTTTGATCAAGCCCCATGATGGACAGAACAGTGTTCATATCAAGGCTGGACTCCATAGCGTCAGCTATGCGGTCAATGCCTTCTTCGCGAGCAGCATCGTAATCGGGTATCTCGACATCTTTCAGGCCAGCCCATTCAAGAATTACCCGGCAAGCATCAGTGTGATCGAAGATACCATGAAGGTAACTGCCGAATACCTGGCCATCGTCTGACATCACGCCATCGGTGTGCTCTTCCAGCTGGATCAGTGGCTTCTCCAGAGCCTGACCAGAAGTGGTTCCTGCATGGATCTCATAGCCAGATACTGACACTTCAGACTGTAGCGGCAACTTCAGTTTCCCTTTTACCTGTCGCAGCTGTTTCTCAGGTTCCAGAACGGTTTCCAGATCCAGCAGCCCAAAACCTTCACTACTACCGGCCGGGCCTTCGATACCTTCCGGGTCATGTATAGCCTGCCCGAGCATCTGGTAGCCGCCGCAGATACCCATGACTTTAGCGCCATAACGCAGGTGCCGCTGCATATCTTTATCCCAGCCATTGTCGCGGATAAAAGCCAGGTCAGTGCGGGTACTCTTGCTGCCGGGCAGGATGATCAGGTCACAGGCAGGCAGGCTCTTGCCTTTGTAAATGAACTGAATATCTACGTTCGGGTTCAGTCTAAGAGCATCAAAATCCGTGTGGTTGCTCATACGACTGATGACCGGCACAACAACCTTGAGCTGTTTCTCACCCTCAGTGCTCAACTGCTGATCCGCTACTGCATCTTCTGCTTCCAGATGCAGTCCATGAAGATACGGTAGAACACCCAGTACCGGCTTGCCGGTTTTCTGTTCCAGCCAGTCGAGCCCTGATTCCAGCAGCTTGATATCACCCCGGAAGCGGTTAATGACAAAGCCTTTCACCCTCGCCTGCTCAGACTCTGAAAGCAGCGCCAGTGTGCCGTATAGATGTGCAAAGACACCGCCACGGTCGATATCGGCGACAATGATCACCGGACAGTCCGCTTCCTCGGCAAAGCCCATATTGGCAATGTCACGATCCCGCAGATTGATTTCCGCTGGACTCCCGGCCCCTTCTACGACAACTGCATCATGGCTGCCGTGGAGCCTGTTAAAAGAATCAATGACAGACTCCAGAATCCGGGGCTTGTAGTCGTGGAAGGTAACAGCATCCATCTCGCCAATGGAACGACCATTGACGATCACCTGGGCGCCGATATCGCTGTTGGGTTTCAACAGCACCGGATTCATATCGGAATGAGGTTCAACGCCGCAGGCCTGGGCCTGAACGGCCTGGGCACGTCCAATCTCACCACCATCAATGGTAACAGCACTGTTCAGCGCCATATTCTGGGGTTTGAAAGGCGCTATTCGTAAGCCCCTGCGCACAAGCACACGACAGAGGCCTGCGCAGATCACGCTTTTTCCGGCGTCGGAAGTGGTGCCCTGGATCATCAGGGAGCGGGGTGCAGACGGTTCAGACAAACTCATTGAGAAATCATCCCGGTTCAGTACAGACTGCCAGTGGCAAATGAACGGCAGCATATCAGGGACAGACCCTCGTTTGGATGTGAATTTTCCTACTTTTCAGCCGGAAAGATTCACGCCTATTCATTCGGACCAGTGGATCATTGATCAGAAAACAAGCAAAATCGAATTCTATCGCTCAATAATAAACAGGGACAGTTATGCGATTATTATCTCCGATCACATACATAGCGTTCTTCAGCTCGCTATTGCTGGCAGGCTGTACTGATGAAACTTCAGAGCAGGCTCAGACTTCTCAGCAGGTCACAGCCAAACCTCAGACAATTCCCGACGCTTATGCATACACTTATGCCTACACGATGCTGGCACCTGCAGCCAAAGGTGGTCAGCTGATCTATGCGCGGGTTGTCATTGACCAGGAAAATGCAAGCTGCCCCACACTGAAGGGAGACGGCAACACCAGCATTGCGACCCAGCGTCGTCCCATGTATCCGACTCCGGTTACCACAGAGCTTGAATTCCCGGTCACTGTCTGCGAAGCCGTTATTGAACCCGATACTGCCTACAGCAACCCGGCATTAAATATCCAGCTGGATGCCGTGACACTTCGCCCGGAAGCCATACAAATATATGGAGACTCGGGCTGCAAACCAGACAAACCCTGCACGGGCGATGAACCCTCACCGCAGTTTCAGGCACTGACCAATGTCGGTGCTGGCAAAGACGTAGACCTGATTCTCCATATGGGGGACTACAACTATCGCGGCACTTCAGGTCATCTTGGCGTCATCGAAGGGAAAGATGATCAACCCAAGAAGGTCTGGGCCTACGATGCCGGGGATGGCGTTACTGGAGATCCACAATGCGGGCTGACATCAACCTATTACAGCCAGAATTCCACCAACAGCCCCCATCCGAACACCTGGGCAAGCTGGCAATCGGACTTTTTCACAGCTGCACAAAATCTCCTGGGCAAAGCTCCCTGGGTGTTCGCACGGGGTAACCATGAGTTATGCAGTCGGGCTGGTCCTGGCTGGTTTTACTTTATGGGACCGGGCTCGTCATTAGCCGGAGGTATTCCACAGATGCAATGCCCTGACCAGGGCGACTTCAACAATCCACCAGCACTGGCCAAAAATCACATCGCCATGATCCCCCCCTACATGCTGGATCTTGCCTCCCTGCAACTCTGGGTAATGGACTCGGCTAATGCCTGCGATGAATACGGAGTTAATACCCTGACAGCCGACTACAGCCAGCAGTATCAGCAGCTAGAAAATCATGCGCCGGACTTACCCGTCTGGATAATGACACACAGGCCTATCTGGGGATTCCAGAAAACCAGCAGTCCAACATTAAACCAGATGCTGCAGGCGGCACTGGCGAACTCTCCTGCCAAAAAATTGCCTGCTTCCGTCGAGCTCGTACTCGCAGGGCACATGCATATCTATGAGTCGTTAAGCTTTCTTGGAGACGGCAGCAGACCTCCACAAATTGTTGTAGGCAACAGTGGTGTCTCACTCAGCTCATCACCGGATGTCCCCAGTTTCTCCGCCTCCGTCGATGGCGCAGTCAGCAGTGGAAACGCCATGCAGGAGTTTGGCTTTTTGCAGATAAATGTCGCTGATGACGGTTCATGGACAGGCAATATGCTTGGCACTAACGGTAACAGCCAGCTGAGCTGTGACAGCAGCAACCTTTCCAGGAAGGAAACGATATGTAAGTCAGTTTATGGCCCATGACACCCCGGAGTATGTTCAAGATCCTCTCTACGCCTCGGAGTTACACCGGGATCTGGAAAGTCTCAGGGAGTAGCACAGACGATTTCAGCCATGCCATTGACCAGCGGGAAACGTGCCGTGACCTTTTGTAATGTTTGCTGAGCGAACGTACAATCATTGCTGCCCGACTCAAGAGGCGCTTCCAGGTAAGTGCAATAGAACAACAAGGGTTAACCCCAATGAGCAGTCCCTCCCAGTGGCCACTGACGTTTGATGCGGTACGGCAGATCACTCCGGAATTCATGCTGGATCATCTGCGCCAGAACCCCTTGACTCGGGCCTGTTACTCCACTGCATCAGGCTACTATCCGCGAGCCTACGGACACCACATCCGCCGTGAGAAACACGACGACAACCTCCTGATCTATTGTATAGACGGCACTGGCATAATAAATACCCGCCATTATTCCGGCACTGTTGGCAAAGGCGATCTGCTGCTGCTTCCGGCCGGGCTGGCGCACAGTTACCAGGCCAGCAAACGCCAGCCCTGGAGCATTTACTGGGTACACTTCGACGGGCTGCATGCCGGGCAGTTGCTCAGCGAGCTGGAGTACCGTCCAGAACAACCGGTCACCAGCCTGGGGCTGTCACCGGTACTGACCAGCGATTTCAAAAGACTCCTCAGCCTTCGACAGAGCGGCTACCAGCACAGCGTCTTCAACTACGCAGCCGCCCTGATTCGCCAGATACTGCATTTCCTGGCTCTGGAAATACGTTCCAGCAATACCACCAACCGTCACAACTTCAATCTGGACGCACTGCACAGCCTGATGCTGGAAAACCTTCATGGAGACATCGACCTGGACACCCTGGCGGCCAGCGTCAATCTCTCCCGCCATCACTTTGCCAGTAAGTACAAACAGCTTACCGGCACGCCCCCGATCCGGCATTTTATCCATCTGAAAATGGAAAGAGCCTGTTACCTGCTGGACACCAGTCCGACATCCATCAAGGAAGTGGCAGGCCAACTGGGATTCAAGGACCCGCTGTACTTTTCCCGGCAGTTTCGCCAGGTGATGGGCCTGTCACCCAGTGAATATCGCCTGCGACAACGGGGTTGAACGTTGGCTGGCTTTAATTCAGTAATAATGCATATGTCGTATAATTTTGTCTTCCGTGCGATTGCCTGCACCATAAAAAATACCTGCTTCTGGCTGAAAATGGTCATCATAATAAAGCAGAAACGCTATCGGCCTGTTATCCGCACTAAACTCCGTCACTACCCTCCAGCCTGAACCCATGCCTATTTCACTCGAATTTTCATTAGAAATCCTGATGAGCGCAGGCATGACTGCCGGTTGATTTGGGTAATAGTGAACTTTTCCGTCTTCCCTATGAAGGAAGAAACCATCAGGACAATCACTTCCAGTTCCAGAGTGGCCTAAGCTGTTTCCAGCTACATTTCTATGCTTTCTATAGCAGCTAACGGCAGACAGCGCCTGTGAAGCAATCCCGGTAACAAAAACAGCAGGAAGCGCCAGGCTGTCAGTCAGTGACGCTGAGTCATAATGAAAGATCAGCTGAAAATCTGCTGATTCGATCGTAATCACACCATTTTCAGAACTCTGAATCAGGCTGGTTTCCTGACCAAAGGCATTAGCAATACTCAGTATTGGGTGCAAGCCACCTTTTACCGGTCTTCTGTCAACTGTTTTTCGAAGATGCACTCTGTTTAAATCCTGATATTCTTCATACACCGCTTCCCAGCCACCGGGTACCGAGAAGTTCAGCTCAACCTGAAAAACAGGCTGCCGCCCTTCGAGTGGTGTTATTCCAGGGGCAGCAGGCCTGATAGTTTGCTGTGTCGATCTTAATCCATCTCTATGCCCCAGGATCACGCCAGTACCCGTTCGGGTGCGCATTGCCGGATCAGATTCATAAATCTCCGGCCCCATATAAAACCGGCCTGTATCAAGTGCTGTTTCTATTTCCGTTTCCGTGAGACCATGCATAATGGCTCCCTCACGGTAAATTAACACCGAAGAATCCATAAATTTATCGTACACCGCTTGTTGAACGCCCACGTCATGAATCACAGATTGAGCAACCAACTGTGTTGAACAAGACAGAAGCGCCATGTATGAATACAAGGCTAATAATGAGAATTTTTTCATTTCCTGATACTCCTCATTCTTCAGGGTTTACGTGGTTTTTTCCCCGAACCCATTCAGGAAAAAGAAACTCATCCTCAATTCGACTCTTGTCATCGGTCAGAAAAGCCCCATGCTTCATGTCCGTCCAGTAGTGGTAGAAATCTGTCCGCAGCTGTTTATCACTGATCACAAAGTGCCCGGACCGCTCTTCTTCCTGCAGCCACCTGTAAGTAGCATCGAAGGCTTCCAGGCCAGTCTGCTGCCAGAGCAGCCGACCACCGCCATAGTTGAGGTAGAGATAACGCTCGGTTTTCCAGTTCTCGATAAACCAGTCGGAAAAATCGTCAGCCAGACCCGGGAGTTCCTTGGAAAAATATTTCTGGGCAACCGCCAGCTCCTCCCTTGTTGGCTTGATCTCCTTTCTGTGCTTCTCGCGAATTTTTTTTATCAGGGGTGGGAGAATAAGGCGGCGCAGGTCCTCTCCAGGCAGCCCGTGTTCATCAGCCCCCAGCTCGTCGCGATAAATCGGTTTATCATAAACATTGCCAACCCGTTCCCGCTTGGGCGCAGCCATAACAACGACGGCTATACCCACAGCAGCGGCAAACAGCCAAATAGCGGCTTTGGTCAAGACTGAACTCCTCCAGCCAGCTTTGGCCGGAACCGGACGATAAAGGGTAAAGGTAGCAAAAAACGCTTCTTCACCCAGGAAGGAATGGACAAACGGTAAGAATTGAGCAAATAGTAAGTAAGCGTTTCACAGCACGTTAATAAGAACGGGTAATGACTGATGATCAACCCCGGTGACCTGACCTACCTTACAGGCTTTGGCAATGAGCACGAAAGTGAGGCTCTGCCGGGCGCACTGCCAATAGGCCGCTTTAACCCCCAGCAGGCCCCTTATGGTCTTTATACCGAACAGTTTTCCAGCACCGCTTTTACAGCACCGCGACATCTGAACCGCCGAACCTGGCTGTACCGGATTCGTCCATCGGTGGCCCAGGGAGAATATCAACCACTCCCTCTGGGAAGGGTACGCTCCGGCCCGATAACAGAAATTCCGACACCTCCCAGCCTGCTGCGCTGGGATGCCCTGCCCATGCCGGATACGCCAGTGGATTTCATTGACAGCCTGGTGACCATGGTGGCCAATGGCGACCAGCGCCTGCAAACCGGCAGTGCTGTACACATTTACTGCGCCACGAAA
This sequence comes from Endozoicomonas sp., assembly GCA_051008495.1. Classification (GTDB taxonomy): domain Bacteria; phylum Pseudomonadota; class Gammaproteobacteria; order Pseudomonadales; family Endozoicomonadaceae; genus Endozoicomonas_A. The sequence goes on along the minus strand of JBPCXN010000075.1, from coordinate 33,034 downwards.
AGCATGGACAGGCGCTTCTTCTACAACGCCGACGGTGAGCTGTTGATTGTTCCTCAGTCCGGCGCCCTGCAGGCCTTCACCGAACTGGGCATACTGCACGTTGAGCCTGGAGAGATACTGGTTATCCCACGGGGCCTGAAATTCAGGGTGGAACTGCCGGATGGTTCTGCACGCGGCTATATCTGCGAGAACTACGGTACTCCGCTGACACTGCCGGAACGGGGGCCGGTGGGAGCCAATGGTTACGCCAATGACCGGGACTTCCAGTACCCGGTAGCCTGGTATGAAGATTTAGAAGGTGAGTTCGAACTGGTCTGCAAATTTTCCGGTGGATTATATTCCGCACGCCTGGATCATTCGCCCCTCGACGTAGTGGCCTGGGTGGGTAATTCAGCACCTTACAAATACAATCTGTCACATTTCAATGTCATCAATACCGTGAGTTTCGATCATCCAGACCCTTCCATTTTTACAGTACTAACGTCTCAATCGGACAGTCCCGGTATCGCCAATATCGACTTTGTCATTTTCCCCCCCCGCTGGATGGTGGCTGAGAATACTTTTCGTCCGCCCTGGTATCACAGGAATGTCATGAGTGAGTTCATGGGGCTGATTCATGGTGTCTATGACGCCAAGGAAAAAGGCTTTGAGCCCGGAGGCGCCAGCCTGCATAACTGTATGTCGCCCCACGGCCCGGAAGCGGAAGTGTTCGAGAAAGCCAGTAACGCGACATTACAGCCAGTGCGCTATAAAGACACCATGGCATTTATGTTCGAATCAAGGTACCCGTTTGCACCGACACGCTTTGCCATGGAAACCCCGGCGCGACAAGCCGACTACCTGGATTGCTGGTCGGGCCTGAAGAAGCACTTCAGTGAACAGGCGCCATAAGTATCTGGCCAGGTACTTAACAATCTAACAGAATCCACAGAGAGACCGGGATCAGCCATGCCACAATTGAATGAAACTCATGACAGTTCATTAACCAGCTGGGTGCTGTCTGCCAACAATCCAGACACTGATTTCCCGATCCAGAACCTGCCCTTTGCCAGCTTCCGTCGTACAGGCTCGGATGAAGCCTTCCGTATAGGCGTCGCCATTGGCGACCAGGTTCTGGATCTTGCCGCTGTGAACAGCAAAGGCTCTTTCGAAGGTCAGGCGGCTGAAGCCCTGGAAGCCTGTACCGACAGCACGCTGAACCGGTTTATGAGCCAGGGTGTTCACAGCTGGTCGGCACTGCGCCTGAGCCTGTCCAGGGCACTCAGGACCGGTTCAGATACAGAAACAAGAAGTATTCTGAACCAGTGCCTGATACCGCAGAGCAACGTGGAATATTCCCTGCCCTGCACTATTGGCGACTACACCGACTTTTATTCTTCTATCCACCATGCCACTGCAGTGGGCTCACTGTTCCGACCGGACAACCCTCTGCTTCCCAACTACAAGTGGATGCCTATTGGCTATCATGGTCGTGCATCGTCCATAGAAGTCTCCGGTCAGGCATTTCATCGCCCTGCTGGACAAACCAAATCACCTGACTCTGGCCGTCCATCTGTAGGCCCCTGCAAAAGGCTGGACTATGAACTTGAACTGGGCATCTTCCTGGGCGCCGGCAACGCTTTGGGTGAGGCAATCAATATAGAAGAGGCTGAGCGTCATGTGTTTGGCCTGTGCCTGCTTAACGACCTTTCCGCCCGTGATATACAGGCCTGGGAATACCAGCCCCTGGGGCCGTTTCTATCCAAGAGTTTTGCCTCCACCCTGTCGCCCTGGATAGTGACATTGCAGGCACTGGAGCCCTACAGGGTTGCTTTCACCCGCCCTGAGAATGATCCACAACCACTGCCCTACCTGACTTCGGAAAGTAACTCTGCCGGAGGAGCGCTGGATATTCAGCTGGAAGTTCTACTGGAAACCGACAGAATGCGCCGGGAACAAACACCTGCCGCCTGTCTTTCACAATCCAGTTTCCGACACTCTTACTGGACCCTGTCGCAAATGGTGGCTCACCACACCATCAATGGCTGTAACCTGCAATCCGGAGACCTGTTTGGCACCGGCACCCAGTCGGGCCCTACTCCAGCGGAAGCTGGCTCCCTGCTGGAACTTTCTGGTGGTGGAAAAAAACCAATAGATCTGCCCAATGGCGAAACCCGTACATTCCTTGAAGACGGTGACACCGTGATTATGCGTGCCAGGTGTGAAAAACAGGGCGCGGCAAGAATTGGTTTCGGCGAAGTGCAGTCTTTTGTACTGCCTGCCAGACAAGTCTGAGCTGAGGAAAACCAGCCATGAAACTGTACTCCTATTTTCGTTCCTCTGCGGCTTATCGGGTTCGCATTGCACTCAATATCAAGGGACTCCACTGTCAGCAGGTGCCGGTTAACCTGCTGAAAGCTGAACAGCAGTCGGATGATTATCTGGAAAAGAACCCCCAGGGGCTGGTGCCGGCCCTGGATGTGGATGAAGGGTTGCTGACCCAGTCACTGGCTATTCTCGAATGGCTGGAAGAGCACTACCCGGACCCAGCGTTCCTGCCCCGCGACAGCTGGGAGAAGGCACAGGTGCGCAGCATGGCTTATGCCATCAGCTGCGACATCCACCCCCTCAACAATCTCAGGGTGCTGAAGTACCTGCAGTCGGAGCTCAATGTCAGCGACGATAACAAGAACGACTGGTACGCCCACTGGATCAGCAAAGGTTTCACAGCCATTGAACAGCAACTGGGCGATGTCCCCTTCTGTTTTGGTGAGCACCCGACAATGGCCGACATCTGTCTGATACCTCAGGTTTTCAATGCCCTGCGGTTCAATGTGCCCATGGAGCCCTTTCCGAAAATCAATGCCATCTACCAGCGCTGCAACGAACTGGAAGCCTTTCTGCATGCCAGTCCGGAGCAGCAACCCGACAGTTGTCCAGGAGCCTGACCGAGAATTGACAAGAACCGTGGGTCTGTGGGCTAATCCATTCAGACCTTTTCCAAAGCAACATTTTGATGGATGACGTGGATGTCTGGAAGTTCAAGTGATCTGAAGAAAACACCTCTCTATTCTCTGCATCAGGAGCAGGGAGCCAGGCTGGTGCCTTTTGCCGGTTATGAAATGCCAGTGCAGTACCCCCTGGGAGTGAAAGGTGAGCACCTGCATACCCGGGAGAAAGCCGGCCTCTTCGATGTTTCCCATATGGGGCAGATTCGACTGACCGGTAAGAATGCCGTCAAAGCACTTGAAGCCCTGGTTCCGGTCGACATCATTGACCTGCCCGCAGGCAAACAGCGCTATGCCCTGTTTACCAACGAAGAAGGCGGCGTCATGGATGACCTGATGGTCACCAACGAAGGTAACGACTCTCTGTACCTGGTGGTGAATGCCGCCTGCAAGGAACAGGATATTACTCACCTTCGCGCCAATCTCGGTGACGATGTGCAGCTGGAAGTCCTGAACGACCGCGCCCTGATTGCTCTGCAGGGACCGGAAGCGAAAACAGTAATGGCACGTCTGGCACCTGAAACAGAAAGCATGGTCTTTATGGACTCCATCATGATGACCATCGGCGGTGTCGACTGCTACACCAGTCGCTCCGGTTATACCGGAGAGGACGGTTTTGAGATCTCCATCCCTGAAGCCGAAGCGGAAAGCTTTTGCCGCAAGCTGCTGGAGCAGTCTGAGGTAGAATTGATAGGTCTGGGCGCCCGGGATTCATTGCGTCTGGAAAGTGGCCTGTGTCTGTATGGCCATGACCTTGATACCGAAACCACCCCCATCGAAAGCAGCCTGATTTGGGCCATCAGCAAGGTTCGCCGCAACGGTGGTGACCGTGCCGGTGGCTTCCCCGGCGCAGATAAAATACTGGGTCAGATCGAGAATAAAAACTACAGCCGCAAGCGCATCGGATTGATCGGCAGTAGTCGTGCACCCGTACGGGAGGGCACAGAACTGGTCAATGCATCTGGCGAGAAAATCGGCACAGTAACATCTGGAACCTTTGGTCCGACAGTCGGTGCACCGGTGGCCATGGGCTATGTTGCTGCAGAATATGCCAGCCTGGAAACCGAAGTCTTTGCCCTGGTGCGGGGCAGGCAGCTGTCCATGACTGTCAGCCGCATGCCGTTTATCGAGCAGCATTATTTCAGGGGTTGAGCCCAGTTTTTCAACGGGAAATTCGCCACTTGTGGCTGAGCAGGGGCTGGCTCGATATAACGACGCCAGCATGACCTGACTGTCAGGAGCCTGTCAGACTTGCAGCCATTTCGGCCTGAATGCCAGAAAGAACAGCCAGCAGGGCTTGGGTGAACATCCAGAAGCCAGACCGAGAATAGACTACCCTGCTGCGGCGGCAGTAAATTGGTCTAAAAATTCCTGTCGCCCTCGCTACGGGCGCTACTCTCGGTAAGGCTCTTAGCCCGGATATTTCATAAACATGCTCCCGACTCTCGCTTGTCCCTTGCCGCCTCAGGAAAGTTTGGCTCAGTCGACCGTACTCCCCGGTACGGCGCTCCTTCACCAAATTCCCTGAGACGACAAGGTTCTGCGCGATACCCGGGGCAGTTTATGAAATCTGGGTTAGAGTCATCTCACCTCTGGTTGAGCTTTCAGTAGCTGCCCCTGTCTTTCTTCATAATGCGTAGGAACGATAGTGCCTCAGTTACTTTGCGATTTTCAACCCCATAAGATTGGCCAGGTTCTCTGTTTTTATCGGGATGGAAGGCTAGCGAATACTTCCTCAAAAGCCCCATGGCGACAGAGATATCAGTAGCACCCTCCTTCAGCTGGAGTAACTTGTTTATGCTTTTTCGGCCGGTATGGTAATGCACGACGGCAGCGTCAGCTCTCTTTGGATCTTCTTCATCGAGATACTTATCAAGCAATATTTCCCTGACCCTCAGGGCTTCTCTATCCTTGTTGGCTTGAATCTTTTCTTGTAGTATCTCGGCAGTGTTGATAGGGCCGTGCCTAGCGGCTATTTCCTGTGCTTCCTGGATCACTTCTCTGGCCAATTTCATCTGCTCCTCTGCACTTTGGCAGTTTAATTCAGGGTATGCCGAAAACACTTCTTCGTACTTCGAGAGTTTTGCCTGCAGTTGAGCCAGGCCGGTAGGGCTTGAAAATGGCGTCTGGAAAAAAGCAGAAATGTCTTTGAGCTTGTCTTTCAGGCTTTCTCTAAACCCCATCCCAAACAGTTGATCGGAAGCTCTTTCCGCTTCTCGCCTGAAATGCCTTTTGAAGAAAGCGTTAAATTTTTCGTCTGAGTAAGCGCCCAGCTTTAGAACTTCCTCGTCATATTGTTTGTCCATCGCCAAGTAATCAAGAGCTACCTGAACTTTTCTGGTTTCAGGCTCAAGCCCTTCCGCCTTGAAAGCGTCACGCAATCTGGTCAGTCGCTGCTCTATTTTTTCTATTTGGATGGTAGGGGTTTCTGGCATGTAACCCAGAACGACTGCATTGGATATCTGTTTCATCGCCGTATCGTAATCACTGTCGCTGTTCAGGGGATCCGTCATTATTTTATTGATGCGATCCCTCTCCTCGTCCAGGAACTCTTTAAAAAACTGACCTCTGATATTGAGGTCGTCAGAGAAACGTTGGTTGCTGCGGTTACAATAATCTCTTGCGCGTGCTTTCAATATTTCTTTGTCAATCATTTCTTGCGTTAACTTTTCAATCAACACGGGTACCAGCGGCGCTATTGTTGTCTTGATCTGTTGATCACTCTGATGAGCCAGCATCTTACCGATACTCTCCAGACGTGACTTGGCCAGCTCAAAATAGGCAGGTCGCATGTCTGGCACTGCTAGGCTGGAAGCCAGGGTTTTCATGAGAGTAATAAGATCATCTGAGTGGTACTCGGTTTTCAGGTGATGGCTCATTAGCTCTGCATAAACCGTAATATTGGAACTGACAAATTGTTCAAAATCATCCGTGCTGGTATCGACGCCCACCTGTTGAAGCCCTGAAAGGTATCCTTCAAGGTTGGCTATGAAGGTTCGGGCTTGCCTGATCCGTTCCTGAACCTGCCTGACGTCTTCGGTTTGCTCCACTTGATCGAGGCCTTTGTTATAGGCTTTCAAGCGGGGTTTGATCAAGGAGAAATCCGTACCGGCACGCTCTGGAAGGTGCAGGAAACGCTGAATTCTTTTGAGTCCTTCCAGGTGCTGGGCATAAGAGAAACCGGCTTCTAACTCAGTCAAGGCTTTGGGTACTTCAAACCGGTAGTTGCGTTTCACATAAGCCACCAGTTCATCTTCCTGGGTGGAAGTGACAAAGGTGTCCTGCCCCTGCACCATGGTTTGATATGCAGAGAGCACCCCAAGGGTGCCTTCCAAGTGCCCTGCTATGGTTTCCTTAGTCTGGATATTGGGAAGGGTGCCGAGAATCTGCTGGTATTTACTCACCTGGTTAGCAAGGCCAGCGACCTCTTCGGGCTTGCCTGAAACATGGAATAATTTTCCGAGGCGTTCAAGTTCGGCTTCCGCCTGGCTGTAGTTGAATGCCTGCCCCAGTTCTGACTGAATGTACTGAATCTCATAATCTCCATAGGTAGAAAGATAGGCATCAAAGCTCTTTTCAGAGTTAGCATAATGACGCTTAGAAGAGGCCAGGACTATGTACATTGCTTCAGAAGCTTTGGCGGTGGCAGAGTGGTCAGGACCATATGCTTCAGCCGCCATCAGGATATCCTTCATTAATTCCAACCGTCTGTAAACACTACCGGATCCGGATCCGGATTCTACTGAAAAACCAAGGAAGTCGCTGAGGCCTCGATAAGTGACAGCCATCGCAGAGGCGTCCAGTGTCAGGCCTGCAAGCTGGCTGCTTATGATCTCCATATGTTCATTGATAAATCTGGTGGCTTTCTCATGATGGAAGTTGTTCTCAACATGAAATCCGCTAGCAATCTCCGCCCTGGTGACGTGGTAGCTTTTCACTTTTTGTAAATAATTGAGGGTGGCCTCCAGCCTGGCTGTTTCTTCGGCGGTGGCTTCAGGGCCATTGTGCGCGACATTGTGCGCAAATGCGGCAAGATAGGTTTTCAGCTTGCGGATCATGCCGGTGGTATCTTTGGCGGGGTTTAGCTCACCGGTTTTGCCGGGCTCCAGAAAGGCCCTGATTTTCTGCAGATCTTTCTGGTGTTCCCGCCAGTTGTAGTCAAGGGCCAGCAGTTGGTTGACGCGTTTCAGCTCAGCCGGTTTGTGGTGTTCAAGATAGTACTGGTAAAGCTCCTGATTGTTCTCGTGTGTTGTGGTACTGTGAGTTTCATGCTGACTTAGCAGGTACTCCATGGCACTGGTCAGTTTAGGTACGACAGGGTGGTCAGGCTGTCTGGTTTTCAGGATATCAAGAACATCACTCAGCCTTTCCAGGGTGGCAACTGTGTCATGGGAGCCAGGGGGCAGATCCAGGAGCAGGTTAATGCGTTTCAGCTCTTGCAGGAATTCATCGTCGCCCAGTCTATCAAAGGCCCCGGAAAACCCTTCTGAAAGGGGCTTCAGTCGTCCACTCAGGGATTTGCTGAATAAGTGCTTATAGCGCCCACGAATACCCTCGGCGAACAATGCCTGGTGCTCGTCCCGGTATTTTCTCTTGAGCAACCCGGCAAGGTTCCGGGCTGGGCTACTGCCTGTTATAGCTGGTGTTTCTGAAGCCACACCAAAACACGCCGAACCTTCGACGCAGGGCAGTTCGGTCTCGTCATCCACTATTGAACCGACCCCGTAGAGAAGCACCTCTGGAGTTGCAGGCTGGTCAACCAGGCAGGAACTGAAATCGGTCATATCCCCCTGCTGGTTGAGTGCAGTGAAAAAGTTGGGTTCGATTTGCATGAAAGTGGTGCCTGGGTTGAAAATCAGCGCCCCACCCGGAGCCAGCTGGGCGAGGCCAGGGTGGTCCGGGCAGTAGGAATAGTTTTCATGTATCAGGACACGGGCGGACTCATTTGAGTCCGCTGGCTTGTTGCCTATCAGGTATTTGAAATTCATTCCGGTACCGGAATGCTTGCCCACATACATAATGGGCTTATCGCCGATCAGGCTGGCGAATAATGCTTTCATGGTGATGCCCCTGCGCACCGATTTATAGCCAATATCCCTATGTTGTTGAAGCACACCACGAGGCGTCACATCGAAAAAGTGTTTGGAGGGCAGGCCAGGTATTGGCTCCCAGCTGTTCATGAGGTACTGGGAAAGCCGGATAACCACATTCTCCAGGTCATCATCAGCTGCGGGAGGGGCAAACTCGTTCAGTGGAACAGAAACCCCGTCTTCCACTTCCGACAACGTATGGATGACTTCATCGTAGAGTTTATCCAGCAGGTAATACAGCTCTATAGGGTCCATCCCTGCCTGTTTGGCATAAGTGAAAAGCCAGATGCAGGCCGAACCACTTTTTTCACTGAGAATGCCCGCCTCGCCCATCTTAAGACCCGCTTTCAGGGCTGTATCTATTCTTTTTTTCCCTTCCCAGGCCATATCAACGACCAAAGGGTAACCCGTAGCTGGTTGGCTGGAAGCAGGGGAGGCCTGCAGGGAGAATAACACTGCTACTGACAGGCATGTGGCTAGCCTGGATATAGCATCAAGTGCCGAACTTCTCGCTCTGCTGTTTTTTCGGCTGGGACATTTTGTCGACACGTCCATGCTGCTTGCCTGCTCTTGATGAGTTCTGGACAATGCTGTCACGCCAGAAAAAGAGCAGGCGACAAGCCGACGGGTGATCGTATGGCAAACTGTATTTTCAAATTTTCTGTACAGCCATTGGAAGGTAAGGCCTACAGAGGTTTTCAGGGCGGCTTCACGCAATCTCTGGGCCGGGTTGGCCTTCTTAAGTTGAATTATCATTGGTACATCTTTAATAATTTTCTAACTTGGTGGAGTTGGTAAATCAGTAGATGGGAAGCTGCTCCCAGCAGGCTGCAAGTACTCCATTCCTTTCAACGTTAAAACGCGCCCAGATAGAAAAGCGTAGTTTGCAAGCTCATTCATGGGCGCGGTTTAAATCAGAAACAGCAAGCGGTTTCTGGCCGCATCCCTGCGATTGTTTCGCGCAAGCGCGAAACGATGAAGAACTTCGCTTTTCGAACTGGATGGGGTTTAGAGCGCCCTGTTTATATTTAGTTCCTTCGAAGAGTAGTAGCGCGGGATCTGGTTTGGCTTCCGAGGCCCGGCGACTTCCGGTACGGGGAGGGATTGTGAGATTAGAGTGGGAAATCAAGGCATCCGCATCTGGGTGAACTCAAGTAAAGCCGTGCCCCGAGAACATACTGCCGAATAGCAGTTAAACGGTGAAACAGCGAGGAGCTGCCCGTTACAGCCGGGCTGCCACACCACCATACATAAACACCGGAATATCCGTAACGGGTTGGGCCAACCCCCAAGACTGCACAGGCTTGATACTTTCTGCATCAAACTGCCACTCACCGAGCAGGGATAAGAACTGCTCAGGAGTCCGGGGATGGAACCCGTCACCCAGCATCGCCATAGCCTTCGGATAGTTCGTCAACTGCATGGAATCGAAGTCAAAGCAGAGGTAGCTACCCGGAATAAGGTGCTGATAAAGCCCCTGCAGCAAACCGGTTAACTGCTGGTCGTCCAGAAAGACGGACACTCCGACAATGATTACTCCCAGAGGCCCAGTTCCACTTTCCTGAAGCAATGGGTGGGCAATGATTTGATCGAGATTGTCCGGATCAGCGGCATCGCAATAGATGTAATCACAAAGACAGTTATCCTTCAGTATCTTTTTCCCCATTCGAATATTTTCTTCATCAAAGTCCGAATAAAGAACCCTGGCCTCCGGAATGACTTCATGAACATTCTTTTGGGAAGGTATACCGGAACCGATTACCAGGAATTTATTGATTCCCGTGGAAGCTACCTGATTCACCGCTCTTCCGATAAATGCCCGAAGCGTTTTAAAGACTTCCGGAAAGCGCCCGTAGATTTGATCAAAAGCTGCCGCAGCCGCTGCATCTGCCGGATAGTGATGAGTACCACCCAACCAAACATCAAGGATTCGGCCGGTGTTGGGGATTTGAGGTTCTGCCATGATTTTCCCTGATTATTCACAGAATTGGATTGTTAATTCTGTTTACCGATAAAATAAATTACATATTATAAGAATACCAGGCTTTGAACAGGGCAGGCATTAGTCAGGGTAGTTGTCAGTGGTATTCTATTGATCACTTTACGGGGAAACCATGAACTATCCTGATGAACTGCAACGGATTGTTGAAGACACTCGCCAGAGCATAGCCGGTATCAATACTGTCAGCTCCATGAACTACTGCTCCAACTTTACCGATCTGAACAGTTTCTTTGAAACCTTTGCCAGGGAGCGGGTAAAGCTTGAAGTCATCATCGGCAGCCATAGCGGCCCAAAGCTGTCCGCAACTGTAAACAGGCTGGATCAGCTGAAAACAGACCTTGGTGAAGACCAGTGGGCAGTGAGCCTGTTCAAGGCCGGATATACCTACCTGGAGCAGCAGTCCTTTCTACCCGCTCTGGAGCTTCTGACTGAAGCAGCCCTTGACCGCTCGGCACCTGCCAATCTCAAAACCCTTACCCTGCGCATGCATCAAATGCTGGGAGTAGAACCGGACGCCAGCCTTGCAGCCAATGAGGGCCTGCATCTGGAGGAGAAGGATCTGGTTCGTCTTCAGGCGCAAGTGGACAAATATAAAAGCCAGCACGGCCAGCTGCCCGCTTATCTGATCGATGCGCTGACAGCGGAAGATCAGGAAATGATCGACCGGCTGTTACTGCCCCTGACCATTGACCCGGAAACAGGGGGAGTCATTACCGAGGAGTTGCTACGCAGAAATGAAATCAGTGGTCGCCGCCAGTTCCATATGGGAACAGTGGAGCGCTTCACCCCGGAAGCATTCGAAAAACCGGTCAATTAGGAGAACACCATGTCTGAATGTCCCGTCAGCGGCGATCACAACATCCCAAACCTCTATAATCCGCTTTCCCATGAGCAGAGCCAGAACCCGTTCGACATCTATAAAAAAATCCGGGACGAACAACCGGTGTTTTTCAGCCCTGTTTACCAGATGTGGATAGTGTCCCGTTACCAGGATGTGGTTCAGGTCCTGAAAGACACAGAGACCTTTTCCAGCATTGGCATCATTACCGTCAATCGTGACAACCTGCCCCCTGAAGTGGTGTCTGAACTGGATAAAGGCTATCCGCAGATTCCGGGTATGACCGATAACGACCCACCCTATCATGACCGCATTCGCAGCCTGGTGGGCAAAGCCTTCTCCCAGAGAATCGTGACGGCCATGGAGCCCCATATCCGCTCAATAGCCAACGGCATGCTGGACGTTTTCCACGCTGATGGCCAGGCCGATATCCTTGAACAATACGCTTTCACCTTCCCTCTTATAGTGATTGGCGACGTGCTGGGCGTTGACCGGGAGCACCTGGCCAACCTCAAGCAGTGGAGCGATGACTGGGTGGCCCTGCTGGCCGCTCCCCTGACCCTGGAGCAGCAGCTGGAGTGCGCCAGAGGCTTTGTGGCCTTTCAGCATTTCTATTACAACCTTATTGAAGAAAAGCGCAGGAATCCGCAGCAGGATCTCATCTCCCATATGATCCATGCCAGACAGGAGGGCTGGGAACCACTGACCACCCTGGAAATGGTCAATGTCTGCATGAGCGCCACCTGGGCCGGCCATCAGACTGTGACCAGTAATATCTGCAATATGCTGCATGTCATACTGTCCGATGATGAGCTGAAAAGACAGGTCTCTACTGACCGTAAAGCTCTGGAAAAGGTGCTGGAGGAAACCTTGCGCATTCAGTCACCGTTACAGAGTATGATGAGATTCACCAGAAAAGAGGCCAGTGTGGGTGGAGTCACCATACCGGCGGGAGCGCCTGTACAGGTGTTATTCGGTTCCGCCAACCACGACGAGAGCGTCTTCAAATGCCCCATGAGCTTTGACAGTGAACGAGAGGGGCTGCTCAACAAGCACATGGCCTTTGGCAGGGGCGTGCATTATTGCCTGGGGTCTCAACTGGCCCGCCTGGAAGGCGTCGTGGCCATCGAGGTGCTTCTGGAGCGCTGCAGGAACCTGAGCCTGGAACCCGGTTTCAAACTTGAGTACCTGCCTAACTTCCTTTATCGGGCCATGAAATCCCTCAATGTTGTCTGGGATGCCTGACCTTCCTTGTCTCCCCTTTCGGGAAGCATAAGCACACAGACTGCCTGCTTCCCGAAAGCCTGCTCTTAACCGCAACCTGGCAGAATAACGCCAGCCTGAGCTGATAGGTATAACCAAGTCAAATTAAAAATACATATCCTTCATAGAGTGGCCCAACAAAAAAATCCGCAACCAGTTCCTCTTTAACGTCTGGTCTTGTATGCCGGCAATAGCCAACAGCAACTTTTCCATCATAGAGTGATAGGTAACACTTTGACCTTTTCCGATAAGATCACTGACACCCTTATATACAGAACGGTTTTTTGCCGCTGCATTCCATATACCTGATAACCCGCCCGTGACACTCTGGCTGTTCATTTCCTCCAAAAGATTGTTCAGACAAGGATCAATATTCCATTCCACAGCTTCCAGAATTTCCTTGTTTGCGGATTTCATCGTCACTATTTGATCAGCCCAGGCCGGAATACGGTTACGATGAGACGCAACAATCTGAGCCTTCTCTACGGGTTTCATCAAATTGGTAAAAAATGGCTCCAAACCCGTCTGGCGACTGATTACAGCCAGGTCACTGTTAACCCCGCTCTGGGGAGGCAGATGGGTTTCGTACAGCGGAAGCTTCCGCAGGACAATGGCATTAAAAAGGCTCTGATTGCCGGTAACTCCCACGACAGGGTTGGCATAATAGAAAAGGGACGAGTATTGCAGAATATCCCTGACAGCTGGCAACCTGACAAGGTGGACAGTTTTACCGGTTTCAGCCTGGGTTTTATGAAGCCCTTCAAGCCAATGGTCATCCCCCCGCAGATCAATAAACTCCACATTTTCAATACCGTGTTGACCCAGATAGCGCCTGAAGAGCTTGCTGTTAACAATATGGGGACTGATATTCGAGATCACCCAGGTATCATCAGCACCATCGAGAGTACTCGCCATGGCGATCAGCTCAGCAAAAGATAGAAGTTTGTGCATATAAGCCATATAGAAACCCGAATTGGACTCCTCTTCTATCCGCTTCATCAGCCTGGAAATGTTCGGGTATTCAGCCAGAAGCTGCTGATAATCTTCCTGGAACGATGCTCCGTCAATGCCTCGAGTTTTTCTGTTGAGTTCCGGGTGAACCAGAATGCCTGACGCGGCGGTAGAGAGCCCCGTCGTAATTCCTCCTCCTACCTGTTCGAGATTATCCACCTCATCTTCACTCGCCTCTTCCTCCAGGCGAAACATCAGCTCGTGATGCAAGGATTTGGCCACAACTTCTGGCGAAACATCTTCCTGTAACATCCGGGGAGCAATGGTCATATAGTCAAGGTCAACATCTTTTTTGTTGCTCCAGTATCCCCAGTATCCCTCCCTGAACTCTGCTTGTGCTTCGGGATCTCCCGCCATTAAACCATGCTGCTTCCGAAACTCTTTAATATGCAGGGCCAGTTCACCTGGGGAAAAACTGGGTCCGGAAATGTTTCGCATTATCGGTGAGATTAAGAAACCATTGTGTTTCTCATGTTTGAAGAGGCTGACAGGCACAATGGCGACCAGAACCACAGCAGCCGCATCAAGCCAGTCTGCTGCCTGCTCTTGCTGCACTGGATCCGCGTGCTCCGGGAGCATAAGTAGCTCCACCGAATCAGGAAAATCAAAAGAATTAATGATTTTATAATAATCATCCTGATTGTACTCAATAATCACCCTGATCCTGGTGTCGGGATGCTCATCACGGACGATATCCGAAAGCATTCTGGCATAAGCAACATACCCTAGATTATTTAAGCTTTCGCATATTATTGTCACGGGGCCTTCAGGGTTGGCCGACAACTTTTTAGTGCTTAAATACAAGCTCTGTCGGAACTGCCGCTTCTCTATTGCTTCGTTATGCTCATCACTATCGGCAGGCGGTGCAGCATGACAGAACGCTGCAATCCATACCAGCAGGCTTAACGCCAGAACACGACTTCGAGTAACAACTTGGTAATAAATAGCCCACCTCATCCTCACAATTGACTCGCTGAAGCGATCATAACTTTGAGAGTTGCCTCTCCTCTTATGATCCTTTTGACAACCGACCCTGGCGCCGGTTCCCAAAACCATCAGGCTCACCATAAAACCTGGATACGCGAGTTCAAAATGCGTGAGATAAGCTTTTCAAGCTGGAGGCTATTTCGGGGTCTGGATGTTTCCCAGAGCTATTGCATACCGATCTTTCCAGCCCAACGCCAGCAGGAGCAGGCACAGACTTGTCAGCCCGGGTAACAACCCCGGGGCAACCAAAACCCCCATTCGGCAAAACCATTCCAGCAGCATGGGGGTTAATCCGCCAAACAGGCTGAATGCCAAGTTATGACAGAAAGCCACTCCTGAGTAGCGGATGCCCGTTGGAAACAGTTCCACCATGGCCGCTTCGTATACCCCCATGATCATGGCCGTGGCCAGCAGTAAAGGTAGCATGGCATTCCAGGGCGTCAGCTGCCGGTTAACCAGAAAATAAACGCCCAGCGTTCCGCCGACAGCCATCAGTAATGCTCCCCAGCGAATCAATGGCAGTCGTCCTGTTCGGTCAGAAACCACCGCCATAAGAAGCGTGACCAGGGTCAGGAACAGAAAAGCCTGAAAACTCATGGAAAAGACCGTCTCTGCAGCAAACCCCAGGTATTGCTGCTGAAACCTGGGCATGAAGAACAGCACGGATATCGCCACTGCCGGTACTGCTGCCAGACAGGTTCCCCGGAGAAGTTCAAGGCCATGGTTTCTACAGAGTGCTCTTGACGGCCAGCTTTCTTTTTCAGGCAGTTCCAGTCGGCGAAAAGCCGGGGTTTCATCGAGAGCCAGGCGCAACCAGAAACTGATCAGCCCCAGTCCGGAGCCAGCCACAAAAGCGAGGCGCCAGGCCCAGTCGTAGACAGCTGTTTCACCAAAGGCTGAATAAAGCAGAGAGACTGTTCCTGTCGCCAGCACATTGCCAAAAGTCACCCCACTGATAATCAGCCCTGTCACCTGCCCCCGCCGGTTGACCGGGCAATGTTCGGCGGCAAAGACCACCGCTCCGGGAATCTCGCCCCCCAGTGACAAGCCCTGGAAAATCCTCAATACCAGCAGGCAAACGGGCGCCAGAACGCCCCAATGAGATTGCCCGGGCAGCAGGGCAATCCCCAGGGTGCTGAGGGACATAACAACAATGGACCACAGGTAATACCGCTTACGGCCCCGGGTATCCCCGCCATGGCTGAACAGCATGCCGCCAAAGAAGCGGGCCAGGTAGCCGGCAAAAAACAGCATCAGAACCGGCATGACGTCCCCGACCCCGGACTGTTCAGGGAAAAACGTTTTAGCCATTACCGGTGCCAGGAAGATCAGCAGGGTGAAATCGTAGAATTCCAGCGTAGCGCTGAGGGTGGTTATCAGTCGAATCCGCAGGCTTTGGTTCATAAGCGGGCAACAGTCTGATCAAAAACACTGAAGTGTAGACCAGAGTTTCCCGAGGCATGCGGACTGGGAAGAGGGGCGCCACTGACTTGCAGCACCCCATGAAAAAAGGCTGGTCAGATTCTTTCTGTCACCTGATCTAGCCAGGGCACAGCCGGATCCGCCGGCTTACCGGCTTTCAGGCAGCCATACTCTTTCCAGCCACCAAGCTGCAGGTCCAGATCAACCTCCTGCCATTTCCGGTGCCCATCTCTACGCAGGTCCGACAGGTTGTTTTTGATGGCTTGGGCGATATTGTAAACATTCTGGCAATTCTCTCCCCTGTAATTAAAAGTCATCACCACCGCTTTAACCGCCACCAGGTCAACATCATCCTTCAGCCAGGAATAAGCATCCGGGGAGATGGTGGAAGGAACATAGTACTCGGTGACGCTCTTATCGGTGATTTCCAGCAGTTGCAAGTTGTCATTGAGAGTGATCTTTTGGGTGAACAGGGATACCGGATAGCCGGCCACATAAAACATGGCGTCCACTTCGCCGGACTTCAGCATTCCCAGGGCTTCCTCTCCCCCAACCAGTACCGCCTCCGCCTTGAGGCCGGCAAGTTTTAAAATGGTTTTGGCCGTCAGGAAAGTACCGCTGCCCTTGCTGCCTACTGCCACCTTACGCCCTTCCAGATCACTGAAACCATTCACATGATTTCCAGCGAGAATATGTACTTCTTCATTGTATAGCGGGTACACAAGACGTGTTTTCTCAACCATCTGACGCGCTTCCTGATTATCGCTGTATGACAGGAACTGCAGAACATCGGATTGAACAATGGCCAGCTGGGCATGGGGTTTCTTCAGCACATCATACATATTGGCCAGTGAACCTTTGCTGTTGTGCACTCTGAGATTGAGATCTGAGCCTCGCAGCAGTTTGCTGATATCCAGGCCGAACTGGTAATAGGTGCCACTCTTACTGCCTGTGACAATCCCTATTTCGGCAGCCTGGGTTACACAGATAAACAAACTTGCCACTATTCCCAGCATCAGCTTTGAACAGGCCGGTAGAACAGATTTCATAAAGCACTCCCTTTCTTTTTTGAATGGCTAGCCAGGAAAAGTTCAGGCTAGTAAATGGACTCTAGAAAAACATCCAATCCCCTGTCGGCTGAGCTTGAGCTGCCGTCAGGATTCGACTGCTGACGCTGCCGGGATGAATCTGCCGGGCTGGCCTGATTCCTCCGGTTCTGGTTCAGCTCAGCATGAATATCATTCAGAAATGAAGTCATCAGCTGATCTTCGGTAATTTGTAACCCAGACTCAACCGTTGACTTATACGCCCTTTTTGATGGCTTTATTTTCGGTGCTTCCAGATACTTACCTCTCCCAGCAGATGAAGGAGGCCTGTTAATTGGTTTGGTTTTCCGAGTTGGCACCTGGTTTCCCTGATCAGCTTTATTTTTTGTCACTCTGCCAGTGGCTCCGGACTGATTTTCAAGAGTGTCACTGAAAGATACCAACCAGTTGGCTACCGTCGTTGATTTAATGGCGTAATTCAGCCCTTCCAGGGACATCTGTTTGTTATTGCGAATAACAAAAGTATTCACGCCAACAATGCTGCCGTCGCCGGCCAACAATGGACCGCCCGAGTTCCCCGGGTTAATCGCGGTTTCGGTCTGGTAGAGGTCATACCCCCTCACCCCCCTGTAATCAGCCCAGCTGGCACTGATACGCCCGGTAGTCATGGTCCACAGCTGTCCGCCTCCGGGATGGCCAATAGCCACGACCGGTTCGCCAATGTCTACCCGTTTCAGGTCACTCAGCTGCAGATGCTGCAACCCCTTGAGTTTATGCTTGGGTATTATCAGAGCCAGGTCACGCTTGGCGTCACTGTAGATGACTGTTGCTTCGTAACTTTTCTTATAGTCTGACTTGTTCCCGCTGACCTGATCGGGCTTAAAAGCCACCAACAACTGATCCCATGGCTTACCATCATTGGTGACGACATGGGCATTGGTTAGAATCAGACCGTTGTCTGTTAAAACGGAGCCAGTACCCTTTCCAGAGGATTTTTTCCCTACCCCTACAATAAGTACAACAGCGGGTGCTGCATCCTGGTACAGTTTTTTGTAGTCGATACTTTCAGCAGAGATCGGGACAGAAAAGAGGAAGGGCAATATAGCCAATAGCTTGCTGGTATCTATCTTCCTGCAGAACAGGCGGACAATGCACGAAACAAGACAACCATCCATGTTATCACTCCAATGCAACACAAACAGGCTGTTTATCAATCAAATTGATTAAGGGCCAGGTTTGAAGTCAGTAGTCAGACCAATGAAGTTATTCAGCACAACCTGCAACCAACCTGCTTCATCAACTCACCTTACCAGTTGGTTTTTATGCAATAATTCACCACTCATGTAAATTACAATTTGATGAATTTTTGTACTACAGTCATCGTATACTTGCTGCCAACTGCTCCGGTCGAGTGCCTCCCGGATGTAGCATCTCCCTGACTCCTGGCTCAACCGTCAACCGGTTAATTACAGTCCGCTGAAGACAGAAAAATCCCGCTCAGACAAAGCCTGGCGGGATTTTTATTCTCAAGTATTGACTGCTCAGATAACCATTGGCCCGATAACAAAGCCAAAGGCAACAGCCAGGGTGATACAGATGGTGCCCGGCAGGAAGAACGGGTGGTTAAACACCAGCTTGCCGATCTGGGTAGAGCCGGTTTCATCCATCTCAACCGCCGCCAGCAGGGTTGGGTAAGTAGGCAAAACAAACAGTGCAGACACTGCAGCAAAAGAAGCAATGGCAGTCACAGGATCAACCAGAGCCAGGGCTGCAGGCATCAGGGCGCGGGTAGTAGCAGCTTGAGAGTAAAGCAGCATGGAGGCGAAGAACAGGGTAACCGCCAGGAGCCATGGGTAGTTGTTCAGGACATCGCCGGCCAGAAGCTGGATTGTTTCAATATGGCCACCGACAAAGGTGTTACCCAGCCAGGCCACACCCAGTACACAGACACTGGCGCTCATACCGGATTTAAACGTCTGGGCATTAATAATGTTGTTGGCGTCGATCTTACAAGCCATCACGATCAGGCCTGCAGCAATCATCATGAACACCATGATTGCAGAGTCACGGGGCAGCACTGGGTGCTCAATCAGGCCAACGGTAGGGCTGATCGCTGTCGCATAGACAACCACCGCCAGAATACTCAGGGCAAAAATCAGGACAGACAGAGCCGCACCCGCTTTAGACTTTTTGCCTTCTTCACGCTCACGCTTGCTGATCAGGCCAGCGGCCAGACGTTCCTGATAGATCGCATCTTTGTCCAGGTCCAGGCCAAGAAAATTACAGACTACTGCTGTTAGCATAACTGCGGCAAAAGAAGTCGGGATCGAAACAGCCAGCAGGTCCAGGTAACCAACGCCATAAGGTTCAAGGAAACCACTGAACACGACCACGGCTGCAGAAACAGGAGAGGCAGTAATCGCTATCTGGGAAGCAATAACCGCGATACTCAGGGGACGGGAAGGGCGCACGCCATTCTCTTTCGCCACCTCGGCAATCACCGGCAGGGTAGAGTAAGCTGTATGACCAGTACCGGCCAGCAGGGTCATCAGGTAAGTGACTGCAGGCGCCAGGAAGGTAATGTATCTGGGTTTACTGCGTAAAACCTGTTCGGCTTTTTCCACCAGCCAGTCAAGGCCACCGGCTACCTGCATGGCGGCAACCGCACCGATAACGGCCATGATGATCAGGATAACGTCGACAGGTATTGTTCCGGGCTCCATGCCCAGTCCCAGAGTCAGAACCAGTACACCCATGGCACCGGCAAAGCCGATACCAATGCTGCCCAGCCGCGAACCCAGGAAAATCGCTCCAAGTACCACAGCCAACTGAACCCAAACCATAAAGAACTCCCGTTACTGCAAGGTTTCCCTGAAAAGAAAACCAGAACACTCTGTCTGTCAGGACAGGTCGGATACCTGTCAAAGCAGGCAGGGGCATCATAGGGTATGAATTAACGACAATTGATTGTTTGTTGTACGGTTTATTGGTTATTCCTACGACAAAATCCCCAGGACAACTTCGCTTCATCTCGTTAGCAATCGATGACTGCGTAAGTCCTGAGAAAGCTTCCCGTAATGTGACAGGTGCTTTTCGTAGCCCGGGAAGCACTTTTAGAAAAAAAATAAGATTTTTAGAAAAAAAACAGGAAAATATACCAAACCCCTGTACTGGCTCCCTGCTACTGGTGTTGTCCGTCTTTTCTACCAGCCAGAAAGTGGATCAAAATGAACAGAATCGTTGTTACAGATATTTTTGGAAAAACCCCAGCCCTGGAAAGCCTCTGCCAGGAGCTGCCGGGAACTTCACAGATTGTTGACCCCTACCAGGGTCGATTCAGGAACTTCAGCAGTGAAGCGCAGGCCTACGCCTGTTTTACTTCTGAAGTCGGACTGCCCCGTTACGCCGAAGCCCTGCACGACCAGGTTTCAGGCCAGAATGGCAAAGTTGAGCTGATAGGATTTAGTGTCGGAGCTTCTGCGATCTGGTTATTATCAGAACGGTTTACTGCTGAGAAGGTGACGGGAGCAACCTGCTTTTATGGTTCACAGATCAGGCACTCAATCCATCTGTCCCCCCGCTTTCCCGTTCACCTGATTCTTCCTGCCAGTGAGCAGCACTTTTCTGTGCAGGAGCTTGCCAATAGCCTCGAACGGAAACAGAATGTCGAAATAGAACATACCCCTTACCTCCATGGCTTTATGAACAGGTACTCGGAAAACTTCAACGAGACTGCCTACAGACATTTCATACAATGGCTGTCGCCGACTGTGCTCACGCCATGCTGAAGATGCTTGATCATGATGAATGGCTGAGAAAGGCCCCGATCTCCAACACTAAAGTCGTAGAGATTGAAGCAGTCAGACTGGATAACACGGCTGTCAGTGACTCTGCTGGGGGCATTCCGCATAATCCTGATCATGAAGTCACAGTATGACCAGGGAGGAAGTCACCATGTCAGAAGTTGAAACCCTCACAGCACAGTACATTGCATCACTGCAGGCCAGAATTTCTTTCAATGACGAAGGTCAACGCAGCGAGCTTGTATCAGTAGAAGCAGACTCCCTGGAAAAACTGATGGGTTTTATAGCCCCCGATCAATATTCTGAATACGCATCATTCCTGGTTGATGAATGCAGTCAGGTCCTGTTGCAACTGGAGAACGACAGAAAGCACCAGGAAGAAGCCCAGCGCCTGCTGGATGAACTGATGTCCATGGAAATGTGAAAAAACAATGATAAGCCCTGAATTCTCATTAACCGTTAATGCTTTAGAATAATACCCCGACAGCTGGAGGGGTGCTATAAGTAATTAATAGGTTGCCCTTCTTGTACTGAATTAATCTTTTCAAGCCATCATCGGCGATAATAATGAAATAAACCAACGTTATCGTAAGGATACGATTATGAATAGAGAAGCCGTAAAGCAGTATCTCGTCATTTTGGCTTTCACACCTTTAATCATGGGACCAACTGGGACAGTAACTCCTCCTCCCAAAGAATCACTTACTGAGGCAGTACAAAGCGCACAGTTGTCGATTGCAGAACAGCTCAGCTATGATAGGCCCAAAATAAGTTATCGATTAACGGCCAATACTACTGACGAATGGGATCATTATATTCAACAATTCACTGATATGGCTGAAAAAACCCACCCTATGATCTGGGACAAGGCTTCAGGTAGATACGTCCCAATGTCCGATGAACAGTTATCTCAGTTAGTCTATCGGGAAATAGACCTCAAGCCTGAAGATGAAGAAGAAGAAGAAGAAGAAGAAGAAGATGATGATGATGATGTAAGTGGAGACCTTGAGGTAGATCTTGATGAATACACTACTACTCTTGATCAATGGTGGGGGAAATTTAAAGCGTATACAGACCAAGAAAAAATGCCTTCAAAGATTGCAGGCGAACTCGGCAAGTATATATCTGACCAGATACGATTCGGGATTCTGAACGAAAAGATAGACAAACTCTATGTAATGAGTATCTCAGAGGCAGGAGAAGAAAAAATCCTTTCAATCATTGCAACAAGAAAGCTTAAATTATTATATGGATCCTCCTACCCGGAGAGTCAGATAAAACAGAAATTTAGAGAACAGGGAGCCATTGGCCGTGTCGGCGAGCCTAACCGTTTAAGGGCGCTTAAAGGGGTGGCCGAAACGGCCAAAAAGGCACAGGCCTCAGCTCCTGGCATTAAACACTCCATCACTGTTGAAGCAGCTAATGAGAGAAACCTAGTTTATGAAAAATACGGATTTGTCGACGATAAGCCTGACGGCAATAACTGCCAGTAACGCCAGTCTATGGGTGATGACCTGCCTCAAGTTCGCTGGGCAGGTCACCATATAATCTCTAATCCCCCTCCAGTTTGAAAACCAGAGCTTTCCACCGTTTCACGCATGCGCGAAACAACCGCAGGGATGTGGCCAGAAACAGCTTGTCTGCCGCAGCCGGTGAGCTACATTCACTGTTCTAGCTTATCTATCCGGACGGGCTGAATTTATGTGGCGAGTGTCGAGAAAAGCCTGTCGACGTTCACTGGGCTTCATCTGCCTCCTGACCTGTCTATACGCTGGCCCCACCTTGCCCGGTGTCCTGCCTTCTGCTGACCCTGCCAGCGCAGCTGTCGCCAACAAATGCTGGCAACTGGGCACCAGACTGGCCCTGGTCATTTCGAAAGAGCTTCTCAAGTCCCTTCTGACAGCGGCCATCAAAAGTCTTTATTTCCAGCCAGTATCCCTTCCTGACACTCCGCCACCGCAAGGTTCTGTCAAGCCTGAAGCAGATGCTGAGAGCAAACCTGATAATGATGATGAGGAAACAGGGCAGGATGACAATAATTCTGATGATTCCAGTGAAAGCGAATCAGAGTTCTTCGGTTTCTGGGAGGTCGGAAAGTTTCTGGAAGATAATCTGCAGGAGGAGATCAAAAAACTGGACAGGGATGTGGTCCTGGGACTGGACATCGACCGCACCGCCTTTATTCCTGCCGAAGAACTGAGACAAGAAGATGTAAAAAACCATGACGATGGCCTGGCCTGCTTTGGCGCATGGCTGCAGTCCGAATGGTACGATACAGATCGTCCATTCATAGTGCTGATTTACAACACATCACGCTTTGGCCCTCTGGATCCCGACTGGGAGTACTTTAAGCAGACATTTCTGGAGCACCGTATTCCACTGCCCCACATATTGATTTACAACAATGGCGCCAGTGTGGTGGTCAATCCTGATATGCCAGAGCCTTTAAACAGGCTGCTGCCGGGCCTGACCGAATTTATCCGCGCCACTCAGCTTTTGGGCACCAGCTACAACAACTCAGAGCAGCGTATAAACACACTTATGGGTGAAGTTGAATATAGTCGTCTTATGAGCCTCCTTGACCAGGGATCAGAAGCAGGAATCTGTCGATCACAGACTGCCGGCTATATCTTAACGGCCGAGTACCCTGGAAATATGGAACCAGCTGCCATGTTTCAGTTGTTAGCTTCAGATGAACAGACCCGGCAGGGTAGCTACAACTTTCACAGAGATTCCGAAGGTGTGTATGTGTACAACAGAACAGTCAATAAAGGTTCAGCACTGATCGCGGTTATAAATCAGCTGCAGCCTATCCTGAAGAATCCCATCCTGTTCACCGCCGGAGATAATCTTGATGACCTGCCCGCTCTGAGGCTGGATCTTGTCAGCCAGACCTTTGTCGAGCCGGGAAGTCGGAACTCAGCAGAAATGTTTGCCGACTTTGAACCCCTGGAGCTGTCACAGGAACAGGTCAGTAGTGTCCAGAAAATCTGGCACAGGGGAATACTGGCCGCCCAGCCGAAGGAGGAACTGGCCGAAGCGCTGGAAGTTCTTCAACTGGACTCCCCTGACAAACTGCTGAAGGCAAAACGCAGGGGTATAGGAGGATTGATGGATCAGGTTTATGAATATCTGCAATCATTAAATGCCCCTGTTCAGGCTGCTCCCTGAACAGACAGAAACCTCAACGACACTTGTCATTGAGGTTTCTGATCATGACCGGGCTCTCTTTTTCCCACAGGCAGTTTTCAGCCTTAAAAATCGTAGCTCACCTTCAATGCTACTGTTCTTGGAGCTCCGTAGAAGCCCTGGACGTAATCAAAGCCTGAATTACGTAAGTCATAGCCTGTTGTCCGGTAATGTTTATCGGTTAAGTTTTTGCCCTCAAGAATCACGGTCCAGGATTCGTTCACCGGCCTCCAGGTCAGGGATGCATCGATAACGGAATAAGCTCCCTGGGTCAGGGTTTCACTCAGATCAGTGGTCGGAATCACTTCATCCCGAAAACTGTAACTCAGGTATGCCAGAAGGTCTCCATGATCCCCCAGAGAATAATCATAGGTTGTATTCAGAGTTGCAGCCCATCTCGGTGTATTGGTGAATTTCTGCTGATCAGCAATGTTATTGTCATCTGCATCCCGAAACTCTTTATACTCTGCATGCAGGTAGGCAACATTACCGCTGATCCCCCATTCATCCGTCAAAGGGGAGGCAAACTCCAGCTCAACTCCCTGAATAACACCTTTACCGGCATTTTGAAGATCACCCAGAAAGCGATTTCCAACCCTGGTAAATATGCTTAGCTGAATATCTTCATACTGGCTGTAGAAGTAGGCGGCATTCAGTGTAATACGATCAAGCAGCAGTGATTTAAAACCGATTTCATAGGCCGTCACAGTTTCTTCATCGTAAGGTTCCACAGTTTTTGGCAGAAGCGTCTGTTGCGCACGAACATTATAACCACCACTTTTAAAACCCTGACTTACACTTGAGTAAAGCAGCACATCATCAGACCATTGATAGTCCACTCCAACTTTTGGTGAAAAATTATTCCAGCTATGGTCACCTTTAAAATCTGTTTCTGTGGATATCACTGTTTGAAAGGTGTCATCAGAAAAACCCTGAGAAAGCAATTTGGCAGTTTTCTTTTCCCAGGTATAACGACCACCAAATGTTATCCCCCAGTATTCATCTACCTGCCAGTTAGCTTCTCCATAAAGAGAGGCACTGGTGGTATCCACTGTACCACCACCCTTACTGTAGGAAGGGAAAATATAGGTCACAGCCGTGTCAACAACATTTAAGAGATAATGGTTTTCTCCATCACCTCCGGCTTCACCATCAATATAATAAAGGCCTGATACAAACTGCCAGTCATCACCATTATCAAAATTAAACTGAAACTCCTGTGTAAACTGATTATCGAAATACGTTGCATAAACGTCTGCTAAAGGTAAAGGGCCCATGTCAAAATCAATGGTGGTATCAGTGTCACCCTTACGATAGGCAGTAATAGACTTCAAACTCCAGTTATCGTTTAAATCATGGGCAACTGTGAGAGAGATTCCATTAGTGGTTGTATCATTACGTGGGTTCTTTAATCCACTGTCTGTATCATAGCGGCTGTTACTGACTGGCAATGGTGTCACATTGTTGGCTGAAGCATAGGCATTTACTGCAGCCAATGAATAAAAGGGCAAGCCTGTTGGTAAAGAGCCTAGTGGTGTCACACCTCCGGACTGAATGGCTTTTATCCTTGCCTCAGCAGGGTTCTCCAGCATCCGCTGCCCTCCCCTTGGGCCAGAAGTATCCTTGGTCATATCACCAGACAGCTTCAGGGTCCAGTCATCTTCCGGTTCCCACTGCAAAGCAAAGTTACCACTGACAACCTGTTTGTCACTAAGCTTGCTGCCTGTATATCGATTCTTGCCAAACCCATCACGATAGGCGGAAAGAACACCAACCCTGGCGAATAGTTCCTCTTTGATCAGTGGGGTAGAATAGATTCCGGAAATGTCTTTGCGTCCGTAATTACCCATAGTGACCTGAACCCGGCCTTCCTGCTCATTACTCACCTCTTTGGAAACATACTTTATGGCGCCACCAATACTGTTACGACCGTACAGGGTTCCCTGAGGCCCCCGCAGAACTTCTATCCGATCAACATCAAAGATTTCCAGCAATGCCCCCTGAGGACGGGCGATATAAACATCATCGAGATACAACCCGACACCGGGTTCCAATCCATACAGAGGGTCAGACTGCCCAACACCGCGAATATAAGATGTGAGTGTGTTACTGGAACCCCGGGCTGCATAGGCCGTCAATCCCGGAATCTGCGACTGGATATCGCCGATATCCACCGCTCCGCTGATGGCCAGCTGCTCTGAACTCATCGCCGAAACAGCCAGGGGAACATCCTGCAGGCTCTCAGTCCGTTTACGCGCAGTCACAACCACTTCTTCCAGCACTTTATCCAGGACTGCCTCTGCTTTTTTTTGCTCTTCTGCTGCTGTGTGTGCTGGAATACCGGCTACTGCCATTGCCAACAGGGAAAGGCTCACTCCCTTGATACCGCTCCTGGTTTTCATGTCACTCTCCTGATAATTATCGTTATTGTCGTTTCAGCGGACGGGGCTGAATCAGGCGAAACTTTTGTTTTTATGCATTCTTGCTACGGACAGGTTCTGATAGAAATCCATCATGACCCGGTTTAACTGTTCAGGCTGGTCAATGGGCGTCGCATGCCTTGAATTCTCTATGACCGCCAGCCTGACATTGCTCAGCTTCCGGCTGTAGCCTCTCTTGTATTCCACGGGCGTGTAGTCGTGCTCTCCAGCTACGATCAGTACAGGGCAGTGGATGGACGACAGTCGTTCTTCAACACTCCAGCCCAGAAATGACTTCAGGGCTCGAATATAATCCTGCTTCCTGTTGGTTTTCAGCTGGCGGATAAACTGTCTGTAAAGATGTTTCTGATCCTTCTGCGGGAACAGTTTTCTGCCAATTAGCCAGCCAAGGGCACCCATGCCAAATACCTGTATGGTGGATAGACGCAGCCAGATAGAAAATCTTGACAGCCAGCTGTCGTTGGGAAATGCCGGCCCGGAGTTGATAACAACCAGACTCTTCAGTCTTTCAGGGTTGTCAACAGCGAGCTGAAACGCCGTCATCCCCCCCATGGAAAAACCGACAATATGAGCTGTATCAATCCCCAGACAGTCAAGAAGACAGCATACGTCTCTTGCATAAAGCACGACACTGTAGCTGGACTCAGGCTTGTCAGACCAGCCATGTCCGCGCAGATCTACGGCGATAACCCGGTAATGTCTTGACAGGTCATTCACCTGTTCATTCCAGTCTCCCAGACACGACCCGAGCCCGTGGAGCAACACCAGAGGTTCTCCGCTCCCACGGTCGGTATAACAGAGGTTAATTCCATTGACGTTACAGAAGGCCATTCTATTGATCCTCTTTTTATTCTTCTTATAAAAGTCATTGTTGTTTTTGTCAGAACAGCACTGATCATCCATCTTCTGATTGCATAATACGGAATCAAAATTCCGAAAACAAGAATTGAAATCGAAATTTCGGTTCCGTATAGTGACGTTATATGAACAATAACTGTCATTAATGTCTGGTATACAGGAGCCTGCAGAATCAAGCAGGGAAGCAAATGAAGAAGGTAATCGTTTTTGCTGGATTGGCTACAGTCACACTTACGGCACTGTTTTTTACTTACAGTGAGGAAATTTCCAGATTCTCAATGACATACTCCATTAAACCCAGCCACGAGTTTCATGAGAAAGCCGTGCCTGCACCACCTGATTATTCCAGTAAAGAGCACTGGGCCTCTCTGCCCGAGATCGTAGATGGCGCGGATATCTCCCCTGAAGGCAAGGCTCAGGATAATCAGGCCGGAGCCGCTGTCGATGTCTTTTTCCTCCACCCGACCACCTATTACAAGGCGGACAGCTGGAACCAGCCGCTGGACCACCAGGAAGCCAACACCTTTACCGATGAGCAGGCACTTACCAACCAGGCCAGCGTATTCAACAGTTGCTGCAAGGTATACGCTCCCCGCTACCGGCAGGCGACACTGTATTCATTCTTTGAACAGGGACCGGACTCTGACGCCGCCATTGAACTGGCCTATACCGATGTCAAAAGTGCCTTCCGTTATTTCATCAAACACTTCAATAATGACAGACCTTTTATCGTCGCCGGTCACAGCCAGGGCTCAAAGCATCTCGACAGGCTCCTGAAAGAAGTCATTAGCAACTCGCCCCTGCAGGAGCGAATGGTGGCGGCCTACCCCGTCGGCTTCCCCCTTGACGGCAGCAACGGCATTGCTGTCTGTGACAGTCCTGCACAGCTGGGCTGCCAGGTCACATGGAACGCTGTCTCTCCGGAATTTGAGCGATACCGGGAAACCACCAGTGATATCTGTGTCAATCCGCTGAGCTGGAGAAAAGATGAAGAGCCGGTCGATATCAGCGAGAACCTGGGCTCCATCAACTTTTCAGAAAAAGGTCAGATGGAGCTTGCAGTAGCCAACGCACAGTGCAAGGACGGCCTGCTGCTGATCAGCCAGCTGGAATCAGACCAGTACCCGGACGGCCTGCTTGGCAAAGGCAACTACCATATTTACGACTACAGCCTTTTTCATATGAACATCCGTGAAAATGTCCTGGCCCGTGTCGAGGCGTTCTTGAATCACTAACGGTATCTGTAGCCGACCTGAGCAAGGTTATGACAATATACTGTGCTGAATTACTTGACTGGCGAGGAGTATCTATGGGGCAGATTTGCAGGGAACTGGTCAGAATTCCAGAACCGAGCCAGACCCGCAGCAAGGAAGCACTGGAGCGTTTTCTGGCGGCCGGAGAAGCGTTGCTGGCGGAAAACCGTTTTGAAGAGGCGGGTATTGCCGACATTGCCCGTGCCGCTGAGTCATCCGTAGGCAGTTTCTACCGCCTGCTGGCCGACAAGGAGCGGCTTCTTCTACTGCTGCTGCAACGTTTTTTTGAGCAGATCGATGAATTGACCGAACAGACCCTGGACCCGGACCAGTGGGCGGGTAAAACCATTGCAGACATTGCTGACAGTTATATCAAGGCGCTGGTCAACAGCTATCGAGGGCATGCCGGTGCATTACGGGCAACGATCTTACGATCCTCTAAAGATCGGGAGTTCAGAAAGTTTGTCCATGACTTCAACAGCCTGGTGAGCAGCCGACTGGAGAAACTGCTCAGAGAGCGCCGGGACGAGCTGAACCACCCGAAACCCGAAAGAGCTATAAAGTCAGTCAGCCATATTATCCTGGGCATTCTTAATCAGCATACCATGACCGGCAGTCTTGATGGCCTGTCCGAAAAGGCCCTGGTAGAGGAAACCAAAAGAATCTTCATCACTTATCTGGGTGTGAAGTAAAACAGTACCTTGCATGCCCGGCAAAGAAATAAATAACAATATATTGTCTCAAGGATATGACATGAATAAGAACAGGACGCTCTATCGCTGGTACGCTCTCTTTATGCTCACTGTCGTCTACATTCTGAACTTTGTTGACCGGCAGATTCTGGTTGTCCTGCAGGAACCCATCAAGGCAGATATGAACCTGAGTGACACCCAGCTGGGGTTATTGACCGGCTTTCTGTTTGCCATATTCTATGTCACTCTGGGTATTCCCATTGCCCGACTGGCTGACAGAGGCAATCGCCGCAATGTCATTGTCTGGTCAATCGGCCTGTGGAGCGCCATGACGGCCCTGAGCGGCCTGGTAACCAGCTACTGGCAGCTGGTTCTGGCCCGCATTGGCGTCGGTGTCGGTGAGGCCGGTGGCAGCCCCCCGGCCCACTCCATGATTACCGATTACTTTCCTCCTGGCCTGCGCTCAGTGGCCCTGTCCATTTTTTCTTCCGGAATTTATCTGGGCATCATGATTGGTTTCCTGGCTGGCGGCTATCTCAGCCAGAACTATGGCTGGCGTGTAGCCTTCTTTGCTGCTGGGGCTCCCGGGCTGCTTGTGGCCCTGCTGGTTCGGCTGACCGTGAAGGAGCCACCCAGGGGGCAGTACGACAGCCAGAAAGATTCAGGAAGTATCCCCGGAATACTGGAAGCTACCCGCATTTTCTGGAAACTGAAGACTTTCCGCTACCTGTCTCTCGGCTGCGCCCTGCTTTCCTTCTCCAACTATGGCGTTAACAACTGGATGCCATCCTTTATCATTCGCAGCTATGAGCTCAGCATCAGTGAAACGGGTGTATTGTTTGCGTTGTTGATCGGTGGCTGCGGCTGTTTCGGAGCGGTGATGGGCGGTATTATTTCCGACCGCCTGGGTGCCAGAGATCAGCGCTGGTATATGTGGCTACCCGGTCTGATGGGGCTCAGCGCCGTGCCCTTTTTGATTGGCTGCTTCATGAGTGATGACCTGACCACCAGCATGCTGCTGTTTATCTGGCCGTCAATCGCCACTGCCGTTTTTCTCGGACCGGGGATTGCCACCTGTCATGCCCTGGTCGAGCCCAGGTTACGCGCCCTGATATCTGCTGTGGTATTTTTTATAGTGAACCTGGTCGGACTTGGGCTGGGTCCGGTTTTTACCGGACTGTTAAGCGATCTGCTTTCGCCGATCCATGGCCCAGTTGAAGGCTTACGTTATGCACTTTCCTCAACAGCTCTGGTCGGCTCTACTGCCGTTGTTTTTTTCCTGCTGGCAGCTCGGACTATTCGCAGTGAAATGCGCAATGCCACACTCAATAGCACAACAGAGCAATCACAAGCCCCTGAACAGCCCGGAACAGATACAGGTGATGCTCAGGTATTGATAAAGCAGGGCTGAGCGCCCTGCTGGATCAATAGTACAATTTCACTGCAACAAGCAGTACGGCAACTACACAAGCTGTCGAACCATTATGCGATTCATGCATGTGTATTCGAAGTCCTCTGAACTTGTAGCCTGACGTTCATAGTCTAATATTTGGAAAACCGAGCAAAGCCCTCAAACCATCTAACCCTGAAACCAGCCGAAAATACGCCTAGGAGCCTGACCGAGAATAGCGGTCGAGCATACTCTTCATACAAAAGTCAGTAGATCGAGTCAGATTTTTCACCGGATTTGTGCGAATAGCCAACCTATTTAATCAAATTCAGTGGAGCTGTCTAGAACGCTCATGGCTGCGGCCGACCTGCCTATTCTCGGTCAGGCTCCTAGCAAGCAGCGCTTAAACTGGACTACAAACTGGCAGCTGGACGTTTGATGGCTTCCAGCTCTCTTCTGGAAGCGCTCTGTAGAACCACTTTCCCAGAGATCCTGTGTAGCCGCAATCGGCCCAGACTATCTAAGCCTTATCTGCTCTGAGCATAAGAGCGAGAACACTCAAAGTTTAAATCAGACAGGAGAAAGGTATCATGCGCAGCTTCAGGGTTAATAAAGCCCCGGTCATTTTGGCCGAAGTTCTGCTGCTCATTGGTGGCATGAATGCCGCCTGGGCACAGTCACTCACGCCGTTGTTCTCCATACCCCTGGGGGACAGTTCCAGCACCGCTTACTATCCCGCTATTTCGGCGCCGGGTTCTGCAAATAGCTCTCTGGCTGTTGCAGGGGCCCAAGTGGTTGATATCAGCAGAAGAGTCGTTGTAAAGACTCTGCCCGAGGATAACTTGCAGTCTCTGATTGTCAAGGATGCGATTTACAGCATATCGGACAAAGGACAGACTATGCGAGTCTATGACCTGAACACGGCACAAGAAATTCAAAAGTACGATTTTATCGATAACCCGTATCATCTCCAGACTCAGTTAATGACAAAAGGGGCGGATAATATTGTGTCTTTCGTGAGTAATAATCTGGTAAATCAAGAATTTATCGAGACTGTTGTTCGTCGCTTTCGGCATGATACAGGGCAACAGCTGCCACCTTACACCTTACCACTACCAGGTGACAGTGTTTTCAAGCACAGGAATGTGAAGAATGTGTTTGGGTCCATACGGTCGATTTTTGCGCCGGAAGATAAGCCGGGCGTACTTTATCTGGCAGGCTCTTACAGCTTTGACACGAATGATATTTATCTAAACTCGTGGGCGGATGTCATCGCGGAGCTGTCCATCGACTCTGCTACCAGTGAAGTGAGTGGTGTGACTTACCATGTGATAGATGAAAGAACCTCACGGACTAGGCCTTTAATGCTGACATCGTTCACCAGTTATGCCAAAGTCTGTGGAAAAAGCCTGAGCCTTTTGGGTTATAACTTCAACTACCCTCTGCCTGATGACCCCATGCACCAGTATAATTCACTTATGGAAGTCACTCTGCCTTTGTTTAATATTTCACATATTCAGCACACAACCAACGGCAAAGTTTATGCTCAGCAGTGGTCTGCGGCCTGGTCGCCGGATTGCCATTATGTGTATCTGTTTAACAACGAAAATCACGACTCTGAAGGGTATCAGCAGAAGACTTCAATATTGCAATTCGACATTGTTAACAAAAGATTCGCCAAGCAGATGATTCGGCGTGATGCAGGTACGTATCATATCGGAGACGTCACACAATGTGGCAACCAGTCTTGCTTGATTACAGTCTGGACCGGTGAAAAAGATTGGGATCCGGACTCGATCCTGGAAGCGTACGCCATTCCCTGGGAGTGATGAGTGAAGCACCTTAAGTTTCGGGGGACAACAGGGCTATCACAAGTTCCTGAGCAGCCTGGGACAAAAGGTGCACAGGTATTGATCCACTGAGCTTCAAGCTCGATCACGACAACTGACGTTCGAGTATGCTTAAGCAGAAAGCAGTGATGGAGTATGCAGTTTGACCTTTTGGAAAGGTTCATTTATGAGCATTCGATATTGTTAGTGAAGCCTTGGTTACTATTCTATTAAAGCTGCAAATTGCAGCTTTTCTGAGGCTTTCCGAATGAAATATCTGAAACTATTTGGCACGATTTTGTTCATGTACTCGCTATCTGTGGCTGCTTCCTCATCGCAAGACTTCATTCAGAGCAAACTCGTGAGATTTTCTCCTGAAATATACAGCGAAGGTTCGACTGAAGCATGCCAGGGATTGCAAGTAACCAGCAGGCATATCTCGACTTCTGCTGACTGTGAGGTGGCTGTATCAAAGTATATTCAAAACCATGAGGTAAAACTCATTGGTCCAGGAGGGCGTGATTTTGGGGCGGTAGAGGATTTTAAGGGTAGTATTTATTTTCATGCGTCAAGTCGTCTAGGCTCCCAAATGATTCTTCCGGTTAAGGGGGGAGATTCCAAAAAAAACAGTGTGATTTATATTGATGTGACTCCCGGGGCACTGTCAGTAAATACTGAAGCCTATTATTTAAGCAACGGTCAAGCGACAAGTTCCATTGTTTCTCTAAATATGAAATCTAATGCCGATCAGACCCAGTACGAATTGGTAGCGTATTCGGGAGCTACTCTTCCTAAAGGTGCGCCTGTTGTAAATAAGGATGGAGACGTTGTATGTTTTATTTCAAGCAAGAACCTTTGTGTTGCACCCGATTATACGATTCAGGAGACGCATAAGAGATCATCTGGTGAGCCTTGCCAAATAAAATTCTTTCA
>JBPCXN010000074.1:0-4892 GCA_051008495.1 Endozoicomonas sp. | reverse complement strand
ACCATTTGAGAATGGCTTTGGCGCTTACCCTGCAAAAAGCCAAGGCTTTCTGTCGTAAAGTCACTATCGCTTTGTTACCCAAAGGTATTAGGACAAACCTTGAAAAAGCAGAGCAAAGTCAACAGACTATTCATGATCGCTCAGTATCACAGACTTCTATATCGGACTCTTCTGTCCAGGCAGATCTGGAGTGTGTGAAAAGAGAGTTCAAGGCTTGTATTCGCAATTTCAGGAGTCATTTAGCGGGTGGTGATCCTTTGCGCTCAGAATCAAAAGAGGTGATCAGTGATGCCATTAATCTGGGGTACAAGGTGCGCGAGGTGCTCAGGGGGATTGATGCCTGTGATAGCCTTGATGCACTGGTGCAACTCCTGGATTTGGAAGCGCCGGGAGTGGCCAGGAAGGGGCTGTTTACCGCCCTGGATGAAATCATTTCTGAGATGGACCACGATTTGCCCCTGTCTGAGGGAAGCAGGGAAATCATCGCTGAAGCCACAGAAAAAGATGGGCCTGTTACCGGTCAGATTACCGGGCCGGATTCTGACATTCCCTGGGCCGTCAGATTGAATAAAAAGAAGGCTCTGGAGGCTCTGAAGAGTTCATTTCTGGATTACCTGGTGCAAATGACCAGCGATGCAGAGAACCACCCCATGGCAGTGAGTGAAGACTCCGATTTATCTTCTGTAACCGGCTCCCTGAGCCGAACCGCTTCAATGCCGAATCTGGATGATCTCTCTGATGATCTTGCAGAGGCCCAGTTAAGAAGTGCCAGGTCGTCACTATCTTCAGGCATCGGGAGCGATGACGTTGGGGAACTGGATTATGTGTTTGAACCCCCTGTTGCTGAAGAGTCATCAACCACTGAGGCGGATTGGGATGAGAAATTCATTGGTGACTGGAAACTGCGTGAACTCAGAAAAGACGTTGAAGCCTGCCATAACTATGATGACCTGATTGCACTGGTAAAGGAAAAAGCACCCGAGCATTATCGTTATGCCCTGCTGTCAGGCCTGCGTGATGACTATGAAAAGTACGGTCCTTATCTCAATTAGAACCCCTGGTAGCAAAGCCTGTGTCTTTTACGCCTTTATAACTTTCTTATTACAGTCACTACCTGTGGCTGATTGCTTCTGAACACGCCTTTCTGTGGCACGTCACTTTTCTCAACCGTCAGGCCGATTTTCTCAGGATAGAGTTCAATAAATCATAAGAGTCGCTCAGAGGATAAATCATATGAATGGCCATGATGAAAGCCTTTGCCAATGACCCATAAATCAGGACAATGGCCGGTCAGTTTTCTGTTGATGTTTTTTGGGCTATTCAAGCTATGAACCTGCTTTTGCTTAATTCTGATGATTTCGTCTCCCGGACTCAGGTCAGGCTCCGTGGGAGGCAGCTGAAGCATGTTCTGGAAGTTCATCGCTCCCTGGAAGGTGACTCTCTGAGAGTTGGACTTATCAATGGGAAAATGGGGGAAGGAGTGATCTCCTCACTATCGACTGATTGCCTGGAAATGTCCGTCAATCTCACGGAAGAACCACCTGCACCATTGCCCCTCACAGTCCTGCTGGCGCTGCCCCGGCCAAAAATGCTCAAGCGAAGCCTTCAGCACCTTTCTTCTCTCGGTGTGAAAAAAATTGTCCTGATGAACAGCTACAGGGTGGAGAAAAGCTTCTGGCAATCCCCCTGGCTGTCGGAAGAGAAAATTCATGAACAGCTGGTGCTTGGCCTCGAACAGTCCCGGGACACGCTGTTGCCGGAGGTTATCCTGGAAAAACGCTTCAAACCTTTTGTTGAAGACCGACTTCCGGGCATGGTGGCAGGCAAGCGTGGGCTGGTGGCTCACCCGGTGGGAGGAACAGCCTGTCCCCATATGATCAGCGAAGAAGCTGTTCTCGCCATCGGACCTGAAGGCGGCTTTATTCCCTACGAGGTGGAGAAGCTGGAAGAGGCCGGTTTTGAGCGAATTCACTTGGGCTCAAGGATTTTACGGGTGGAAACGGCCGTTACCGCCATAACCAGTAAGCTTTACGACTGATCGGCGATTTTGTATCGTGTGAATATCAATCAGCTAAGGGAATGGCTGTGGCCATGTCGAAAACGATGGATACCGTTCATACCAGGCAGCGCGCAGGCTTCGTCGTTATCCTGATCACGCTGTTGATGTTGTCTGCCGGTCAGGCATTTGCCACTGACAAGAGGGCTCTGCTGGAAGAGCTTTACGACAATGCCAGGCTGGAGCGGCAGCTCCAGTGGGTTCGGGCCAGTATGACCCTGAACTCCAGGGACTACGAATTGCCCGGGGAAGTTGTCGAAACCGTCAACAAGATCGTTGATGTGCGTTACCGCCAGGATTATTTCCGTGATTCGATGATTGCCACGCTTGATGAGGCACTCTCAGTAGGTGAGCTGCTGAAACTGATTGACTGGTATAACTCTCCCCTGGGGCAGAAAGTCCTGCACCTGGAAATGGTAGCCAATGACCCTGCCAATGGCATGCGAATGCAGGCTTATATCGAAGACAAATTGTCCAGCCAGTTGCCCCGCACCAGCCGGATACGGCTTATCGAAGAATTAATGGAAACCCTTGATGCTGTTGAACTGGGCACTGAGCTGGCCGCCAGCGCCTCCGTGGGAGCCCAGAGGCTTTTGCAGGAAGTGATGCCCAGGGACGGCGTTCCCGTGAGGGGCTCACAAATACTGAAGGCCCGGGAAAAACCGGGCATTCGTATGGGTATGACCGATAAAATGCGCAGTGTCTTTCTGTATACCTACAGGGCAATGCCGGACAAAGAGATCCGCTCTTATCTGAACTTTGCCGGTTCAACTGCTATGCAGAACTTTCAACGTGGGCAGATTCAGGCCATGGCCAGAATGCTGTGAGATGACAGCTGCTCAAGGGAAAGCGTAAGCAGCTGACCTGGACATAAGATTAAACTTCCTTGTGTGGACCGAAGACCTCATAGTGTCTGTTTTCCTGAGGGATACCCCAGTCTTTAAGTGTATTGTTGATCATGGACATGAAGCCCAGGGGACCGCAGAAGTAGTAGTGTGCACCCGGTACTTCAATATGCTTACGGATCGTTTCCATGTCTAGCCTGCCAGTGTAGTCATATCCGCTGCACTCATCGGTGGGCTCATCGTAGAATACAAACTGTTCGACGTTCTCATGTTTGTCTGCAATCTCACAGGTGTGTTCGGCAAAGGCATGTACTTTGCTGTTCAGGGTGCTGTGAACATAGAAAACCTGGCGATTACTGTTACTTTGCACAAGTGTGTTAAGCATACTCAGCATCGGGGTCTGGCCCACTCCGCCACTGAGAAGTACGACAGGAGCAGTTGTGTTCAGGTTCAGGAAATAATCTCCGGTGGGTGGGCAGAGTTTAACGGTGTCACCAACCTGCAATGAATCGTGCAGGTAGTTAGAGATCACTCCTTTTTTGTCTGCTTCTCCTTCACGCTTTACTGAAATGCGATAGCTGTTGCCATTGGGGGCGTCGGACAGACTGTACTGACGAATGCATTGATACTCAGAGCTTTCAGGCTTGAGGTAGATGCCAATGTATTGTCCAGGAACAAACTCTGCTACAGGGAGGCCATCAACAGGCTCAAAGTAGAAAGAAGTGATCGTGTCGCTTTCCGGAGTCTTGGCCACGACCCTGAAATCCCGGGTACCCCTCCAGCCGCCTTTCACTTCTTCATTCTCACGGTATATGCCTTTTTCCACCTCAATGAAAAGGTTAGCCAGGAACTGATAGGCTTCTTGCCATGCAGTAAGGATCTCTTTGGTAGCGGCATCCCCCAAAACATGGGCTACCGCTTCCAACAGATGTTTGCCGACAATGGGGTACTGTTCTGGCTGGACATTGAAGCTTGCATGTTTGTGAGCAATGCGCTGTACGGCCGCAGTCAGCGCACCCAGGTTGTCAATGTTGGCAGCATAGGCATATACCGCATTTGCCAGTGCAGCCTGCTGCCGACCGGTTTTCTGGTTGGTGGCATTAAAGATGTTTAACAATTCGGGATTCTTGCTGAACATCTGCTGGTAGAAATGCCTGGTTATGGTTTCGCCGTGCTCAGCCAGCACCGGTGCAGTCGCTTTAACAGTGAGGATTGTTTCTTCACTAATGCTCATCGGGGTGATTCCCAAGTGGTCCAAAACAGAGTTTTTATAAACATGCATTTGTAATGCATCAATTATAGGTGCATCCTATATGCATCTTTAAAATTTGTCTACATCTGTCGTCTATGAAATTGACCAAACAAACTGACTATGCCCTCAGAATTCTCATCTACTCTGCCTTGCAGTCAGGGGAGCGGTTGATCTCAATACAGGAGGTTACTGCTGCCTATGGTCTGTCACGAAATCATGTTATGAAAATTGTGCAGAAACTTGGGCAGGAAGGTTTCTTAAGTACGTTACGTGGCAGGGGGGGCGGTTTCAGGCTAAGTCGAAGCCCAGAGGATATCAGGCTCGGTGACGTTGTCAGGTCAATGGAAGCGGACCTGGTGTTGGTTGAATGTGATGAACCTGTTTGTCAGATATCCCCAGCGTGCAAGTTGAGAGGGGTTCTAGAGGCTGCCATGTCGGCGTTTATGGAGGTGCTTGATCAATACACCTTGGCAGATCTATGTGGTAACAAGCAGGAACTGTCTGAGTTACTGTTGTTAGGTTAGGAGCCTGTCGGAGTTAAGGCCATTTCGGCCAGAAATCCAGAAAGAGCGGCGCAGCCTTGAGCGTTCTAGACAGCTCCGTTGAATTTGCTTAAATAGTGCCTGTCCGAAAACCCTAACCCCTTGAAAATAATAGCCTGCAACCCAATATCTACATCGAAGTTTTCCAGCAAGAGTCGTTATTTACCAAAATCATGCGCAAACCTATCAATCCTCAG
>JBPCXN010000073.1:0-49310 GCA_051008495.1 Endozoicomonas sp. | reverse complement strand
TAGAATGGCTACGCCTGCACAAGTCTGCCTTGCATATGACCGCTTTACGAACCACTGAACCTATCATCTGCAGCGGGACGGGGTACTAGATATCCACACCTTCAAAGCATGAGTTCTTCATGGCTTTATGACGGCTGTTAAATGTTCAACTGTTTAACAAGAACAGAAAAATAACCTTTAGCAATCTGTGATCGCATGTCATATTATGTGACAGGTGTCATATATATGAGGGTTGACACTTCGGATGCTGAAGGATATTAGGGCGGTAGTCCATGCGTTCATGACCGTCGCCCCTATCTCTAAAGAAAATCAGAAAAACAGGTTGCAAATTTATTACAAATGAATCATCTTTGTCTCAAATGATCTTTTTGATATCAAATAAGTAAGATGATGTTTTATTTGATGCTAAGAGAGTGTAGTGAGTTGTCACACTGGGCAGTATAGAGATCATTTCAGGCGTTTAGTGTCCGGGCGGTGTTTGAGGTACCCGGTCGCGCCATCTTATTTGAAGATGTACGACAGCCGCCTTAAAAGCCGGAGTGGCTGCCGGTCAATAACAAAAAAAATGCATAGGTGTAGATCATGAAGTTCATGCAAGTTGCCAAAGATTTCCTGAAAGAAGAAGAAGGGCTTACTGCTATTGAGTATGCGGTTGGCGCTGCAATTATAGTTGCGGCTTTTGGTGCTTTTGCGAAGTGGGTTGCTCCTGGGATACAGCAAGCAGGGGTGGAAATCGCAAACGAGCTTCCTGTGGCTCCAGAAGAATAAATAGGTAAACGCTTTAGACTCGTTCCCACGCTCCTGCGTGGGAATGCAGAGTTTCAATCCACGAAGTTCAGGGAGTTGCCCGGTGTCGCTTGTTTATGGGGTGCTGCTTCTGCTGGTGATCGCCACCGTATTTGATCTTTTTCAGCACCGTATTCCTAATATGCTTCTTCTGTCGGGGCTGGCGGTGGCCCTGGTTCTTCAGTATCAAACCGCCCAGCTGGCGGGCCTGGGACAGGCAATGGTCGGGCTGCTGGCGGGCTTTCTCTGTTTTCTCCCTGCTTATCTTTTTCGAAAAGTCATGGGTGCCGGTGATGTCAAGCTGCTGGCTGTGGTCGGGGCTTTTATCGGTCCGGCTGCTGTGGCTTTCAGTGCTGTCTATACGGTGATAGCCGGGGGAGTTCTGGCGCTCATTTATTTGACATTGCGTGGCGGAGCCTGGCGAACCATACAGCGTTATTACGCTGTAGCCCGTTCTATGGTCTGGCTGCCTGCAGCGGAGGATGATGTGGTCCGGCAGCGTTTTCCCTATGCCCTGGCCATAGCCGTGGGAACATGTATTCAACTGGCCCGTCAGGGTGATCTGACTGGTCTGGTGGGCTGATTAAGGTTCAGCATTCAGGAGTAGTAGAACAATGAATAAAAAAACCGTCCTGATGATCATCCTGTCACTCCTTTGTGGGTTGTCGGCGGCGTACTTTGCCAGTCGTCTGTTAACCGGTTCTCCAGAGCATGCTTCATCAGGAAAAGCCCAAGAGATGGCGATGAGCCAGGTGGTGGTGGCGGATGAGGATATCGTCTTCGCAACTCGCATTGAAACCGAAATGTTGCGCACTATTCAAATGGAGGCGGGGTCGGTGCCTGAAGGCGCATACCGACAGCTGACAGAAGTGGTGGGTCAGGTAGCACTGAAACCTTTTTATAAAGGCGAAATTGTGCTGTCGCAGCGCCTTAAGGAAAGCGGTAATGGTGGGCTGTTGGCGGCCCGGGTCTCTCCGGGAAAACGGGCGGTCAGTGTCAAGGTGAGTGAATTCGGCGGCGTTGGCGGTTTTATCGCACCGGGCGATCGGGTGGATGTTCTGGTTTCCTATAAGAAGGCAGACCGTTCACCAGCCAGTGAAAGGGTACTGGACAATATCCGTGTACTGGGGGTTGGGCAAACCGCTATCGCCGGAGAGGAAGCCGCGCGGAAGTATCGTACTGTCACCCTTGAAATACCGGCGGAATATGTCCAGATGGTGGTTCTGGCATCAAGCTCCAGCCGCATCAGCCTGGCTCTGCGTAACCCTGGAGACTTCGAGGAATTTACTCCGGAAAGTCAGAGCACACTGGAAGTGATTCGGGGTTCCAGCCGGCAGAACCTGGCTCTGGGCGGCTGAAGGCTGTCAGGTCTGGAAATCAGGCTTAAAAATGCCACAACGGACTGCGGCGTAACAACCGGCTGAAGAAGTCGTAACAATAATAATGAAAGGCAGTTAGGGATTGTTATGTTTCAGGTGATTACCCATAGCTTGCAGGGCGGTGGCCGACTGTTGCGGACAGCCTGTCTGCTGTCCGCCCTGCTGGTTGCGCCAGTAGCTCAGGCTGCGGCGCCAGTCTCAGTGAAGAAAGGTGGCTACAGCGCTCCCTCGGTAGCTCTCAACCACTCACGGCTATTGAATCTGGCGGCTGCTCCCGCCCGGCTTTCGGTAGGTGACCCGGATATTGCCGACCTGCTGATTCTCGACAGTGGTCAGGTGCATATGCTGGGCAAAAGTCTGGGTGTCACCAACGTGGTGGCCTGGGATGCACAGGGCGGGATACTGGCAACCCTGGATCTGGAAGTGGTGAACAGCCTTGCGCCACTCAAGCGGCGCTTCCATGAGTTGTTGCCGGGGGAAAAAATCAGTGCCCGAACCAGTGGTCGAGATGTCATCCTGTCCGGAGAAGTATCTTCACCAGTGATTCTGGACCAGGCGGTGCTGATCGCCGACAGTTTTGCCCGTCAGTCGGATAAGGAAGCCAGCGTCGTTAACCTGATGAGCGTGGGCGGCGCACGCCAGGTGATGCTGGAAGTGAAAGTGGCGGAAGTCCGGCGCACCCACCTGAAACAACTGGGCATCAAGTTCAACGCCTTTACCAACCGTGGCAACTTCTCTTTTGGTGGCGTCAATGGCGGTAGCACCATAGCACCGTACACCGGCGGAGATGTGGCTTCTCCCCTGATCCAGCCGGGTGGTATAGGCACGTCCCTTGCCGGCGACCCGATCAAGATTCCCGATTCCGGCATCTGGGGGCCGCCGCTCCAGCAGTTTACCCCTAACTCTGTTTCCCTGGACAAGGGGCTGTTCGCCAGTCTGTTAACCAGCAACAGTGTATTGAACCTCTATATCGACGCCGCCAGGGACAACGATGTGGCCCGGGTGCTGGCTGAGCCGACGCTGATCGCCACCAGTGGTCAGAAAGCGCGTTTTATCGCCGGTGGTGAGTTTCCTATTCCGGTAGCTAATGATGAAAACTCAATAACCATAGATTACAAGGAACACGGCGTCAGCCTGGAGTTTGAGCCTCTGGTTCAGGCCGAGGGGCGGATCAGTATGCAGCTGGGGGTAAACGTCAGTGAGTTGATAAATCGCAACTCAGTGGTGCTCACTTCCGATGGCAGTAATGCTGCACTGGTGGTGCCGGCGCTGACCAAACGCAGCGCCAATACCCGGGTCGAACTGAGGGACGGCCAGAGTATGGCTATCGCCGGTCTGCTCAATGAGACCACCCGGGATGTTGTCAACAAGTTCCCGGGTTTGGGTGATACACCGGTTCTGGGGCAGCTGTTTAAAAGCCAGAGTTACCAGAAGGGCCAGACGGAACTGGTGATTATTGTCACGCCACGACTGGCCAAGCCCCTGGATGAAGAAAGCCCCATGCTGCCTACGGACACCTTTGTCGACCCCACCGATGTCGAGTTTTATCTGTTGGGCGTTGCGGCAAAGCCCCTGAAGAAAACGTTGAAGAAACATAATGAACGACAGCGGCAAATTCGCGCCGCCAGGATGGGTAAATTGCCGGTTAATGGCGGTCCCACCAGTGGGGCATTCGGTCACCGATTTGACCGGGGAGGAAGGAGATGAAAGCTATGAACAGAATCCAGTACTGCTGCGGTACTCTCCTGCGCGCAACCTTCCTTTGCGCAACTTTCCTTGGCGCAGCAAGCCTGCTTGCGGGCTGTACCGGCTTTCCTGAAAGGGAGCACCTGACCCCGGAAGCCATCGCCAAGAGCCGAAAGACCGTGCGCGATATCTTCGCGCAGCAGCGGCTTAACCCGGACGCCAGTCAGCAACATGGCGGTAAAGCGGTGGAAGGTGAGCCCGGTGTCTGGTCTCTTTATGATATGCGCAACCACAGAGGCTATGGTGACAGTCAGACCGGTGAACAGTCCGGCGGCGAGATTACAATTAATGTAGGCACAGCCCAGGAAGGCAGTTAACCATGGCTGGCTTTGGACGCAGTCCCTTGTCGCAGCGGGGCGCAGTGACCCTTACTGCTGCCCTGACCATGATCGGCCTGCTGGCTTTCAGTGGCCTGGCCATTGATTTTGGTCGGCTTCTGCTGCACAACACCCGCCTGCAGAATGCTGTGGAAACCGCCGCCCTGAGCGCCGCACGCACTTATCACTACGCCCGGTTTTCTGAAGATCCTGAGGGAGGCGCCCGGAGAGATGGCCTGGAAAGCCTGAGAAATGCACTGGCAGGTAGAGACTTCGGCCTGAACGACAACAGTCTTCAGTTTACCTTTACCCCGGCCACGGACACGGCAACAAGTCAGGTTCGAGTCAGTGTTGAACAGGAGCTGAAGCCATTATTGTTACGGCTGGGAGGGTTGACCTCATT
This sequence comes from Endozoicomonas sp., assembly GCA_051008495.1. GTDB lineage: Bacteria > Pseudomonadota > Gammaproteobacteria > Pseudomonadales > Endozoicomonadaceae > Endozoicomonas_A. The sequence goes on along the minus strand of JBPCXN010000073.1, from coordinate 44,679 downwards.
TCAAGCCAGAGGGCGGGCGGTTGCCGGAGCCGTGCGCAACAACCGTATCCCCCTGACCCCGATGCTGGCCTGCGCCACTTCCGGCGATTTTTCCGAAGGGAGCAATTACCTGTTCAGGGAACTCAATCGCACCGGCAGTAACTCTGGCAGTAACTCCGGCGGTGCTGTCGGCTTCCGTCTGCTGATGGATGGTGCTGGTAGTGATCTGTCGTCTCTTGCTGGAGCAGACCAGCGGGTTGTTTATCAAAGCTCCGCCGGTATGCTGGGCAACGGCCAGCCCCTGCTGGTGGACCCCCATTGGCTGGCCCGGGAGACACCAGTATTAACAACGGTTTCAATTCCGGCGTCTGGCAATCCTTTGATAACCCCGGCACAGGCGCTGAACACCCGGTTTGGGCGTTACGAAGGGGATTTGGCAGAAGCGGTAGATTCTGCTTATGGCTTTCAGCCTGACAGCAATAGCATTTTTGTTGGCCAGGATGGCAATGCATGTAGTGGGGATGCGAAATCTTGTCAGGGCTCAGAATATGCCAGGCAGGCGCTTGAACAGAACCAGCTGAAAGTAAGCGATAGTGGTCTCATAACATATTATTGGGACGAAAATGCTAAAGAATACCCTTATGAATACAGTGATTACGCTAAAGATCAGTCTGCTTTTTTTCCTGCTGATGGCTATTCTCAGGAAAACCGGCGTGTCTTGCGTGTGCCACTGCAGGAAGGCTGTTCACCCGAAGATCTGACTGCTGAGATAGAACAGGGGAATGAAATAGAGCAGGCCTGTTTCTTTCTTCTGGAGCCTGCCTGGAGGGGAAGTGATGGTCTGACCCACTTTGTGGCCGAAAATATCGATTGCGGCCAGGGAGAGTTCGATTATAAGACGTCAGAAAACCCTGACATGTTCAGTATCGTGCTGCTGGGAGAGGGCTGAATGATGCACCGCCAGCGCAGCGCCAGCCGTCGCTACCAGAAAGGCCTGGCCGCCATTGAGCTGGCTATTGTCCTGCCGGTTCTGTTGGCGATTATCTTTCTTACCGTAGAAGTGGGTCGGGCCTGGGTGGTGTATTCCCGGCTGAGTCAGTCGGCCCAGCAGGCGGCACGTTTTGGCGCTGAGCTGTTGCCGGAGCTGGAGGATTTCAATATTGAACAGCCACAGCTCAACAGCACCCATCCCCTGAACCTGCAGATTCGGAATGTTGCCGTTGCAGGGACACCCGGAGGGGATATGAAACTGACGGGTATCGACGGGCTGAAGGTCGATGATGTCAGTGTCAGTTATCAGATTGTTGCCGGTGTGGCTGCCGGGGCTGGGACTGCAGACAGTGATCGTATGTTGTATCGAGGGGCATGGCAGAGCATCTGCCGCTTCCAGCGTTCGCTGGAAGAGATGCAGACGAGGCGTGAAACCGACTCCGGGTTTGAAACCGGCTCCGGGGTGGAAGAGAGCATTGATGAGATAAGAAATAGCGGACTATGCGCTGGAGCAGACGGCAATGTCCGGGTGACCATCCAGCATGACTACCGGCCAATATTTTCCCGTCTGCCTTTCCTGCCGGGCCTTGACCCCAACTTCTCCATGACCGCGACAGCGGCAGTGAGGTTGCTGTAATGCCCTCAAAACGTTCATCACGGCAATTCAGGCAGAAGGGGCTTTTTACCATTGAGTTCGCTCTGGCGGCGCTGTTGCTGTTTACCGTTATCTTTCTGGTTTTCGAATACAGCCGACTGCTGCTGACCTGGAACCTGTTGCAGGAAAGTACCCGGCGTGGCGCCAGCGTCGCCGCCCAGATGACACCAGGGGAAGGGGTTACGCTGGAGGCTGTACGCCGGGCCGCTTTGTATGGTGACTCCGGGAGTAGTCGGCTGGTGTCAGGGCTGAAAAGCGGTCAGGTGCAGGTCAACTATCTGGACCGCAACGGCGACCTTGTGGCTGACCCGAAGACATCAAGCCGTATTCGTTTCGTCCAGGTTGAGATACGGGGATACCGGCTGAAATCTCTGTTTCCGGGGCTATCGCCCGGGCTGGGACAGGAAGTGGCTGCACCGGTTTTTTCCACGGTCATGCCCGGGGAGAGTCTCGGCAGAAGCCCGACGTTGTAATAGAGTGCTGATTGCTGATATAACACAGGTCAATGTCGTTTTAGTGCCGTTTCTAAACGACAATACTCGTGCAATAGGGCGAAGGCTGTCTCAGCAGGATTGTCACTTTTACGCAGTAACAAAAGAACAATAATTGAGGAAGTCCCATGCGAGAACAACTCAGGGTGCTGATGCTGGGCCATGAGCCCCAGGATCTCGAACGTCTTGGCCAGCTGCTGGCGCAGGTGGTGGAAATTCGCTCTGAACAACTCCTGTTGACAGCGGATACGGCCATTGAATCGATGCTTCAGAGCAGCAAACCCCATGTGGCGCTGTACTGCATGGGCGGCGACGACGAAGTTACCCTTCGAATCATCCAACGGGCTATCAGGCTGATCAACGCCGAGCTGCTGGTGGTCGGGCCAGCCAATGATATGGACGCCATGCGTCGGGCCATGCATGCTGGCGCCAGAGACTATCTGGGCAGCGACTTCCGCGATGAAGAATTGTTCAGCGCGCTGGAAACCATTTATGGCTCGCTGGATCAGCAACCCGCCGGAAAAAACGCCAGATTAACCACTTTCCTTCCTGTCAGCGGCGGCAGCGGCGCTACTACCCTGGCCTGCAACCTGGGACACGCCCTGGCCCAGTCAGGCAGGAACACCCTGTTGCTGGATGTCATGGGGACCTCTCTTCAATATCTGGATCTCAACCCTGAATACGGTACTGAGGATGTCCTGGAGCATATCGACACCATAGATATGACCGCACTGGAGGGATACCTTACGGTGCACTCCAGTGGCCTGAAAGTGCTGGCCACCCGCCAGACAGACCCGTTGACAGACAGCCCTGTGTCCCGGGCCCAGCTGCTGCATCTGGTGAACCTGCTTTATGGGGCCTGTGATGAACTGCTGATCGATCTGCCGGTCTATCCAGGCCCTTCCGGCGCACATGCCCTGCAACAGGCGGATAAGGTCATGCTGGTTCTGCAACAGGAAGTGGCGCCCATTTTTAATGCTGCGAGCTGGGTTGAACAGATTACCCGGGAACTGGGCGTGGATATTGACAAGATACAGCCGGTGGTCAATCGCTACAGCCGTAAAAACGATATCAGCCTGCAGGAGATTGGCAAAGCCATTGGTATCAGCGACCTGGCCACAGTTCCGGAAGACTATCAGAAGGTAAGCCAAAGCCTGAACAAGGGGAAGACGCTGCTCCAGCATGTACCCCGATCAGAGGTCAGTAAAGCTATTGTCGATCTGCATTTGCAGTACCTGACTGAAGAAGAAGCGGCTAAGGCCCGTACCAAGAGTGGCCTGGGAGCTAGACTGTTCCCACGGCGTGCATAGGTGGAGAGCAGTTATGGGTTTTACATTTATTTCCAAAGACGAGGCCAGATCCAGGACTGAGTCTCTTCAAGACAGTCTTCAGCAGAATCATCAGGAGCTAGAAGGCTCACCGAAAGCTCGTGAGCCGCTCTTCACTAAAAAGACGAGTGATGTCGTTGAGTCAGTGGGGGCTGCCGGGGCTGGAAACCTGACAGGGCAACGCCGGGATTCCGGAACTGATCACAGTCAGCCTGAACTGCCGGAAACCTGGCGCCTGCGCATTCTCAACGCCATTCTGGAAAGGCTTGAACTGACCCGCCTGGTGCGACTTGAGCGGGCTGTGGCTGAAGAGGAAATCAGCACCCTGTGTCAGGCCCTGTACATTGAATTCAACGCACCGCTGACCGCCGAACAGCGACTTGCCATGCAGCGTCTGCTGATTGATGAAATTCTCGGCCTTGGGCCTTTGGAACGGATTCTGAACGATCCGGAGGTGTCTGATATTCTGGTCAACCGGGCGGACACCATCTTTGTTGAACGCAATGGCCGACTGAGCCGACATCCGGCGCGATTCCGTGATGACGAGCACCTGATGGCGATTATTGACCGTATTGTCGCCCGTGTCGGCCGACGTATTGATGAGTCCAGCCCGCTGGTTGACGCTCGCCTGCCGGACGGTTCCCGGGTCAACGCCATTATCCCGCCCCTGGCTCTTGACGGCCCCAGTCTGTCAATCCGTCGCACGACGGTGGATCGCATGAACCTTGATCGCCTGGCCGAAATGAAAGCCATGGCGCCACAGATGGCCAAGGCCCTGAAGGCTATGGTGCAGATGCGGCTGAATATTCTGATCTCCGGTGGCACGGGCAGTGGTAAAACCACCATGCTGAATGCCCTTTCCGGCTGTATCGGTGCCGATGAGCGGATTATCACCATTGAGGATTCCGCTGAACTGCAGTTGCAGCAGCCTCATGTGGTTCGTCTGGAAAGCCGCCCAGCCAATCTGGAGGGGCGGGGTGAGATTACCCTGAGAGAACTGATGCGGAACAGTCTCCGGATGCGCCCTGATCGTATTGTTGTGGGAGAGGTGCGAGGGGCTGAAGCCCTGGACATGTTGACGGCCATGAATACCGGTCATGATGGTTCGCTGTCGACTCTGCACGCCAATAACCCGAGGGACTGCCTGAGCCGGGTGGAAAATATGGTGGCTATGTCGGGTATCCAGTTTGCCGCCAGGTCACTCCGGGAACAGATTGTCTCGGCCATTGATATTGTTGTCCAGCTGGAACGGCAGGAAGACGGTGGCCGTCGTGTGGTAAGCATTCAGGAAGTGAATGGCGTTAAGGGTGATGTCATCACCATGACGGAACTGTTCACCTTTCAGCGTCAGGGGCACGGCGACCAGGGGCGAGTGCTGGGCAGCTTCCAGGCCAATGGGTTGGCACCGTCTTTCCTGGAAAAGATGCAATTGCAGGGCATCGCCCTGGATTCCTCTGTGTTCAGCAGCGACTGGCAATACCCTAACCACTGATGAGGTAAAAAATATATGGTTGCCCAGTGGATAATAGGAGTACTGGTTTTCCTGGCGGTTCTTTTCCTGCTTTTAGCGTTGACTGCCAGGCGCCAGGACAAAGATATTCAGCGCCGGCTGCAACGCCGGGTGGGGAAGCAAGCCGCTAAGGCTGCGGTCAGAGGCATGGTACGGAGTAAGTACCAGAGGGAATTGTCTCCCTGGGAGCAGCGCCTGGAAGCCTTACCGCTGATGGGTAAGCTGGGGTTATGGCTGGAACAGTCTGGACGACAGCTACCAGCTTATCGTCTGTTGCTGCTGGGGATTGGCCTTGGTGTTCTGGCAGGAACTCTGGTGATGCTGGCCACAGGTATGATCATTCCGGCGTTGCTGGCGACAGGTGCAGGGCTGTCAGCGCCAGTGTTAAAGACGGTCTATGACCGGCATCGAAGGCTGGTGCAGGTCGAGGAGCAGCTCCCCGACGCTCTGGACAGCATGAATAATGCCCTGAGGGCCGGGCACCCCTTTACTGAGAGCCTGAAAATGCTTGGTGAAGATTTCCGTGCTCCCCTGGGGCCAGAGCTGGCCCGGACCTATGCAGACATCAATTATGGCAATGATGTTCGCCGTGCCCTGATGGCGCTGGTGCAGCGGGTGCCCTCGGCGAGCCTGAGAATGCTGGTGGTTACTATTCTGGTGCAGCGACAGAGTGGCGGCAACCTCACAGAAGTGCTTGGTCGCATCAGCTTTCTGGTGCGCCAGCGGTTTCAGTTTCAACGCCGACTGAAAACCCTGAGCGCTGCCACTCGCGCCGGAGCCAATGTCCTGATCGCACTGCCTTTTGTCATGTTCGCCTTTTTGAGTTTCACAAATCCGGAACTGGCCAGTGTGCTGACGGAGACTGAAACCGGCCATAAAATGCTTGGCCTGGCTCTGGGACTGATCCTGGTGGCGATTGTCTGGATTCGTATGTTACTACGGGTGCGTGTTTAACGATGGCAGCCAGTGGCGGCTCCTGGCCAATAAGAAAACCAACGAGGGCTAGATGATGTTTGCTTCCCTGTCCATGGACACTCTGATTCCGATCGGCCTGGCCGGTATTTCGGTGGCATTATTCTCCCTGGCAGTCATGCAGCTGGCGACCAGTAGCCACAATTCAGTGAATCGTCGGGTTCGCAGCCTGTCCCGAGATGAGGATCAGCCATTGCCCCTGGCCTGGTTGCAGTCTGTACTGCAGCCATTCAAGAAACTCCAGACGCCAGGCAAAGGCTTTAATCTTGACGACACTCGTCTTTTCCTGGTTCGGGCCGGATTCCGGCAGCAGCAGGCTTTGCAGTTTTTTTTCGCCATTAGAGGATTGACGGCTGTTGTTATTCCGGGACTGGTACTGACTGCCATACTGTTGGTTTTCACTCCAGGCATGCAGCTTACTGTCGTACTTTTGGCGGTGGCTTTGCTGCTTGGACTGAGATTACCGCTATGGATTCTGAAAAAACTGGCCAGTCGTCGCCAGCAGCGCATTGCCCTGGCTGTTCCGGATGCTATAGATCTTCTGACGGTCTGTGTAGAAGCCGGGTTGGGCCTCAGGGCCGCCCTGCAGAGAGTGGTTGGTGAGTTACAGCTTACTCACAGAGCTTTGGTGGAGGAGTTGGAGCAGGCCAATGCGGAGATGCTGGCCGGTGTCAGCGCTGAACAGGCCCTCCAAAACCTGGCCAAAAGAATTGATACACCTATGCTGGATGGCCTGGTGAATACGCTTCTTGGCAGCCTTCGCTTTGGCGCCAGTATTGGTGAAAGCCTGCGAGGGTTCGCCGCCGATTCCAGAGACAGGCAGCTGCAACAGGCAGAGGAAAAAGCCGCCAAAGTAGGGGTAAAATTGATATTCCCTCTGATGTTGTGCCTGATGCCGGCGTTTCTGATAGTGGCGGTGGGGCCTGCCATTCTGCGACTGGTGGATGTACTCAAGAATGCGTTCTGAGACTGAGGGGTAAGAGTTTCATGATCCACGTAAAAATGATCAGAAGTCTTGTACTGGCGAGCCTGCTGCTGGGTGGTTGCAGTACGGTTCCCGACAAACCTGAGCCTGTTTCCAAAGAGCAGGAAGCGGGTAAGCTGTTTGACGGCACCCTCAACGCCGACATCCTGGGGGTGGCTGAGATCAAGAGTGCTGAAGCCGCTGAGCTGCAGGGGGAGCAGGCATTGAGCGCTGGTGATGTGGACCGGGCGGCAGCACTGCTGGTGCGGAGCCTACAGCTGGAGCCGACACGCATCAGCGCCAGCCTGACCCTGGCGCGTCTTTATCGACGGCAGAATAATTCAGCGTTCGCAGTGCGGGCATATCAATATACCCTTGGGCAGCAGTCGGAAAACGTTGAAGCGCTGGAAGGCCTGGGCATGACAGCACTGGAACAGCGGCAGTACCCCCTCAGTCAGTCTTTACTGGAGAAAAGCCTGAAACTGTGGCGAGAGTCTCTAGAGTCGGGAAAAACGGCCAGTGGTAGTCTATCTCCCTATATTCCCGTTGATGCAATGGTCAGTCTGGGGGTGCTTCTGGATATGCAGAAGCAGTTTGACCAGGCGGAGATTTCCTATAAAGAAGCATTGCAGCACAGGCCCCGTGATCCGGAAATCCTCAATAACCTGGGTTACTCCCGCTACCTGGCCGGCAAGTGGGATGAAGCGGGTCAGTGGTATCAACAGGCTCTGGCCTACGATGTGAACAACCCTCGCACGGTCAGGAATCTTGCGCTCCTGCGGGTACGCCAGGAAAACTATCAGGAAGCTGTTTACCTTCTGGAGCAGATAGTCTCCCCCTGGGAGGCCAGGAACGATGCAGGTTATCTGGCCATGCTGGCTGGCGACTATGATCAGGCAGGTCAACTGCTCCATGAAGCCACAGAAGCAGCGCCTTTTTATTATGAGCAGGCTTTTGCCAATCTCTCAAGACTGAGACAGCTCAGGACAAGATAAAAAAGTTTTCTTCACAGATGATTGGGAGGACTTATAAGCGACTTTTACCAGAGTTCAAACATATTATTGGTGAGTTTATCGAGAGAGAGCATTTTCAACGGATCTGAGGCGTTACCCTCCGTATTTACCCTATTCAGACAACTCCCTGATCGCTGCCTGAATTATTGCAAGAAACTTTACCTCGTCGGACAAGTCGATACATTTATTTTCTTTTAGTGCAGTGTGGATATCTTCAAAATTATTGGATAGGGATTCAAGATCAGGCTGAGAAATATGAGATAAGATCAATCTCAGATTAGCTATTATAGTTAAGTTGCCTGATTCCATTTCTTTAGCCATTTCAATGCAAGCTTTGCCTATATCTCTAGATTTTGAAGTGCAGCTTTCTACTAAAAAGAACGCACGAGTGAGAGCTTTTGATTTATTTGTTTCATGCATTTCTTCAAAAAAAACTTCTTTGGAGCAAGTAGTGACCCTTTCAGATAATAACAAAGACGAATATGCGCATAGTGCTGAATGTGCCAGAGGCATAGATCGGATAAATTGAGTGCTTTCAATATTTCGGACTGATCCCTTAAATGGGTTCATGGAATAGAAAGTTTTATAGTATTCATAGGCATTTGATATATTGAAATAAGAAACTTCAAAACCGTTTTCTTTCAGTATTCTGAATAAATCTTCCATGTCAGACTCTGAAAAGTAATCTGCATTGACAGGCTGGAAACAAGAAGTACCTATAGCATCTTGAAATTTTTTCAACCTATCTTCGGAAGAAAAACAATGCAGGCTTCCCATAGATTTCTTATATTCATCAGCGTGGCAGAGTATTTCTGATTCATCAAAGGTTCTTTTTAAAATTCGTTCTAGTGACCTTAAGGATGATCTGATTACGTCAGGATACTCATCTTCATAGATATTCGATTCTACAAGATGCTTCAAAATATTTTTTATGAAGTGTAAAATGACAGGATCATGATCAATTAATATAATTAGCTCTGAAATGTTCAATAGCTCAGGAAGGCAGGATAATATTCCTGACTCCCCAGTGATAATAGAAACTTTTCTTGAGCGACAAGTGTGTTTTGTTTGTAGCGTCTTTATTGTTTCTAATAGTGATTGTTTTTCTGGAAGATGGGAGCCTGGGAACTCATTGGTAAACCAAAAATGATTAGTTATTTCCGGATTGATAGTAGATGGAACTGGAAATCGTCGCTCTAATTGTTTTGCAACCTCAACAACACTATGGCCAGCAAAAGCTCCAGGGCACTCTGGTGCTGACTTGACAACATTTTCAGGAGCCCTGTCAGGTTGACTCATCTTACTCTGGTGCAATGATAATCCATAACTCATCTTATTCACTCCTTTTATAACTATATATTCGACACAATTACTCGAAATAAGTTCAAGTTATATAGTTCCTCAATAAATGCTGGAATAAATGCTGGATAGTGGACAAATCTGTGATCATGACACCCTGCAGGGCTTGCTATTACTGAAATCGTTTGATGAAAGATCACGCACAGATGAGGAACGCGCCGAATGATCACTATTGGCGCATACATTCAGTAGGAGATATGGGCAGGGAGAACCTGCAGAGAGTCGAGGCGTTTAATGGTAGAAAACGGACAGGCAGCGGCCGCCGAACAGGCCAGAGATGACCTTCAGGGAGGGCAGGGACAGTTGCAGGTAGGTTCCGGCGTTCATGACAGATGTTCAAGGACTTCTATATCGGGCAAGAAGGGATATTACAGAATTTTGCGAGCCTCTCAATCGCTCAATGGATATTGAGAGGCGTTCCCATACTGGGCATGGGAACGCATTTTCCGATGGTCTGGTTTAGGTCAGCATTCGGGCGGCAAGCTGTTGATCCATCGTTCAATCAACTCAACACCCTCCTTGTGTGCTAATGAACGACCCAGTTCAGGCATCATTTCACCGGGATCCCTGCTGGTCATTCTATAGGTCAGTATGGAGCCTTCGGCTTCTCCGGGAAGAATGGAAACACTGCGATTGCCTGTGCCTTTGCCGGCTGCTATCGGGCGCTTACAGACACCGAACTGGGTTCCCCAGGGTGTATCCAGGGACAGGAATAAGCCACTGGTTCTGGCTGGGCCTGCCGAGTTATGGCAGTGACTGCAGTTGGCGTCCAGATAGCTGCGGGCCTGCTTTTCCAGGGACTCATCGGAACGGGCAACGGGCCACAGGGCGTTCTGCGGGGCTGATGCAGGGTCGTCGATGCCATCAAGAATTCCTGTCCTGTGCCAGTAGGCCAGCTGATTTTCGGTTCCTGTCGCATAAACAAAATCCCGGTTCAAATGCCTGGGCTTGGGACCCAGGGGTTTCAACATACGACGATTCTCTTCCGGCGCATGGCAACCGGCACACTGGTTGGCGTCAGGAATAATGTAGGGAAAGCTTTCTTCCTTGCCACTGCCTTTCACCAGCGTCAGCTGTTTGCTCTCGCCGACCCATTCCAGGGAGGCATCAGACTGCTCTTCGTTCCAGTAATAGGGCAGAGCCACCCAGCCCTGCTCCTGTTTGACCAGCACCCGTGTTTCCACCAGGTGGACTTTGTCTAACGGAAGCCCTTTGTCCTGTGTGTACAGGACGGGGCCACCCTCAGAAGCCTGGACCCTGTTTCTGTCGTCTCCGCCAGCCAGGGGGTAGTAGAAGGTTTTCGAGATGATTGTGCCGACCGGGTAAATAATGTCATCTTCCGTCGCCTCGGCCTTCTGCCCTTCAGGAACCCATACAGTCCGGAGTTTACTGGCATAATCAGTAAACAGCGGTGTGTTCATGTCATAAGGTATCACCCCTGTATTCAGCTTCAGGGTCTGCCGGCTGATTTTGTGAATGCGCCAGTCACTGAGCTTTTCCGGGTAGTCTTCACCTGTCGTTTTTAGCAGGGGCGGCTGGTCGCTGCAGCCGGCAAGCCCCAGGGCCAGGAACCACAGCATACAAATCCTGACAATCGACTTCATGGGTTCACCCCTGCTGTGATGGGATTTCAATGGCGGCCAGCTTTGGCAGACTACAATGGTGTGCACTCATGTCGGTGGTGACATTTTTGAAACCGTTGCCGGCATCAACATTCACCACTTTCGCTTCGCCATTGTCGACACAGAGTACCGGCGACGGATCTTTCCGTTCAGGGTTGATAATGCCGTCCCAGAGAATATCCGGCAGCTTGCCATTGAGGCCGAACATGGCGATCTTCAGACCTTTCAGGTCCATGCGGTCCGGGCTGTCGCCACCGCCGGTGAAGGTGTTGTCGTAGACGTAGATACCCTCGGGGTAGGGATCAAATGCGTCATCCACCTTGTAGTTCCCTTCATAGTTGGCCGAGAACAGGCTGCTGACTATGACGTTGGCGGTTTTGTTGTGGCTGATCTCGTTATTGAAGATCTCCACCTTATCATTGGAGTTGATCAGAATGCCGGCGCCAGCGGGAACGGACGACACAGCTGTACCTGCCGGACTGAAGTTCTCATAGTTGTTCTCATAAACCCGGTTCTGGTAGACCCGGGTGGTGTGCCCGGATTGTTTGAGATAAGGCATGTTGAAGATAAGAATGCCACCGGTGTTGTTGGTGGCGACATTGCCGTAAACATCGGCGCCGATGGTGTTCTCGATTTCAATGCCGGCCACGTTGTATTCCACCCGGTTGTTCCGGACGATGACGTTCTTTGACTGCCCCACATAGATGCCGGAATCCGAGGCGCCAATGGCGACAGATTCTTCGATAAGAGTGTTCCGGGTCTGTACCGGGTACATTCCATAGGAGCCATTACTGGTTTCCGGGCCATTGGTCCATTCCACCCGCACCCTTCTGATGGTGATATTGTTGCCCTGGTTGACCTTGATGCCGTCGCCCCGGGTATCTTCAATGGCCAGGTCTTCAACAGTAAAGTCACTGGCAGTGACCATCAGGCCTTCGGCGCCAGCCACCTGGTTTTTAAAGGACAGTATGGTCTGATCCATGCCGGCGCCACGAATGGTAACGCCATCGACGTTCAGGCTGAGGCTGCGGTCGATCTCCCAGGTGCCGACGGGAATTTCGATGATGTCGCCGGGGTTCGCCCTGATCAGCTGGGACTGGAGACTTTTCCGAAACTCCTGGGCGTCAGCACTGATCTCTCTGGGGGCTTCTCCACTACAACCGGAAATCAGGGCCATGGTGAGAGTCACGGGTAAAAGCAGTTTTAAAGTCACGGAACGGGCTTCCTTTTCTTGTTGTTGTTTTTCTTCCAGTAGAAGCTTTCCCGGGTGCTTTGGCTGGTCTGATGCAAACAATACCTTCCTGATTTCAGAATCAGTCAGGTTGTTTCAGTTTGCGCCAGTCCCGCTTTTAACGGAGGCTCTGGGGGGATGACGGGTCTGCTACGGCGAAATTGCGTTGGCGTGATACCGGTGCGTTCCTTGAAGGCCCGGTTGAAGGCACTCAGTGAACGGAAACCGGTGTCGAGGGCAATGGTCAGCACCGGAAGGCTGGCGTCCTGTTCGCTGGTCAGGCGCTGACAGGCTTTGTGGATACGGTAACCATTGAGGAAGTCATTAAAATTGCGATAGCCCAGCTGCTGGTTGATCAGCCTGCGCAGCTGGTATTCCTGGAGAGTCATTTTTTCAGCCAGATCGCTGATAGTCAGTCCTTCCTGCTGATAAACCTGGTCCTCTGTCATGAGCTGGTGAAGTTTTGCTATCACCGGGTCAGCGGGTGTATGAACTTCCTGTGGTGGGGAAGTCTCCGAAGAACGTTGAACCTGCCCGGGCGAACTCTCCGAATGGAACAGCATGTCGCCATGAAAACGGAACAGTTTGCCGTAGAAAAACAGCAGTAACAGGGCCAGCAGCACGGGCTGCAACTCAATGAACGTTTGCGGGCCTCCTGAAAAAAACTGTTCCATTATTACGACCAGGGCAATATAGAACCCTGCACCGCCCAGCAGCCAGACACGCATCTCCCTTCTAGGCTCCACCAGGTCATCACGCATGTTCCTGATAACTGTGACCAAGGCGTGTGCAATCAGTAAGAACTCCAGCCACTGCGGCAGGCGATTCATGGTCCAGTGATAGATGAAGGAATACTCTAGGGAAAAAAGATAGGCACAGAGGCTTCCCAGCGCCGGCACTAACATAACAATGGCTGGAATCGACAGTGTCCTGGCCGACAGTTGGAAACGGTCATTGAATGTCAGGTGGCAGACCAGCCAGAACATGGCGGGTATGGCGGCCCTGAGTCCAGAGCTGGACCATTGCAGCCAGAAACTGTCGCTGAAGGATGTGAATACGGGGCCCAGTAGGTGCCCCAGCAGGCAGATCTGCAGCAGGGCAAAACAGAGCGCTCTTCTATCCCGGAGTGCAAAGGGGAAAACCAGGCCGATACAGAGAAGCACCATGGACAGGCTGAAGAAGTTTGCGGCGAGCTGGAGTTCGGGCATGGGTCAGGTACTTCTTATTATTTTCAATAGGCAGCCGTGATCCAGTGCTGACTGCTGTTTACGGCTATTGTGCCCTGCTGTTGAGGAGACTGCAAAAGCGCTGGCTGGCTTTTTTGCCCTTGATGAAAACGGTGTACCTTCATCAAGGGAGATGAGTGGTGTGTTGCAGCTAGGAGCCTGACCGAGAATAGGCTGGTCGGCCTAAAATCCAGAAAGAACGGTCTATTTTTCCGATGAATTTGATTAAATAGGTCAACTATTCGCACAAATCCATCGAAAAAACAGCCTCGTACTACTGACTCTTGTATTAAGAGTATCCTCGACCGCTATTCTCGGTCAGCCCCTAGGGCTTGGCCTTCTTTGGCGGTGGAGCAGATTCAACCCGTGTATAGAAATCCGTGGTCAATATCTGGGAGTTCCAGGTTTCCACTCCCTTGTACTGGATCAGGGCCTGGGTTTTCAGCTGCTCTTTGCCATCTTTCTCCATGACAATGCCGGACATGGCGATGACTGTGGGAGAACCGCAGCTTTCCAGACTCATGCTGATGGACAGGGCATTGCCATTATTGGCGCCACGAAAAGGCACCGGGTGGCCGATGCAGGCCCGGGTATTGGCGACAGCTGTTGTGAAATGCCCCTTGAGATGATCGGGACCTTCGCGAATGATTTCCAGGGTGGAGCCGCGCTGGTTTTGCCAGAAGCCGGTAAGATTTTTCCCGGGGACGGTTTTTCCTTTGGGCTCCGGTGCCTGTTTGTCCGGTGCCTGTTTGTCCGGTGGGGCTGCCTGCAGGCAGGCAAAGGCAATAAAAAGAAAAGACAGGAACAGAAAACCAGGGCGAATAAGCTTCATGGCGGCAAGCTCATGGCGAATTGATGTAAAAGAATGTAGTCAAGTTTGCCTGGTTGTGGGGAAATTCTTCGACTGGAACTCGCGAATCCGCGTTTGAAAGAATAATTTGTAAACTGTTTTCTTTCGATTTGGTTGACAGTCTGGTTATCCCACATAGACTTCTTTCGACCTGACCAGTTTCTTATAAAACCATTGTCTTTCAGTAATGAGTCAGCCCATGTTCTTAATGGATCGCCCGGTTATCCGCAGTGACTGGAGTCTTGAAGAAGTCAGATCCCTGTTGTCCCAGCCCTTTAATGACCTGATGTATCAGGCTCAGCAGGTGCACAGGCTGTTCTTTGACGCAAACCGCGTTCAGCTCAGCACGCTGCTCTCGGTAAAAACGGGGGCCTGCCCGGAAGACTGCAAATACTGTCCACAGAGTGCCCGATACAACACCGGGCTGAAAGTTGTACCAATGATGGCCCTGGAAGAAGTGATGGAGAAAGCCAGGCAGGCGAAAACTGCAGGTTCAACAAGATTCTGCATGGGCTTTGCTTGGCGTCACCCTCGCGATCAGGATATACCGGCGGTGCTGGATATGATTGTGGGCGTCAGGGAACTGGGCATGGAAACCTGTGTCACCATGGGAATGCTGACAGAAAACCAGGCCCATCAACTGGCGTCGGCAGGCCTTGATTATTACAACCATAACCTGGATTCTTCACCGGAGTTTTACGGCAAGATCATCACCACTCGAACCTACAGTGAGCGCCTGCAAACTCTGGCTTTAGTCCGGGATGCCGGTATCCGGGTCTGCAGTGGAGGAATCCTTGGCATGGGGGAATCCCGTGATGACCGTGCCGGGCTTCTTTATCAACTGGCCCGTCTGCCGGAACACCCGGAAAATGTCTCCATCAATCTTCTGGTTCGTGTTGAAGGAACACCGCTGGCGCACGTCGAGGACCTGGACCCTTTTGAGTTTGTCCGCTGTGTTGCTGCATCCCGGATTCTGATGCCGAAAGCTTATGTTCGCCTATCGGCAGGGCGGCGGGAGATGAGTGATGAAATGCATGCCCTGCTGTACATGGCCGGTGCCAATGGCATTTTTATCGGGGAAAAGTTGCTGGTCACGCCTCTGCCGGAAGCAGACGGTGATATGCAGCTGCTCCATCGGCTGGGCATAGAACCGAAAGAATGCAAGTATGATGCCGTGTCGGAAGAGAATCTGTCCCTGGAGTCCTGCTATGAAGGAGGCTGATGGGCTAGAGGCTTTTGGGCTGGATGCAGCACTGCAGAGCCGGCGGGAAAACTTGCTGTATCGTCAACGTCTGACTCTGGACAGCCCGCAGGGTCCGGAAGTCATGATTGATGGAAGGCGTTACCTGGCTTTCTGCAGCAACGACTACCTTGGGCTCGCCAATCATCCGGCCATTGTCGCCAGTTTCAGGCGGGCTGTGGACACTTATGGACTGGGCGGCGGCGCTTCCCATCTGATTGTTGGTCACAGCCGCCCTCACCATCAACTTGAGGAAGAGCTGGCGGCATTTACCCGGCGACCCAGAGCCCTGCTGTTTTCAACAGGCTACATGGCTAACCTGGGTGTCATGAGTGCACTGCTGGATTCTGGTGATGCGGTTTTCCAGGACCGTCTGAACCATGCCTCAATGCTGGACGCCGGGCGACTGTCCGGATCTCGCTGGCAAAGATACCGGCATGCCGACCTGAACCACCTTGAACAGAGGCTGAGAACCAGCTCAGCCAGACGCAGGCTTATTGCTACAGACGGGGTGTTCAGCATGGACGGAGATCATGCACCCTTGCCCGGGCTGGTGGCGCTGGCGAAGAAATACCGGGCGGCATTGCTGGTGGATGATGCTCACGGCTTTGGCACCAGCGGTGAAGGAGGGCGGGGCAGTGCCAGTCTCTACAACCTTGCCATCAGTGATCTGCCCATATTGATGGGGACCCTGGGCAAGGCCTTTGGTACCGCCGGTGCGTTTGTCGCTGGCAGTGAAAGCCTGGTGGAAACCCTGATCCAGTTCTCGCGCAGCTACATCTATACCACTGCGATGCCGCCCGCAATTGCCGAGGCCACCAGAACCAGCCTGCGGATTGTCGAGAGGGAAGAGTGGCGACGTGAACACCTGGCTGACCTTATAAAGTATTTCCGCAAGGGCTGTTGCTCCCTCGGAATTAACCTGATGAGTTCTTCCACGGCCATCCAGCCAGTGCTGGTAGGGGCTGTTCGGAGGGTGTTGGACATTAGTCGTCTGTTGGCAGAAGACGGCATCCTGGTTTTGCCTATTCGTCCCCCCACGGTGGCAAGAGGGGCTTCAAGACTGCGCATTACGCTCTGTGCCGCCCATAAGAAACATCATGTAGACCGGCTATTGGAGGCCATCGACAAGGCCGTCTGCACCTGCCCCGAACAGGCTGCCTGATCTCTCCAGGTAAACCTGCGTTCAAGGGCAACCTGCTGTTCGCAGGGACGACTGTTCAATTTGTGATCCAGAATGGTCAGGGTGGTGTCCGCCATAAGCGGGCAATTCTGGGCTGCTGACTGCACCGGGAACGGCAGCCAGTCGAGCAGAAAGCTGTCTCCCAGTGTTCCCCAGAACGGATTTCCAGGGAGACTCTGGAGGTGCTCCCTGGCGAAGCCAAGAACACCTTCCATCAATGTAAAAGACGTTGTGAACAGGCACTGGGGGAGATGTCCCTGCTGCTTGAAATATTCCTGGATCATGTGATAGCCGGCTTCCCTGATGAAATCCCGGTGAAAGACCCGTTCATCGCAGTACGGTCTGCCGGCCGCAGCCAGAGCTTCACGATAACCCTTGAGACGCAACTGACTATTGTTAGTGGACAGCATACCCCCCAGGTAAACCGGGTTCTCAGAGGTTCGTTGCAGCAAGGTGGTCACTACTGTCCTTGACGCCACATAGTCATCACTGGTGACACTGCTCAGCTTTGTGTGTGGCAATGTGCGATCTACCAGAACCACAGGTGTTCCACCGGCCTCAATCTCAAGGTAAGGGCTGTAGTCGTCCAGAATGCTGGCAGCTACAAACGCACCTACCTGTCGACTGACAAGGGTGTGGATCAGTTTTTTTTCGATTTCAGGTTGTTCCGAGGTGCTGCTGATCAGGAGCTGGAAACCCGCTTTGCGGGTCATCTGCTCCAGTTCGCTGCTGAAGCTCGCAAAGCCACTGTGACTGAGGTCGGGCAGAATAAGGGCGATCAGCTTGCTGGTGCTGCTGCGTAAAGCGGCCGCCTGGGCGTTGGGCACATAATGATATTTCCTGGCCAGCGCCAGAACCCTTTCCCCGGTAGCCTCGCTGATTCGATAGTGCTTGGCCCGGCCATTGAGAATGATGCTGGCTGTCGCCTTTGATACTGCGGCCAGGCGGGCCAGTTCTTCCAGTTTCATGAGATTCACAAGAGGACAGTGACAGGCTTCAGGATAGTTCGAATAGCGGATAAACAGCCATGGGCGAAAGAAACATTTTTCGTCAGCCCCGGTGATGAAAAAAACCGGATGAACTGATTCGCAGCGGCTGGGGGAAGGTTGATTCCGCAACCGCCCGGATATGGCCGGGCGGACGGGGCTAGTGCCGGGTTTCGCTGGCCGGCATGATGTTGGGGTGATCCAGCCATTCTTCAGGGCATTCGTCGAATGCATCAATGGCTTCGGCGTCGGACAGTTCGTCACGGGTGGCGATAACCGCCAGGTCCTTGGCGAACTTCTGCAACAGCTCTATAACCTCCTCTTTATCCTGGTCCAGGCTGTCGTCGATAAAAATTCTGAACAAAGGGTCATCTTCCGGGCTGTTTTCTCCCTTTCGCTTCAATGTCATTTGCAGGCCTGAATGCTCGAAGTCGGAAACTTCCGCAAGTTTGAACGTCACTGACTGGGCGTCCCTGAGAACCGATAGCAACTTCAGGGCTTCGGCGGCGCTGATGTCACCGGCGTCCACACAGGCTTCAACGTATTCCCTGGCGGACAGACCTGAGTCCAGGTAACTATCCACCAGATCCTGCAGGCTCTTGTACTTGTTATGGCTCATGGACCCTCCTTACAGCTTGCCTGAAATAAACAGACCATGGATTCCTGGATGATCTGTCGCTGAGAGCACACTTCCAGTGTACCGGAATATCAAACAAAGGAAAGATGGGAATAGGTATTTGTACTTGCTGGTTATTCAATGCCAACCTCTGACCGTAATCAGCCAGAGGTTGGAACATTCTCCTTATCCGGCAGACGCCTTGAGTTTCACAGGTAGCACGTTCTGTTGAGATACTTTGATCACGTCGTATAACTTTTCAATCTGGGTCGTCAGTAAAGCTGGAGGCCTGGAACTCCTGACCACCAGGTCAGTCATGACTCTGCTGCCACAGGCTGAAAGGCTCATGGTCATGGTTTCCAGGGCGAACCCCCGGTGCCGCACAACCCTGAGAACTCTCTCCATGACTTCAGGCTTTCGGTGACACTCGATCTGGAACTGGTAGCTTTCCTGCTCGTCATTAAAGACAGTACTCACAGTGATTCCTCCATCATTTCATGGTTGCCGGCACCGGGCGGCACCAGGGGCCAGACATTTTCTGTTTCATCGATGCAGACATGCAGCAGCCAGGCCGATTCGGCCTGAAGCATTTCCGACAGGGCCGGCAGGACTTCCCGTCGATGAGTGATCGTTCTGCCGGGAATATCAAACGCTTTCGCCAGGGTGATGAAATCAGGGTTGTCAGAGAGATCTGTTTCACTGTAGCGACCGGCGAAGAACAGTTCCTGCCATTGCCGCACCATGCCGAGGCGCTGATTATCAAGCAGCACCATTTTGACCGGCAGTTTCTTGCGTTTGATCGTCGCCAGTTCCTGCACATTCATCATGAAAGAGCCGTCGCCGGAAACCAGTACGACGGTGTCCTGAGGTCTGGCCATCGCCGCGCCGATAGCTGCAGGCAGTCCAAACCCCATGGTGCCAAGACCGCCACTGGACAGGTGGTTGCTGGGATGATGAAAACGCATGTGCTGGGCCACCCACATCTGGTGCTGACCGACATCACAACTGACAACCGACTGCTCTGGCAGTCGCTCGGACAACTGCTTCAGCAGAAGTGGTGCAAAGATAGCCTGGCCGGGTCGGTCATAACACCAGTCGCTGCTTGCTTTCAGGGACTGACAGCGTTTCTGCCAGTCAGCACAGGCTGCAGGCACACTCAAGGCCTCAAGGTTTTGTGCCAGAGACCCTGACAAGGCTATGTCCGGCTGGCGACGTTTACCGAATTCTGAGGGGTCTATGTCCAGATGGATGACCCTGGCGTCAGGCGCAAAACTGTCCAGCCTGCCGGTGACCCTGTCGTCAAAGCGGGCGCCGATGGCGATCAGCAGGTCACACTCCTGCACACAGGTATTGGCGGCGCGGGTGCCGTGCATGCCCAGCATGCCCAGGAAGCCTGTATGGTCTGGGCGGATCGCACCTATGCCTTTCAGTGTGCAGACACTGGGGATTCCGGAGACTTCCAGAAAGTGTCGCAAGGGTTCTACTGCTCCGGCCATGCCAACACCTCCGCCCACATAAGCGACAGGCCGCCGACTTCGAGTTATCAGATTGACCGCCTCGCTGACTGAGCTGTGGCACTGGTTAAGGCTGCTTTCTTCTTGAGGTTTCCGGGCATCATGCAGTCTTGGCTGAAAAGTGACTTCAGCCTGCTGGATATCTTTGGGGATATCGATCATCACGGGACCGGGCCGACCGGAAAGAGACAGGGCAAATGCCTGGTCTATTGTTTCGCAGAGCGTTTCAGGCTCTGTCACCAGAAAACTGTGCTTGGTACAGGCGAGAGACAACCCGAGCATGTCGAGTTCCTGGAAAGCATCGGTGCCTAATGCGGCAGTGGGAACCTGGCCGGTAATGGCGACCATCGGGATTGAATCCATATAGGCGTCCGCCAGGGCAGTGATCAGGTTGGTGGCGCCAGGACCGGACGTGGCAATGCAGACACCGGGGCGCCCGGAAGAGCGGGAATAACCTATGGCAGCAAAGGCGGCCCCCTGTTCATGGCGACAGAGAATGTGTTCTATCGGTGAATTAAACAGGGCGTCGTAGACGGGCATGATGGCACCGCCGGGATAGCCAAAAACCGTGGAAACCCCGAGGCTGGAAAGGGTGTTGACTAAAGCACTAGCGCCGTTCATGACAGTAGCCCCCGCCTGGCCTATCAGGTTTGTTGTCTGCTTTTTTTACCGTGAATTTTTTTTCATCACCCGGGGTGACGAAAAAAGAATTCTTTCGCTCATGGCTGTTTATGTTCACCGGGACGGGCTGTGGAACCTGGGCGACCAGCATGACAGCGCACACCAGCACCACGGGCAGACTGACCAGAATAATCAGTGGCAGGGCTGCAGGAATGTTGCTGAGCAAAAGGGCTGTCATGGTGCTTTCCTCTTAATGTTGAGGCCAAAATTCATTTGGCCATAAAAAGAAAAACCCCCGGACCTTTCGGTGCGGGGGTTTTTCAGAAACCGTGACTGTCAGCCAACAGCCCCCCGCGTCGAGATGCTAATCACCACGACTAGTAGTACGAACAGGTTGCGGAGGGCGTTGCTGGTCATTGGGCTGTAAATATTTCTGGCAAAAACAATCGTTATTAACCTATAACACAGGATTCCCGGGGCTGCCAGAAAAAAAAGTCCAGACAGCCTGAATAAGGTGAAATTCACTCAATACTGCAGGCTGTCTGATCAAATATGAAGCCCCTGTTACCAGGAGTTCTGAAGTGACAGGACCGGAAAGCAGGGCACGGCTATTTACCAGCCCTGCGCAATGCTGAAGGCGTGAATGTCCTGCGTTTGGTCGAATAGGTGTAATTGACCGGGCGCTTTTCTTCATTGGTCAGGTTCATGGCGATGTAGCGACGACTCTGCAGGTCGTAGAGCATTTCCGCGGTCATCGTCGCCAGCTGCTGCTGGCTGTCGAATACCAGATGTCCCTCGGCTACCCGCCATAAGTTGCCCCGACCATCGTAGTGATCGGCCAGAACCGTCTGCCAGGAGTCCTCATCAATGTACAGAACACGCTTGCCATAGACATGGCGGGAACCATCTTTCAAGGTGGCTTCTACCTGCCAGACCCGGTGCAGCTCATAACGGGTGTGATCCTGGTTAATATGCCCCTTCCTGATAATGTCATCGTAGGACAGGTCGGTTGATCCCAGCTGATAGGCATTGTAGGGCACATAGAGCTCTTTCTTGCCAACCAGTTTCCAGTCGTATCGATCCGGTGCGCCATTGAAGATATCCAGGTTGTCAGAAGTTCTGGTGCCTTCAGCCGCAAAGCCCGGGCCATCGTAGGCAATGGTCGGGGCACGTCTCACACGTCGCTGACCGCCGTTGTAACTCCATGCCCTGCGCGCCTCTTTGACCTGATCCATGGTTTCGTGAACCAGCAAAACGTTGCCGGTCATGCAGGCCGGAGCCAGTGCCCGGTGCTGGAAGTAGAAGAGAATATTGCCTCTCCTTAGAAGCTCACGTTGAAACTGACAGAGGTAAAGTCCCGATTTTTGCTGACGTTGTATTCCTCACTCCAGAAAAGAAGTGAAAGAAATGCTGACGGTTCTGAATATTGATCTACATTGAGGCATCGCACCCAAGAGACAATCGTCACTGCGATGATCAATAACGGAGAGTGACATATGCTTTCGCCTCATGCTCATCGGTCTGCCTTTGGTTTTATGTTGATCCTGTTAGTATCAAGCGCTGCTTTTGCCGGATTCTGCCCCAATTGTGATAAATTAAATAGTGATACGGGCGCTTTACATTGCAATGATGGAAACATCGTGTGTTCCAAATGTGGAGAATCAGTTTTTCCCGAGCAGATACTCCCCCCACACCAGCGCATAATGCTTTCCAGTTCAAGCTTTTCGAGTGGATACTCTATAGATGCTACCAATCAATTGATGTGCCATGGTTTTAACATCACTATTCCAGGTGTAACCCCCCACTACATTCTTACCCCTGATCAGATTTCACATCTTGTTACTTACATCCGCTATAAATATTCGGAAATCAGCATCAGTCCTCATTTTCTTTTTACCGCTGTAGCCGTTGCATTTATGCAGGTTCTCAATACACCTGAGCTGGCATCCCTTACCGGGGTCAGCCAGGTGGAAGCTATCTGGTGGCTGGCAGCTTACTGGCTAACGTACCAGAACAGCCAGTACCAAACTCGAGCTGTAAATCTTCTACACCAGGCTCCTTCTGAATTAAATCTGAACAGTGCCTGCCAAAACGTTAGCAGCCTGCAACATACCGTTCAGAACCAGCTGATCCAACCTTCTCTTGTGTCATTATTTGGATCCAATAATACCCTGCTGATATCCCATGCACTGACAGCACTTAACAATCTGGCAACCACCAATTCTCATATGATCTTTCAGGTGACGTATCCGGGTGGATTGATTATCGTTATGCATCTCAATGGGGTTTATTACATTCTTACACCCTATAACCGCTACTATACATCCACAGACGTTTCTACCGTTGCCAGAATACTGGCTCGAATTGCTCAAACCCAACACTTGCTCAGAAGAGCAGCCACAACGGCCATGCAAGTTGGCATACTGACTTCGATGGGAACTGTCGTAGGTGTAGTTACCGGAGCGCCTCTTGCCCTGATCGGTTTGGCTGCCGGCATCACCCCGACCGCTGTGACAAGTATATATGCCATATGGATTTCTTTGGCTTCCACTGCGTTTACCTATGGAGGCAGAGATGGGCTTTACGCCCCAACCATTAAAGACGACCTTGATGAGAATTCCCGCGATAAGGAGGACATTGATTAATACTCAAGCCTTTTGAAGTGGTCTAACCCGGATATTTCATAAATTTGCATGCGCCCTCGCTTGCCCCTTGCAGCACTAAGAAAGTTTTGCTCAATCGACCGTACACACCAGTACGGCGCTCAATCGCAAAACTCCTTAGTGCCACAAGGTTCTGCGCGATCATCGCAGCAATTTATGAAATATCCGGGCTAATGACTCCGGACACCTCGTTAAGCACAATAGTGCAACTGGAAACGAGGTTGATAATGGCAAAGCAACGGAAGACCTACTCTCAGGAATTCAAACTCAAGGCTGTCAGGTTGGTTATTGACCAAGGGCAATCTTCAGCAAAAGTAGCGAGAAGTCTTGGCATTGACGCGGGTAACTTGAGACGCTGGGTTGGTGAGTACAGAGCTCAGAATGACCACTCATTCCCCAGAAAAGGCAAACAGTCTCTGACCAGCGAGCAGCAACGAATCAAAGAGCTTGAAGCTGAAAACAAGCAGCTGAAGATGGAGCAGGAAATATTAAAAAAAGCCATGGCCTTCTTTGCGAAAGACCAGCGGAAAAGGAAGGCCTTCCCTGTAGTCACAAGGACTGACGGTTCTGAAGAAGCAGGAGCGATTGCACTCATACGTCTTGTTTTTATTCTTATTATCCTGACTCGAGGCCATAATCCTATAAGACGCAGTTACTGGCAACCGTTAGCCCTGCAGTGCTATTTAAAACGGTTGATTTATAAACACCCTGAACATGGTGTCCTCTTCGCTGCCGGCGATTTCGGTTCGGACTGTCACGCCTTCTACCTGGAAGCGGATGCTGCCGCCGACGCTGTATTTCATGTCAGTGTGCAGTTCCGACAGACTTAAAGTGTCTGCAACCCTGCCCACATCAACGAAGATTGCCCATTGCCACCAGGGGATCTCATACAGTTCGCCAACGAGAGGTAATTCCTGCAGGGGTTGCCAGTCTGGCATCATTCTGAGCTCAGCCGAATAAGCCACCGCAGATCGTCCATAGAAACGGTTGGTTTCGAAACCGCGCATCTTGTCCCAGCCACCCAGGCGGGCACCGGCGAAAGACGGAGGTCGACGATACTGTTGCTCGCCACTCACAGTTTCTGTGTCATTCCAGGTCGGGGTGTCTGACAGCCAGGCATTCAGGGCCAGTACCTTCTGACGCATGTACTGGTTGGTGCCCAGGTCGATGAACTTGCTGTACTCCGCTTCCCAGGTAGCCCATGAAGGACGGTCTGATGAGCCCCAGTCATTATTGTATGTGAAGGTCAGGTGACTGCCCCGGGTGGGCAGCCTGCTGGAGTCCCGGTTGTCGTAATCAACGACAAATCGCACACCCATGGCTTCCGAATCCTCGTAGTCCGGATTCATATCACCCAGATCCCGGCGTCGGAAAAAGGGGTGTAACTCCAGGGAAGTGATGCCGGACTCAAGGGGGTTCCAGAGCCGCCCTGCGTCATTGGTTTCACCTTCCCTGTGCATCAGGCTGGCCATGGCACCGTTTTTTCCCTCGCCGATAGGCAGGATGTAACGGAAACGGGCCCAGTAATTGGCTTCACGCCCGTGGGTCCGGATGCAGTTGTCAGCACTGGAATCATTGCTGCCGGGCTGTTCGTGAGCATAACCCGGATTACCACTGACAAAGTAATTGGTTTCGCGGTAATTGCCTTCCAGGGCGTAAAAATCAAACAGCCACTGCCGCTGCCCGGGGAACATGACGTTGCTCACACCTATGAACCCGAGCCAGGAGTCGTTGTTGGAGTATATTGCGGTACCAAAAATCGACATTTGCGGCTGCAGCAGTCCAGTGACTATGCCGGATGCGCCAACGGCCGTTCCCCAGTCTCCCGAGCTGAAGGCGATTGGTGCCCCGGCCATACTTATCTCTTGATTCTGGTGTTCCCTGCTGGAAGAAGAATCTATCGCTTGAGCTTCCGCATGGGCCAGGAGAGGTAGGACGAGCAGACCAGATAAGGCCAGGTTGTTTTTCTTCATCTAGGTTTCAGTGTTGACAGGTAGGATTTTAAACAGTGCCACAGGGCATTATCCTGGTGATTGAAGTTGACAGGTATTAGGTATTCTCTGCATTTACAATCTGTTGAAACGACGAACCGTCCTGACAGGGTGCTGACAGTTCAGTAGAATTCGGCCTCCCGATATCCGGACACTTGCCCATGACGCCATCATCTGCCAGAAAAGCTCTTGAGTCCTCTGTAATCCGGAAGCAGTTTCCCGCGCTGGCTCAGCGGGCCCATGGCCAGCCACTGGTTTATCTGGATAATGCCGCAACAACCCAGAAACCCCTGGCGGTGATTGAAGCTATAGATCGTTATTACCGCGAGAGCAATGCCAATGTGCACCGGGCTTCCCATTTTCTGAGCGCCCGGTCGACCCATGCTTTCGAGGAGGCCCGGGAGAAGGTCAAGGCTTTCATCAATGCCGCCTGGGCCGATGAGATTATCTGGACCCGGGGCGCCACTGAGGCTCTGAACCTTGTCGCGCTAAGCTGGGGCAGGGCGAGCCTGAACAAAGGTGATGAAATTCTGCTCAGCGTCATGGAGCATCACGCCAATATCGTTCCCTGGCAGATGGTCGCGCAGCAAACCGGTGCCTTGATCCGGGTGATTGATATTGATGACTCTGGTGAACTGGATCTGCACAGTTTCAGAAGTCAGCTGTCTGATAAAACCCGACTGGTGTCAGTGACCCATGTTTCCAACGCCATAGGCACAATCAACCCTGTACAGACAATTATTGATGAAGCTCATACTGCCGGAGCCCTGGTGCTGGTGGACGGTTCCCAGGCTGTGGCCCATTCAGCCGTTGACGTCCAGCAACTGGGTTGCGACTTCTATGTCTTTTCCGGCCATAAGGTTTTTGGCCCTACTGGCATAGGCGTTCTCTACGGACAAAGGGAACTGCTCGATGCCATGCCTCCCTGGCAGACAGGGGGGGAAATGATTGAGCGGGTCAGTTTTAACGGCACCACTTTCAACAGCCTGCCCTTCAAGTTTGAAGCGGGTACGCCGAATGTCGCCGGTGCCATTGGCCTGGCTGCCGCCATCGACTTTCTGGGACAGTTTGACCTGGCATCGGTGGCGCATCACGAACAAAACCTGCGTCTCCGTGCAGAACAGGGCTTGAATCAGCTCGATGGTATCCGGCTGATTGGTCAGGCGGGCAGCAAGGTCGCCGTTGTTTCCTGCGTCCATGAACAACTGCACAACCAGGACATTGGCCTGCTGCTGGATCAGCAGGGTATAGCGGTAAGAACCGGTCATCACTGCACCATGCCGTTAATGGAACGATTGGGTTTGCCGGGTACCGTCAGGGCGTCTTTCTCTCTTTACAACACGACAGAGGATGTGGATCGTTTCCTGAATGCCATGAAACAGCTGGTGGCAGGTACTGGCAGAAGCAAACCTGTCAATAACAGGTCTGTTGATGATTCACCCTTTGCCGCCTGTTCAATGCAGGAAGGGCAGGAACTTCGGAAAAGGTTGTTGAAGAGTCGCAGCTGGCAGGACAAGTACCGGCTGATCATGCTGCTGGGTAAGGATCTCCCGGCACTGCCTGAAGACTGGCGGACGGAACAGAGCCGTCTGCACGGTTGCGAAAGCAAGGTCTGGCTGCATCATCATTACGAAGAAGAAACCATGCGGCTGCACTTTGCCGCAGATTCTGACGCCCGTGTGATACGGGGGCTGATTGCACTGCTACTGTCGGTTTTCAGTGGCAGGACGCCCGAAGAGATCAGTGCCTTTGATATAGAGAGTTACTTTGCTGAGCTGAACCTGATGAATCATCTAAGTCCGTCCAGGGGAAATGGTTTGATGGCGATCGTCAGGGAGATTCAATCTCTGGCTCATCGTTACGGCTGATAGAGGGGACTGGTTGATGAGCCATTCCATGGCACCGCTACCGTACTTCAACTTGAAGGAAAGCGCTGCCGGATAAGCAGCTCAAGCTGATCGAAGCGTGCGTCAACTTGTTCGAAGCGTTCACGGTTTTCCTGTTTGAACTCTGCCATGTCTTTGTGGACACGATCTATCTTGGCGTCAACCTGCTCAAAACGAGCATCGACCTCCTTGAACCGGGCATCAACACGCTTGAAACCTGCCAGTGTGGCTTCGGCCAGGGCTGCTATGCTGGCTTTCAAGCCAGC
The DNA here is from genome assembly GCA_051008495.1 of Endozoicomonas sp. GTDB lineage: Bacteria > Pseudomonadota > Gammaproteobacteria > Pseudomonadales > Endozoicomonadaceae > Endozoicomonas_A. The sequence goes on along the minus strand of JBPCXN010000073.1, from coordinate 17,523 downwards.
AATATCGTGCTGATTGGCCAGGGTTATGTTTTTAATCTCGGCCACCACTTTCGCAAGACTGTGCATATCGTCATCCTGGTTTCTGACTTTTGACTCCAGGATGTCCACTCTGGCCTCAAGGCTCATACATCAAACCTTTTTTGTTTGTGGGCAGGAGCATAGAGCATAGCAGAGAGAAGAAGCGTCAAGCGGTGAGTTTCTTGATGATCCGTGAAACCGCCACAAACCCAAAAGTGGCGGTCACCACAGTGGCGGCACCAAAGCCGCTTTCACAGTCCATTTTTGTCGAACCCAGGTCAGAAGGCTTCTGCTGGCATACGGTGCCGTCAGGCTGGGGATAAACGGCCTGCTCTGAAGAGAAGACACAGTCGACCCCGAACTTGCGCTTGGTGTTTCTGCTGAAACCGTGAAAGTCCCGCAGATGGCTGCGCACTTTCCGGGCAAGTGGATCGTGCCAGGTTTTGGTCAGGTCAGTGATCTGGATCTGGGTGGGGTCAACCTGACCGCCGGCTCCGCCGGTGGTGATAATACGGATTTTGTTGCGCTTGCAATGGGCGACCAGCGCCGCCTTTACCCGGAAACTGTCTACGGCATCCAGCACGTAATCGAACTCTTTGGTGATCAGTTCCTGAAGATTGTCTTCAGCAATAAAGTCTTCAATAACCCGGCAGTCACAGTCAGGGCTGATGGCCCTGATGCGTTCGGCCATCACGTCGCACTTTGAGCGACCGATGGTATCGGTGGTGGCATGCAACTGGCGGTTAATGTTGGTGACACAGACATCGTCAAGGTCGATCAGGGTGATTTTACCGACAGCGGTTCTGGCAAGAGCTTCGGCAGCCCATGAGCCAACACCCCCAATGCCGATCACACAGACATGGGCTTTACTGAGTTTTTCAACTGCGTCCAGGCCGTAAAGACGGCGGGTTCCACCAAAACGGGGATCGTTTGACAGGTTGGGTTGATCGTCAGGCATATTTTCAGCGTGTTGGTTACTGGCGGCAGCGGATTATAAGTACCTGGCCGGTTGTTTCGCAATATTTTGGCGAGTAATAGAAGGAGTCTGTTGACGACTCTTTATCTTTCAGATTGCGGGCAGCGGGCAACGACAGAAACTGGTATTAAACCAGTAGTCCCTTCCCTGATGTTATCCCCATTTCCTGTGGATAAGTCCGGTAATATGTTTGGGGCAGGTTGGCCTGAAGCTGATAAATAGAGGTTTGGAGCAGGGTGACTGAATCCTGATACAGAACCTGTACCAGGCTTAAGAGTGTTGATCCAGGTCAGAAAAACCGGGGCAAAGGGCCCCGGCACTTTGATGGTTGAACAGAAAACGGTTCTTACCACCAGGCTTCAAACTGTACGCCGAAGGTCCAGCCGCTGGAGTCTTTACCGAAGGTTCTCATGATCTGGGTGTCAGAGGTGCCGGTGTCAAAGTATTCCAGTCCTCTGGCACTGCACTGTTTTTCCGTTTCCTCACTGGCTTTGCAGCCATCACCTAATGCATCCCAGTCGGCGTAAGTGGCAAATACGCGGATTACCGGACGGGCAAAGGCACCGAAGCTGGGGTGGAACTGTTGAGCAACAGTGAATTTCATCAGCTGGCTGTCAAAACCCTTACCCTTGCCATTATCCAAGGCGCTGTCATAGAGGGCGTTTTCAACCTTGTCCCAACCCAGTTCGACAGCCGTACTGGTTAAATTATTCCATTTCCAGATGGGCCTGACACCAGCCGTCATCCAGGACTTTTTGTCTGGCATGGTTGGGTCATGTTTCTGGGCATCCTTGTCGTAATCCACCTGTGTCCAGGCTGCTACGTACATCAGGTCCAACCTGTCGGTCAGAGAGATCGATCCATGATCAAGAATCCTGTACATCTTGCTGCCTTTAAACCAGTCGGCACTGTTGATGAAACGACCAGTAGAGCCGACTCCTGGGCCGGTCATGGCATCGGTGGCATATTGCATGGCAAACTTGTTGAAGCCGCCAAAGATGCCCCAGGTCAGCTCACCGGTCAGCATCCAGCCATCTTTGTCGACTTTCTTCTTAAAGTTGGCCTTGTCGGGCGGATTGCCTTTGCCATAGTCAAAGCCCAGTTCCAGACCCAGATTGTCCATCAGCTTGATTTCATTCAGACGGAGATCAATGATGTCGGTCTCTATCTCAACCGCTTTAGTTTTAGGGGGCGGCAGCAAGTCGCTCTTATCAACATAGGCAACTTCAGGCGTATTTCTCAGCCAGGCAATATCAAGACTGGCAAAGCCAAGGCTGATATCTTCAATACCGGCTCCAGGTCCGGACACATCCCAGTAGTACCAGTCGTTCATATGAACGTCATGGCGCTGGTAAAAACGCTTGCCGGCCCAGAGCATGGAACCCGGCAGGGCCGGAAAGATATCCCGGGCCTGCAGGTTGATTTCCCGGAAAGCGAATTCATGGTTGCCAAATTCGTCGCTGCCGGTGCCCGGCATTTCCCAGTCATTGTTCTGGAAGACTTTGTAGGCGATGTTGGACTCAAGGCGGAAAGACGTGTCGTTGTCGTTGGCCAGCTCGGCACCCAGCTTCAGTTCAGTGTAGGTTTCGCATTCATTACCCAGCCGGTATTTTGCCGGTGAGCCCGCTGCCTTGAAACAGGCCTGGTCGCCACCTTTAAACGAGCGCCCGATGCCCGAGCGGGCGTAGCCATGAAAATCCAGGTCCAGCCCATCGACAGCCAGTGTCATGGAGGAGAGTGACGCCAGGGAGGCGGCACCCAGGCCGAGGCGGAGTTTTCTGAATGAGTTATGCAGCGCATGATGGATCGCACCAGCCAGAGAATGTTGCCCCTGATGCATGACGATATACCTTGTGTGTCGCTTGTTACTAACCGTATTCGACCACTATTCTCGGACAGGCTCCTTGAAACCAGCCGTTCAGATGTCGAATTCGGAAACCTTTGGAGGGTGCTAACAACTCCTGTGGCGCTCTGGCCTGCCATGGGGATTCAGAATCAAGGCAACCTTTTACAGGCCTGTCCAGACCTGTAAAAAAGGCTAACGCGGAGTCCGGACTCCCATGGAGACGACTGCGCGTCCCGCCCGAAGGGCAAGTCATTAAGTCGGCATCTGCAGCGTTCCAGTTTTTGTTAAGGACTAAGGCCATTAACCGCAAACTGCGCCTTGCACCTGCCGGCTTAAGGCCGGGCCGCGCAGGCTTGCAGAGCGCTCACAGGACTTATTCGCACCCTCCCTATACCAATTCAGTCATTGACCGGAACAGTGAATGAGTTTTTTTCTGGTCATGGCTGTTGTGCTGGCAGTTCAGTGTTGTGGGGTGAAACATTCAGCGTTCAAAACCTGAACAATAAGACACCCGTAAGAAATTTAGTTCAGGCTTTTACACTCGGCAAAAATTAATTTGCCATTGTTTTCTATTTCGGGAGGGGGCGATTATTTTTCAGGTCAATGCGGTATGAAAACGTTTTTTGGACGACCAGTCCATGCAAAAGGCGGGTTCTGACATTATGCTTCAGCATTTCAAACCGTAAGGGCTGGCTATCCACATGAAGAAGTGCTTTTATTCCTGCGCCCGGTTAGGCTCAATTGCCACAGTCACGCTGCTGGCCGGCTGTGCCACATTCAATAACAGTGAACCGCCAGCCATAGAGCCAACGGTCGCCGGAAAAACCTATCACTCTCTCAGTGACGTTCAGTGTCAGCCATTGACCATGGCATCCGGCAAGAACAGGGCCAAGGTCGTGGTGAATGAGTTTACCTCCCGGCTTGAGCAACCCGAAGGGAAGACACCCATTGTTGCTTTCTCTGTTCCTGGAAATGGTTATCACCAGATTTCAATAGACAGCTATGTGGTAAAGAGTGTGGTGAAGAGTGCGGTGAAGAGTGGCGCAGGCCAGGGAGGCGAGGAGCTGTTTTACCCGGAAATTGCCCTTCTGGATCAGAACAGTCAACTCATCAGCAAGCTGGACAGCCATTCTGTCGGCTACAAAAAACCAGGCTTTACCACACCTGAAGGTGTGGGAGCATCATTCACTATCGACAACCGGGCATTATCCGGCAGAAAGGCCCATTGCATCGTCATATATACGACGGATGATCTTCGTCAGAAAAAAACGACGCTGATTAATGATGCCAAGGAGTACGCCAGGGTTCGTGGTGTGGTACCGCCGCCTATTCCTGACCCCATTGCCCGTCATGGTGACACCGGTAACCTGGCGATAACCATTAAGAGCTCAGAGACCTTCGGAGCTGCCCCCGTGGCTGTGACGCCGCCTGCCCAGAGCGTGATGCCGACACCTGCGCAACTGCCGGAAACAGACAATTATCTGTCCAGTGTCAAAGAGCACTATGTCTCCGGTGTGCGAAATGCCCTCGAACAGGGTGAAATTTCCAAGGCGCTGGATCTGCGTTCCGAGCTGAAAGAGGTATCTAAGGCAACTGAAAGCTTTTTCATCAGCCAGTATGGCAAGCCTAAAGATCAGCTGGCAGTGCCTGCTGCTCCGGAAAAGGCTGGCTATGCCACTGAGGTGATGCATCACCTGCAAGGTTCTATTGTCGAAAAATTGAAGAGGGGAGAAGGCGCAGCTGCACTGAAGCAGGTGGACAAGCTTCGTGCTGTTCAGGAAGAAGTTGACCGATTGTTTGATCGTTGACATTTAATGGTTTCGGGAGCGGGCATTTGCCTGCTCTTGCTGACTTCATTCAGACAGGGAATTACCTGGAGTCCCTTATAAACTGTTCCCAGGCCAGCAGCATGGTTTTGAAGTCGTCCAGCCCGCAGCTGGCCATGGACTCATCGTCATAGTATGACATCCCTTCCAGTTCCTCCGGCCGGGCATCGTGAAGGTCGATATCTTCAGACAGAGTTGAAGAACGAACCTCTGCCCTGCTTCGGCTGAGGCGCAATGTATACAGTTCTCCCTCGACGACATACTCCCAGCGTTGTCTTCCCTGTAGCTCAGACACCGCTCGGTACAACTCCGCCAGCATGTTTGAACGACAACCGACTTCTTCAGTGAGCCAGGCGCCAAAGGCTTCGTGGCCCATGGAAAACAGGGCAGTGAAGTGGCCGGTGATGTCTCTTCGGAATTCATACTCCATGTCAGGCTCATAACCAAAAGGTATTTCAGGCAGGAGGGTAACAGCGGGTAAAGTCACGCCATCTTTTTTACCAGCTGTCGTGAAACTGGCAGGCGATGAAATCATACAGGAGAATGTTGATGAGCAAACCACTAATTGTTGTCACTGGCGCCAGTTCCGGTATTGGTGAAGCCGTCGCCCGTCTGTTCAGTGAGCAGGGCCATCCACTACTGCTGTTGGCCCGTCGCATTGAAAGGCTGGAAGCACTGGGGTTGCCAGACACTTTCTGCCGGAAGGTGGATGTTACTGATCGTCAGGCAGTACTGGCAGCAGTGGAAGAGGCTGAAGGTAAGTACGGACAGGTAGACTGCCTGGTGAACAATGCTGGCGTGATGCTGCTTGGCAACGCCGATCAACAGGACCCTGCTGAGTGGGACCGGATGGTCAGCGTCAATATCAACGGTGTTCTGAATGGGATTCATGCCGTGCTGGCGAAAATGAAGGCCCGTAAAGGCGGTACCATTATTAATATCAGTTCCATCGCCGGTATCAAGAGTTTCCCTAACCATATGGCCTACTGTGGTACCAAGTTTGCGGTGCACGGCCTGACGGAAACGCTCAGGGAAGAAGTGTCCAACGACAGCGTTCGTGTCATCATCATTGCGCCAGGCGCGGTTGAAACTGAACTGCTGAGCCACACCAGCTCTGAAGAAATCAAGGCCGGTTACGAAGACTGGAAAGAAGGCATGGGAGGTGTGATTACAGCCAATGATATTGCCGGTTGTGTTGGCTTTGCCTATAATCAGCCACAGAATGTCTGTGTTCGTGAGATTGTGATTGCGGCGACCCGTCAGGGTGCTTGAGAAGGAAAGGTCAACCCTGAATACCCATAGGGTCATTCAGGGTTGGAATGGAATCAACGACGCCGGAACCGGGCCTCCTTGTCAGATCCGTCTTCCTGATACTCAAGAATTAATCGGTTTCTTTCAATACTCGTAGAAGTGATGGTGAGCCCTGATGCCAGGGAGTCAACACTGTTATCGACGGTGATGCCCAGCTGCAGGTTATTCTCGCTGGCGCTGAAGGTATAGGTACCATACTCAAACCCGACCTCATTATTGCTCTCAACAGGTTTAAAGCCAACGTAGAGGCTTTCTGTGAAGACGAACAGGACAGTGTCATCACCACTGTCTGTCTCGGTATCTTCCAGTTGCCACATGCCCTGGATCTCCCCAAAGACTGATTTGACCCTGGTAAGAGTGACATCGGCTTCGTTCACCAGGTTCAGGGTCATGCTGTTTCTATCGTCAGAAATAGAAAATGCCACTGCCTGAGGCAGGGAGTTGGTTCCGGCGTTACCGTTCTTATCCTCCTGGCGGGTAAAACTCAGTCGGCTGCCGGTGATGCTGTAGGTGCCATACTCCAGACCGTCGGGTTCATTAGCATCACCCACTTCAGCATGATAGAAGGTGCCCCTGCCTTTTTCGGTTTCGATCAGCACCAGCATGGATAACCGGTCTTCATCTGATTCGATCAGCCAGACGCCGTTGTGAGGCGGTTTGCCCCTGCGGCCCAATTGTTCCTTAAAGTGTTTGACAGCATCACCTTTGGACCTTAAGCCTTTTCTTGACTGGCCTGGATTATCTGGCCGGTCGACTCTCCGGATAAAGTCCAGGATTTCCTGGGCCTGGCCAAAGGCATCTGGGTCCTGGTTGAAGTTCATGTTGGGTGAGGCCAGGGCATCGGCTATGGCTTTGGCCCCACCGGGGATATTGATGCCGTTATCCGGATCGCCGTCTTCATCCAGGGTTTGCAGCAGCCTGGCGATATTCACGGCCACGGGGTGGTCGACTCCGGCGTTATTGTCGCTGACTTCTGCCTGGGCAATTTCCAGCGGTGTGACGGTTTCATCAGCATCGACTTCAGGCAGTTCGACAGCACCAATGAAAAACCGGATTTTTTCACCGGCCCGGTATCTGAACTCACCGTTGTCGTTGGTTGTGCCTTCCTGGCTGGCGGTTCTGTAACCGATATTTGCTACCGGACTGTCCAGAAACTGTCCGGTGAGCGGATCACTGCTGGAGCCTGAGCTGGAGCTGCCCGAGCTTCCGCCGCAGGCTGCCAGTAAAAGCGTCACAGGGCCAAGAATCAGGCCCGCTTTGAATAACTGACTGTTCATACAGTTCCCTTGTTTTGTTCGCTATTCGATTAACTGCCGTGTCCATACAACAATGCACTAGCTGCAAACAGCTGGATAAATAATATCGGATTTAACTCACAATTCATTATTATCAGCCCGTGATGTGCTCTGCTCCACTTTTGCCCGATCAGATCGAACTCTTATTTTGTGTGATTCCATCGGCTGGAAAGACCGGAAAACGCAATTCCGTTGTAATAGCTCTGTAATTCAAACCGGACATACCCTCTCCAGGCTGCTGGATGGGCAAACTGAGCATGGCAAAAGTGGTATTTGCATGAGTAAAAAAACAATAAAGACTGCAATGACTGTCACAGTATCGCTGGTGATAGGTGCTGTAGCGGGAATGGCTTTAAATACGGGTGATACCGCCCGGGTGATCAATGAACGGAAGGCGGAAGTGATGGGGGCTGCTGCTGACCGCTATATTGCTTCGAAATCTGTTATCGATCCCAATGTCAAAGTCAAAACTGTGGCTGGGCTGCATCATATCTCCATTGAAGTGGATCAGTTCCAGGGCAATATCTACAGGGCCTCCGGCGTCGCCAACACTTTTCTGGTGAATACACCCGCTGGCAATGTCCTGTTTGATACCGGGCTTGGCACCCAGACGGCGAAACAGAAAAGGCTGTTGCAAGAAGCTGTTGGGGGCGATTTGAAATACATCGTGCTGTCACACTCCCATGCTGATCATATGAGTGGTACGAAATTCTGGCAGGCCGAGTTCCCGGAAGCAAAGGTCATTACCCATGAACGTTTTGCCGACGGCCAGCGTTACCTGAAAGAGCTGGAGCCATACTTCTGGAGCCGTAACCGTTTACTGTATCCCTTCATGCCGGAAAATCCACCTGAAGAAGGTAGCTTTGTCACCTACGGCGGTATAGTAGCCGATGCAGTCGTCAGGGATGGTGATGAATACCGCTTTGAACTGGGCGGCACTGAGTTTGTGCTGATACCCACGCCCGGTGCCGAAGGTGAAGATAACCTGGTCATGTGGTTGCCCGGCCAGAAAGCCCTTTTCACCGGAGATGTGTTTGGCCCACTGTTCCCCATGGTGCCCAACCTGTTCACCTTGAGAGGGGAGAAGTTCCGTGACCCGGTGGCCTATATCCAGTCGCTGGACACCATGATTGATCTGAATCCGGACATGATTCTGCCCAGTCATTTTGATCCGGTGACCGGAGCTGAGCAGCTACGCAACGACATGACCGCCATGAGAGAGGCTACCCGCTATATCCATGATGAAACCGTAGCCGGTATGAACGCCGGTAAAACCATGTGGGAACTTATGGAGGAAATTCAACTGCCGCCTGAGCTGGCGTTGAGCCAGGGGCACGGCAAGGTATCCTGGAATGTGCGCAGCATCTGGGAACACTACAGCACCTGGTTTCGCTTTGAATCCACCACTGAGCTTTATCCCGTCCCGGTTAACACTCTCTATAAAGAAGTGGCTGAAATGGCTGGTGGATCAGAGCCGTTTATCGCCAGGGCCATAAACAAAGTGGCAGACAATAAACCTGTCGAAGCCCTCCACCTGATTGAGATGGCGCTGGCGGAAACACCGGACAATGCCCAGGCCTATGAAACCCGGCTGGATGCTCTGGAAATTCTTCTGGCTGAAGCTTATGGAAATGGCAGCAACCACAGTGAAACCGGCTGGCTGAAGGGGCGTATTACCGCCACTAAGTCGAAGCTTGCCTCTTTATAACAATAAATGTTTCGAATGGATATGGAGTTCAAAATGTTGAAACTGAGAGCTGCCGCTGGCTTTCTGTTATCACTGCTGTCGTTCTCTTCGATGGCCGCGACGGAAAAGCCCAACATCCTTATCATGGTTGCCGATGATCTGGGCTGGGCCGATGTAGGGTTCAATGGCGCCCCCATTGATACGCCATCTCTGGACAGCCTTGCGGCAGAAGGCGTTAAGCTTGATCGGTTTTACGTAGCACCCACCTGCTCACCTACCCGTTCTGCTTTGATGACCGGACGTGACCCTATGCGTCTGGGTATTGCTTATGCCACGGTCATGCCCTGGTCAAATAATGGCGTGCACCCGGATGAAACCATGATGCCGGAGTCGTTCAAGGCGGCTGGCTATCAGACTGCCATGTTCGGGAAATGGCACCTGGGCATGGCACAGGAAAGCTATACGCCAAACCAGCGAGGATTCGATTACTTCTATGGTCACCTGAACACGGAGGTTGACTATTTTCCGCCATACGCCAACCAGGGTGGCAAGGATTTCCAGAGAAACGGCGTGTCTGTGGATGAAGAAGACTACGAAACTTTCCTGTTGGCTGAGGACGCCAAGCGCTGGATAAAGAAGCGGGACAAGGACAAACCGTTCTTTATGTATATGCCTTTCCTTGCGCCTCACACACCTCTGCAGGCACCGGCAAACCTGATCGAGAAGTATAAGGATCTTGATGACAATACAGAGAAGTCCCGCTCCCGAGGCGACAAAACCCGCATGCTCGGCAAGATCACCATGCAGGAGAAAGCCCGGCCTGTCTATGCGGCAATGGTTGACGCCATGGATCAGGCCATTGGCCGGGTATTGAAGACCCTGGAAGATGAAGGTATTGCCGACAACACCATCGTTTTGTTTTTCAGTGACAACGGTGGCCCGGTATACGGTGGGGCTGGAGCCTACAACTACCCTTTGAGGGGCGGTAAAGGCGATACCTTCGAAGGTGGCATACGGGTGGTGTCTGCTATTCGCTGGCCAGGGAAGTTGCCTAAAAACACTCAGATGGACAGCATCATGACGGCCATGGATGTTTTTCCGACCCTGGCAGCAGCGGCGGGCATTGAGCCAAACAATAAACATTCTTTTGATGGGCGCAGTATGCTGGAGGCGATCAACGGCAAAAAAGCGATTGCCCGCGAGGATTATGCATTTTTTGTTTCTGAGACGCCTGTCAGAAACTCTTTCAGCTTCACGGCGTTCAATGATGAGTGGAAACTGGTTCAGGAAGTTAAACAGGGCTTTCTGTCGTCTGATGTGACCAGTTACCTGTTCAGGATTAATGAAGACCCTTATGAAAAAAATAACCTGGCTTCAAAGTATCCTGAGAGGGTTACAGAGATGTCAGCAGCCATTGGTGACTGGCGAATGCTGCATCCGTTGAATGGTACACGCTCCAATATCGTTCCGCCTCCCGGCTGGAAAGCGCCAAAGGACTGGGTGGATTACCCTGTTCCCATGGATAAGTTACAGGAAAAGGAAGCCCGTGGCATGCCTCCTGAGAGTGCCAAAATCATGCTGGATATGATTTACGGCGAGGCTGGTCGGCTGATTTACGACTGCACACCCAATCCCTGGTTGCTCGGGCTATGCCTGAAGAATAACTGAGGCTGAATATTTAATAAGAAAAGGGCAGGTGGTTATCCTGCCCTTTTTGTTTGTGTACTGAACCGCTCAGCCTGTTGTGAAATGTTGCCGGATCAGCAGTTCCAGCTGGTCAAAGCGCTCCCGGTTTTCCTGTTGATTCCGGGCAGCATTTTTTTCAAGCTCTTCCTGCTTCTTTAAAATCAGCGCAACTACGTCCTGAGTCCCCCTGACCACTTTCAACAATTCACGAAAAGAGTGATCGAGGGTATCGAACTTCGATTCAACTCTTGTAACCCGCTGTTCAAGAGGCATGCTGTTTCTCCGTTGTTGTTCGTGAAAAACAGCATAGCAGATGCTCCATCTCCTGCTGTCCGGAAGGTTAACTGGTGGCCTCGTTACTTTCGATACTGGCAAGGCACTGGTCGCGATAGCGCTTCGGGGTCATACCCACCTGTTTGTTGAACTGGCTGTAAAACGTCGACTGACTTTTGTAGCCCACTTCCATGGCAATATCCAGCAGTTTGCGATGGCTGTGCTGCGGGTTTTCCAACAGTTCCTTGGCAGCGTCAATACGGTAACGGTTGACCAGCTCGTAGAAATTGGAGCCTGACTTCATATTGATCGCCTGACTCAGCTCATGGGACGAAATCTCCAGCAGGTCGGCCAGGTGCGACAGGTTGAGATCTTCCTGCATATACGTCTTCTGTTCATCAAACAGTGTTATCAGTCTGGTCCAGATCCCGTCCAGTTTTTCCTGCCCCAGGGCTGATTTCTGATATTTGACTTTAGTGTCTTCCTGGGCTTGACAGTCAGTTTCTGTTGAAGGGGCAACCTGTGCTGTGGGAGTTTCGACTTTCTCCAGAACATCCCGGATAGACCGGCTGAAAATCATCGGCTGACGCAGGCCACCAATGGCGATGAAGTAGATAACACCGAAGTTCAGCATCATCAGGATAACGGATTTGGGTTTGATTTCTGTCAAGCCAAAGATCATCGCCAGATCTTTCACCATGTAGGTCAGGCGCATCGCCAGAACAAAGATAATTAGCCATTTCAGCCAGTTCAGGGTAATGGGACCAATGGCTGAGAAGGTGTTTTCCAGCCTGCTCCGGTGGGTTTCCAGAAGGCGTAATGACATCAGTCCATAGGCCAGGATGATGCTGCTGTTGATCAAAAGGAAGAGAGGCACAGGCTTATTAGTGACAAACTGGTCTCCTACCAAGGTTGCCGGAACATCGCCTGCTGACATTTTCATCGCATAGGTAATCAGTCCGGGAATAATGCACAGTGCATGAATAAACAAAGATCTGTTGAACCTGAAATCAGCATCTGTGAGGGATCGAACATAGAGAAAGAGCAGCGGCCCTTTGAATATCAGTAGGATAAATATGCCATAAAGCGGTGAGTAGATCGGGATTTTCGCCTGGATCAGCAGATGCATGAACATGCCCGTGGTATTGAGGGCAATGTAGAGTGCGAGAATCGTATTGGCGGTGCGATTGCCTCCTCTTACCGACAAAATGACCACACACAAAAGAATTCCCTGGGACAGCACGAAGAGTTGTGCGGAGGTTAACCAGTCCATACATCAGACCCTGTTCTTTTTGTTATGGGTGCAAGTTACACTTTTTTTCAGGTTATTTATACTGACCCGATGGGTTTGTAATCCAGTCCTGCCGGACAAGAGGCAGTATTGCCAAGGGCTCCGTAGATTAGCTAAGGAGGGTGCGAATAAGTCATGTGAGCGCTCTGCAAGCCTGCGCGGCCCGGCCTTAAGTCGGCAGGTGCAAGGCGCAGTTTGCGGTTAATGGCCTTAGTCCTTAACAAAAACTGGAACGCCGCAGATGCCGACTTAATGACTTGCCCTTCGGGCGGGACGCGTAGTCGCCTCCAGGGGAATCCAGACTCTGCGTTAGTCTTTATTGACAGGTCTAGACATGCCTGCAAAGGCTGCCTTGATTCTGAATCCCCCTGGCAGGCCAGAGCGCCACAGGACCTATTCGCACCCTCCCTCACGCAGAAAAAAAATAAAAACAGATAGCTAAGGGTATACACATGAGAGCGGAGACTCCAAAATTTCGCCGGCAGCTTCTGCCGGTAGCCATCGCACTGTGCGCCGCCCAGATGTCTTCGGCCCAGGCAGAGGAAGCCAGCCAGTCCAACACGCTTGAAGAAGTTATCGTTACCGCTCAGAAGCGGGCCCAGTCTGTTCAGGATATAGCGGGCTCTGTCAGCGCCGTGACTGCTGACAGTCTGGAAAAAAGTAATACCAGCAACTTCAGTGATCTTGGCAAAATCTCTGCGGGTGTAGAGGTTGCCGGTAATGATGACGGTTTTAACAACTCAGTACGTATCCGGGGGGTGGGTAACAACAGTTTCACCCCATCCATCCGACCATCTGTGGGTATTTTTGTTGATGACGTTCCTCTGATAAGAACGGAAGCAGCGTTTAATAACCTGATGGATGTCGATCGTATTGAAATCCTGAAAGGCCCCCAGTCCACGCTTTTTGGAAAGGAAGTCTCTGGTGGTGCAATCAGCCTTCATACAAAAAAGCCACATACTGAAGAAATAGAAGGTTCGCTGGAGGCCAACGTGGGAAATCGCGGGCTGTTTGAAACTCGTGGAGTGGTCAACCTGCCTGTGTCCGATGTTATGGCGGTCCGGGTCAGTGCTTACGATATGAATAAAGAGGGCTTTATCACCAATATCGTAACGGATAAAAAACAGAGCTTTAATGGTCAGGGTGGGAGACTGAGTGCGCTCTGGGAAATCAATGACAACTGGCAGGCTGACATTTCCTATGAGACCCATAAATCGAAAACCCGCAATGCAGTTTCAGAGAAACTGGCTTATGGCGATCTGAGCGAAGGACTGGCTCAGTTAGAAGGAAAAACACTTCTGGGAGCAGATCCTTATGATGGGAAGATTCAGGTTGGTTCTCCAGGCAGCCGGGACAGCGAGACAGAAATATGGTCATTGCATATCGATGGCGACCTGAATGATACCTGGAGTTTTTCTTCTGTTACGGGCTATCAGGATTTCAGCGCGACTAATGGTGGTGATGGGCCCAATGGCAGTGCCGACGGTGTTATGGGGAGCTCAGATATTCTGCTGTTTATCAACAAACCTCTAGCAAAAGGCCTCAGTCAGGAAGTCAGGTTTACTTTCGAAAATGAGAAATTCTCGTCCATTCTGGGCGCTTTTTACGCCGATACCGAATCAAAATCCACAAATGATCTTTTGCAGACAGTTGGTATTAGGCCAGTCACTACCCCTGGCGGTACGATCATGGTTCCCGTCAAGTCGGCTCAGCAAACTGTCATCGACAGCAAGATTACTGACTGGGCTCTCTTCAACCATAACACCTACCAGTACAGCGATGATATTGAACTGACTTTTGGCGCCCGTTATTCGTCGTCAAAACGCGAAGAGCTGAACTATCGCAAGTCTGGAGCAGGCGTATTCGGGGGGATGCACCAGGGGGCAGCATCAACTTGGGATGAGATGGAACAGAATAAAACGTATAACGCTGTCACCGGAACACTTAAGGTTTCCTATTTCATCAACCCGGATGTCATGGTCTATGCCGGGTATGACCGGGGCTTCAAATCCGGTGGTTTTAATACGATCAAAGATAATTTAGTCACTCAGGCTGATGGGTCTGATTACACTCTAGCCGATGATTTCGATTCAGAGTATTCCAATAACTTTGAAGTTGGCTTCAAGGCAGACCTTCTAGAGAGCACGCTGCGCTGGAACACCAGCCTGTTCTACCAGACATTCAAAAATTATCAGGTGGAGATACCCGATGGTGTGGCCGGTAATACCATTCAGAGCGATGCCTCGGTTGTTGCCAAGGGGGTGGAAACCGAGCTGGTCTGGCTGGCTACAGACGCCTTAACAATTGACGCCAATATTGCCTATATTGATTCCCGCTTTGATGAGTATGAAAACGCAACCTGCATGCGGCCTCAGTATGCCGCTGTTACCTGTGTGGGCGGTTCTCAAGATCTTTCTGGCGAACGTATAAATGCTACCAGTCCCTTGACCGCTAATCTGAACGCCACCTACAGCGGATTATTGGATGGCGGCATGGGTTGGTTTGTCAGGGGCGAGGCAGCCTATAAGGGAGAGCGCACCGACTTTCCTGATCTGGACCCGGTTTCAGAGCAGAAAGCCTACACCCTCTATAACGCCAGTATCGGTTTCACCTCTGCTGATGGCAGCTGGCAGGCTACCCTGTGGGGCAAAAACCTGACTGATAAGGAGTACATCAGCCAGTATTCCCGTAGCCGGGATGCAACTCTGTTCCCTGTACCCAATCGTGCAGAAGGCGTAACAGCGGCCATTGGAGACCCAAGAAGTTACGGCCTGACCGTGAAATACAACTTCTGATTGGCGGGTGGATGGTGTGGAGGGCACGCTCTGCACATCATCATTTTTCAGACCGAAGCTTGGGGATTCAGTACCTATGAAAAAAAACCTTCTCTATGTCGTGCTGATTGCCGTCATTATTACCGGCCTGGCTGTTTTCTAACGGCTGTTTTGAACATCCATAAAGTCTGTCTGGCAGATTGAAGCTGGCCGGACTTTTTCTATACCTGCTCTCCGCTTTCTATTTCACACAGACCTTTGTCGTTTACTGAACGATGAGTCGTTCAGTTCGATGAAGCAACTGGAAGTAACTCAGCAGGCCACCTGCCCACCATCAATAGACAGCGCTGCACCAGTAACAAACTTCGCATCGTCTGAAGCAACGTAAGCAATCATCGCCGCGACCTCTTCTGGCTCAGCGCCATTGGTGGAAACCAGGGGTGAGCAGCGGAACAGGTGCATTGGGTCGGCCTGGTCCGGCATCTGGAATTTCTCGGTCAGGGCAGTTTTTACAAACCCTGGGCAGATAGCATTGGCTCTGACAGATTTGCTTGAGAATTCAACAGCCAGTGCCTTGGTGAAATTCAGGACTGCTGCCTTGGTTGCGCAGTAAGTGCTGTGGTAAGCCTGGCCCACCAACCCGGCAGAGGAAGCGATATTTACTATGTTGCACTGGGTTTCAATGAGGTGTGGCATGGCCAGCTGACACAGGTAAAAGACAGAAGACTGGTTAATGGCCACCATGCGGCTCCAGTCTTCAATGGTGATGTCGGCCAGATGCTTGGCCTGGTGAATACCGGCAATGTTGCACAGGATATCGAGTTTACCGTGCGCTTCGATGCTGGCATTGATGGCGCCACTGCAGGCCTGGAAATCGCTTACGTCCAGCTTCAGGCTCAGCACTTCTGCTCCAAATTCCCTGCAACTGTTCGCGGTTTCTTCAAGCTGTTCCTCGTTGATATCTGCAATGGTCAGTGTTGCGCCTTCTTCTGCCAGTTTAATGGCGGTTGCACGGCCAATTCCGGAAGCGGCTCCGGTGACAAAGGCGACTTTTTCAGCAAATTTTTTCGGTAGTGGGCTAAACATGAGATTTTGACGTATTCAGCTAAAATACGGCATATGCCGTATTAATGACGGGTGTGCTGCCTGATTAATGTACTGGAGTGAGATTGTGTGCGACGGGAAAACCATAACGGTTCATCTTTGACCAGAACGCAGCCCACTGCCCTGACGAGCAAACTAACGCTCTTATTGTCAACAACATAGATGCCCCTTGCTCTTTCCAGCGCATTCCAGAGCGGCACATACGTTGTTTTACCAAACTCTTACAGGCAGCTTCTGTAACACCTGAGCCAATGGGTAGGTTACGCCCTCTGGCCTCAGGGTAAATCATCTGGTGCCAGTGATTTTTGAAGTAGGTTCTGGCCTTTATCAATTTTTCCAAAGAGGCTGTACGGTTGTTCCCTGGTGACGCCCGGTCGAGCTCTCGCCGTAGATTTTTCGCTGCGCCTTCTTCGTGTTTCAGGTCGTGCAGCTTTTGTTTTAGCCATGCATGTCTTTCCTGTGCCGCCTTCTTGCCAGGGTAAAGCGCCTCAGCTGCATCAGCAACATATTCAGATACATGGTAGAAATCCAGCACCTGAACAGATGTAAAAGGCTCTAAAAATGTCCAGTTATCGGCAGCTCCGTCAGCAACACCTACATAGACTGCATCAGGAAACTTTTCTTTAATCTTATGGATTTCACCAGTGAAACGGTTAATGAAGGTTTGTTTGCCGTATTCCGGTGCTTCTGCACAGTAGAGGGTGTGAAGGCGCTCGCCCTCATCATCGTAAAGACTGATGGTGCCGCACATAGCGATTCGGTAGCCTTCGTAGTACAGCAGGTTTGCGCCATCAAGCCCTATGGCTACTGTCGCCACTGGCTTTGATAACTCAGGGATGTCGTATACCCATTTTTCTTCCTTGGCCTGCGCAATGCTTGCCACTACATCGGCTAGGTCGCGAAGTGTTGAGCGGCTGCTGCTTCGGCCATGATTTTGTCGCAGGTCTTCTTCGACCTGAGGGGCGGCCATCTGTGCATACTTCCAGCTCACCATCCGAGCAAAGGCTGGCGTTGAGTTGACAATGATTCGAGCGTCTTGATCCAGTGGACAAAAGGTTTCACCGCCTTGACTGCTCTGATACACGTAGCGAGATACCTTGATGGCACCCCATGGTGTTTCATAGACCTTGGGCTCTTTTTTGTGCTTGCTGGTCATATGGATGCCACCCATTTTTACCGGCGAGCCATCGGTATCCATGTGCTCCAGTTGCTTTTCTACTCCAAATACTCCAGCTTGGTTGAGACAGTCCTGAAGGTTGGTCTCGAAATCAAGCATTGAGTTGCCGTGCTGAATGGTGATGAGAATCTGGGTTTCGTTGTTTTCTGACAATAAAACTTGGGCAGTCATGGGAATAGGACGCTGTGGCTATATCAACAATCCTATAAGAGTAGCCAACAATCGTCGTTTTTTCTCACATTAATCAGGCAGCACACCC